>CABXIT010000021.1 GCA_902512325.1 uncultured Alphaproteobacteria bacterium | reverse complement strand
ACTTGGAGACAAGATCTGCATCGTATTCCAGAAATCGGTTTAGAAGAATATGAAACATCTAAATATATAAAATCCAAACTATCTGAATTTAAGGTAGCGTTTAAAGATGGTTATGCAAATACTGGTATTGTTGCTTATATAAAAGGGTCTCAAGGTAATAGTGATAAATCAATTGGTCTGAGAGCCGATTTTGATGCTTTACCAATGCCTGAAAAAAATAGTTTTGATCATAAATCTACCAATGATGGAATGATGCATGCTTGCGGACACGATGGTCATACGTCTATGCTTTTAGGCGCAGCTAAATATTTAAGTGAAAATAATGATTTTAATGGAAATGTTTATTTTATTTTTCAACCTGGTGAAGAAGGTTTTGCTGGTGGTCAAAAAATGATTCAAGATGGTATGTTTGATGATTTTAAAATTGATGAAGTTTATGCATTACATAATTGGCCTGAGTTACCTATTGGCTCGATTGGTGTAAATAGTGGCGCTATGATGGCAGCAGTTGATGAATTTGATATAATTGTAAAAGGAAAAGGAGGTCATGCAGCAATCCCTCAGCTTGCTATAGATCCAATAGTTATTGCTTCCCAAATTGTATTAGCTGTGCAAACAATTATTAGCAGATCTACTGATCCAGTTGATAAAGCTTTAATAAGTATTACTAAAATAAATGGCGGAACTGCTTATAATGTAATTGATGATAGCGTGAAATTGGGTGGAACTATAAGAACCTTTAAATCTGAAACAAGATCTTTCTTTGAAAAAAAAATTAATGAAATTGCATCTGGTATTGCTAAAGCAAATGGAGCTGATGCCGAAGTTGAATTCCATCTAACTAATAAGTATCCACCAACTATAAACTCAAAAAAAGAAAGTGAGTTTGCAGCAAACGTTGCAAAAAAAATATTTGGAGAACCTAATGTAAATACCGAAATTGATCCTTCTATGGGGGGTGAAGATTTCTCATATTTATTAGAAAAAAAACCTGGTTCTTACCTTTATATTGGGCAGGGTGATGAGAATCATAAAGCCCATCTTCATACTACAAAATATGATTTTAATGATAGCTTATTACCAATCGGTGTTAATTACTGGGTTGAACTTGTAAAAGAATACTTTTCAAAATAAAACTTATTAAAATGATAAATTATTTTGCTATTTTTACGATAGTAAAATTTCGTATTAGAGAATTTACAAAAGAATATCATTATTCTATTTTAGCCCCACTTACATCTAACTTACTTTTTGTTATTATTTTTTCTACAATTGATAGATTTTATTCATTATCAAATGAAAATATATCTTTTGTTCAATTTTTAATACCTGGTTTAATAATTATGGTTGTAGCTCAGGAAAGTTTTGATAATCCGAGTGTTTCAATAATCAACAGTAAGCAAATTGGTTCATTTGATGATTTTCTTATAGCGCCCCTTTCCCGTGTTGAAATCTTTGTAGCATATTTAATCTCTCAAATTTTTATTGGTTTAGTACTTGGTTGTTTAAATTTTTTAATTTTATCTTACTTTATTTCATATAATTATTTTTCAATTTTTAATTTCTTATATTATCTTCTACTAATAATAGTTTTTTTTACATCAATTGGCTCATTAGTTGGTTTTTTAACATATAGATGGGACACACAAAGTACTGTTTCTAATTTTTTTATAAGTCCTATAAACTTTCTATCTGGAACTTTTTTTTCTATTAACGCTTTACCCGATGAATTTAAATATATTCTATTATATAATCCTTATTATTATGTAATCACTTATTTTAGGAATTCATTCTATATAAAATCAGAGATAAATTTTTATATTAATTCAATTATTTTGATTTTTGTTTTTACCACTTTTTTATTAACTTCTTATATTTTTTATAGAGGCTATAGAGTTATTAAATAATAGATAATTAAATTTTTTTTATTTTTTGCCAAATTTTATTATATTTAAAAATTGTCATTTTATGCAAATCTAATTTTTCTTTTTTTGCATAATTTTCAAGTTTTGCCCATCTGTTTTTAAATTTTTTATTTGATTTTTTTAATATAGTTTCTGGGTCTACTTTTAATTTTCTTGCAACATCTAAAGTTGCAAAAATTAAATCACCTAGTTCTTCTTTTATTTTTTGTTTGTTATTATATTTAATTTCAGTTTCTAATTCATCTAATTCTTCGTAAACTTTTTTAATAGCTTCATTATTATTTTTGTATTCAAATCCTACAGCAGCTACTTTCTTTTGAATTTTATTTGCTTCTTGAAGAGCTGGCAATGTTATTGGTATACTATCTAGAATAGACAAATTTTCTTTATTTTTTGAATTTTCCCACCATAATTTAAATTCTTTCATATTTTTAAATTTTTTATTTTTAAATACATGCGGATGTCGTGTAATCATTTTTGATGTTATAGTTTTAACAACATCATTAAAGTTAAACTTTTTTTTTTCAGATGCTATTTGAGAAATATAAACTACTTGAAATAGCAAATCCCCAAGTTCTTCTTTTAATTTATCGAAATTTTTATTGTAAACTTGTTCTGCTACCTCATAAACTTCTTCAATAGTATGAGGTATTATAGTTTCTATAGTTTGTTTTTTATCCCAAGGACATCCTTTATTAGGATCCCTTAGTCTCTTCATTACATTAAGTAATTTTTGTATTTCTATTTTTTTCATAAAAAAAAGCCCTCTTATAAAGAGGGCTTTTTAAATTTAATCTTTAATTATCTTCTAGCTAGCCAGTACAAAATACCAAGTACGATAATACCAGTTAAACCACTTCCTCCTAGAGAAGAAACTAGTGAAGAAATATTATCAACTACAGCAGTACCTATAAATGGTACTGAAGGACCAAAAATGATGCCTAGAACTACACTTAGCGGTATTACCACTAATGCAACATCCATTACACCTCTTAGAAAACTTTTTGCTGAATCCATCATTGCTTAACTCCTTTTGTTTAAAGAAATTCTATCTACTACGATTATATAGCCAAATTATTACAGCTATTGAGATTAACCCAACTAACCCTTGGCTACCTAATTCTGCAGATAGTGCCGTGATGTTTCCTAGGATTGAAACTCCTAAAAAAGGAACCCCAGCCCCAAAGATAATTTCGAGAACAACAGCTGTTGCAATTAACGTCAAACCTAATTCAGCTATTTGCCTCAACCAATTCTTAACAGTATCTAACATACCCATAATTAACTCCTCGAACTTTTAGTTCATCACGTTACTTAAGCTTGTCTTAAGTTGGGTCTCCATTATATTTTTTAACTTTATGATTAATCATATAATTTTAAAATTGATTAAATTATTGATAAATAATGAATATTTCTTTTTATATTTTAATATTTTTTAATGAATCGGCAAATATCCTTATAATAAATAATAAATTATTGAAATATAATAATTATTTTTTAAAAAAGGTATTATATTTTATTAAAATTTAGGTCAAATATAGTGTAACAAAAATGGCAGAATATATAGTAAAATCTATAATTAAAGTTTTTTGTACTGAAAATTCGTTGAAAAACCTAGAAAAAATTAAGCCTAAATTTTGCAAAATTGAAGTTATAAAAATGGTGTTAAAGTAAGTCAAAATTTTTTGCGGGTGATTTATAAACAAGAATTAAACCAACAAATAATACGCCAGAAATAGAGGCCCCAATATTTCTAAGCCAAGCTATGTTAGTTTTTTCAGCCTGGGTCATTTCTGCAAAAAAATTTGGAGTTAAGAAAAAAACAAATCCATATAATAAAGAAAAAATAGATATTATAAGAAAGCTTGTTCTTATCATTATTAAATTCTAGCTTAATTAATTAAAATATCTATATCTTTATTTGATAGTATAATATCAATTAAAAATAAATGAGCAGAATATGATTAGGTTTATAATTGTTATTTTAATAATTGTAGTGATTTTATTTATATTACGGTCAAGATCATCAAACATAACAAATATTAGCAAAAAAAACTATAGATTCATTATAATTTCAGTTCTTGTTTTAGGTTTATTAATTTTGATAGCAACTTCAGGCAGATTTATCTTTCCTCAAATATTGCAATTAATAAAAATAGGCATTCCTTTATTAACTAAGTTTATAGGTATTTAATTATGTTTTTTAATAAATCAGATTTACCCATGAATGCTAATATGATTGATTTTTGGAATGATAATGGATATTTAATAATAGAAAACTTCAAAACTAATAATGAATGTGATGAATTAATAAATAGATCAACAGAACTAATTGAAGAGCAGAATTTTAACAATCAGCAGTCTGTTTTTGATACTGTTAGTCAAACTCATAACGACGATAATTATTTTTTAGAGTCAGGAGATAAAATTCGTTTCTTTTTTGAAGAAAAGGCAAATCTTGACGTTGAAAATTTAAAAACTAACAAACAGTATATTGTTAATAAAATTGGCCATGCTCTTCATGATTTAGACGAAAAATTTATTAAATTTTCTAAAAATGATCAACTAGATCAAATTGCTAAAGCAATAGGTTTTGAAAATCCGCTTTTATTACAATCTATGTATATTTTTAAGCAGCCTAAAATTGGAGGTGAGGTAGTATGTCACCAAGACTCAACATTTTTAATTACTGAACCAGAAAGTACTGTAGGTTTTTGGTTTGCTTTAGAAGATGCAAATAAGGAAAATGGATGTTTGCAAGTAGCTAGTGGGGGACATAAAGGGCCATTACGAAAATTATTTAAAAGAGAAAATAACAAAATGAAAATGGAAGAATTATCAAGTGAACCTTTCCCAAATACTGATACATTTGTTGAGGTAAAGAAAGGTAGTCTTGTACTTTTACATGGAAGATTACCTCATTATTCTTGTGAGAATAAAAGTTTAAAATCAAGACATGCTTATACTTTACATGTCATTGATGGTGTAACTAAATATTTAGATTACAATTGGCTCCAGAGACCAAACCTTAAATTATCTGGTTTCAAAAATGCCTAAAAAAATAATATTAGACTGCGATCCAGGACATGATGATGCAGTAGCTATCATGCTTGCAGCAGCCTCTAAAGAAATTGATATACTTGGTATAACATGCGTTGGAGGAAATGTAGGATTAGACAATACGGTTAATAACGCCCTAAAGGTTTGTACGTTAATTGAAAGAACTGACTTAAAAGTATTTTCTGGAGCTAAAAAACCAATTCATTATGATTTATTTACAGCTGAATATGTCCATGGAAAAACAGGTTTAGATAAAAAGGGCGATCCTATTGAAGTTAATTCTAATTATAAAGTTCAGGAACAATATGCAATAGATTTTATTTTGGAAACTTGCAAATCTTCTAATGATCAAATTTATTTGTGCCCAACTGGGCCTTTGACTAATATTGCTTTAAGTTTACAAAAAGACCCAACAATAAAAGAAAAAATAAAAGAAATTATTTTTATGGGTGGCGCAGCAATGTGTTTAGGCAATACAACCCCATCAGCAGAATTTAATATCTTTGTTGACCCTCATGCAGCAAACATAGTTTTAAACTCTGGCATTCCTTTAACAATGATGGGTTTAGATGTAACTCACCAAGTTAATGTAAATAGAAAAGTAATAAATTATATAGAAGAAAATAATAACAAGAGTTCTAAATTTTTTAGTGAACTAATGGAATTTTATACGATTTTTCATAAAGAATTATATGAAACAGAAGATACACCTCTTCACGATCCATGTGTAATAGCTTATTTATTAGATCCGAGTATATTCTCAGGAAAACTAGTTAATGTTAAGGTTGAAGAAGACTCAGAATTGACACGAGGAGAGACAGTTGTTGATTGGCTTGGGGTAACTAATAGAAAACCAAATTGTGTTGTTATGAATAAAGCTGATCATACAAAATTTTTTGAACTACTTAAAAATAAATTCTCAACTCTACCTTAAGAATTAAATTTTTTTGAAATTTTTCCTGCTAATAATGCATTGTTAACAATTAAAGCGCTATTAGCTTCAAGTGTTTTATTTTTAGAAAGAGTGTTAATCTCTGAAATTAAAAAAGGTGTTAAATCTTTACCTGTGATAAGATTATTTCTAGCTTTTTCAATTGACTTATTAATCCAATTTTCAATTAAACTTTTTTCAATAGATTTGCTTTTTGGCACTTTATTAAAAATTAAAACAGATGAGTTATGATTTGTTTCCTCAACAAGTTTTAAATAGTTAGCTATATCATCGATATTTTTAAAATTCTGATCTACAGCATAGATTGTTTCATCATACCAAAAACCTGGCATGTAATCAGAATTATAAGAAACTCTTGGAATCCCATATGTCTCAAGTTTTTCGAATGTTTTTTCTAAATCCAGAATTGATTTCGCACCACTCGATATAACAAACATTCTATTTCGACTAAGTTCCGTTAAATCTGCAGATATATCATTATTATCTTCTGATCCTAAATGAACTCCACCAATTCCTCCAGTTGCAAAAAATTTTATACCAACTTTAGAAGCTATATTTATAGTTGTTGCAACAGTTGTTGCCGCATTTTGTTTATGAAAAAGGGATAGTGCAATATTATTCAAAGATACTTTTGCAACATTTTTAGATGTCGCTAAAAGCTCTATTTCATTATAATTTAATCCAATTATAATTTCACCATTTATAATTCCAATTGTTGCCGCTATACTCCCACTATCCTCAACAGCCTTAATAGATTCTTTAGCAACATTGATATTCTCTGGATAGGGCAGCCCATGACTAATTAAAGTGCTTTCTAAAGCTACTACAGATCTATTAATTTCTATAGATTCTTTTATTTTTGGGTTAATTTTAAATTTATTTTTAAGCATCTTATTTTTCAATTTTATTTATAATATCATTACTTATTTTTTTAATCGATTTATAGTTTAGATTGATTTTTTTACTTTCACTTTTAGCATATAATGTACCTGCTGCAACTGCCAGTGATAGAGCACTAATCATATTGTGATCTTTTGATTTATAATAAATATAAATACCTGCCATAACATCTCCTGCTCCATTTTCGCTAACAGCCTTTATTTTCGTTGGTTTGCATGAGATAAATTTGGAAGCTTCATATCCATATGTTTTTTTATCAGCGTTTGAAACTATTAAATTAATATCAGGATTTTGATTTATAATTTTTTTTATAGATTTCTTTATGTTTCTTATTTTGCTAAGTGAATATAATTCCTCTTTATTTAAAATCAGACAATCTATTTTTTTTATAATTTTTTTTACTTTGTTAATTTTAAATGGAGAGGTGCCACAAATTGTAATATGGTTTTTTTTAAAATTTTGATTAATAATTGATTGAATAAACTTTTCTGAAAAGTTTAAATCAAAAACAATATATTTATTTGACAATTTAAGGTTAATAATTTTAGTAAATTTTTCATAAGAGTCGGTATTTGCTATCCCGAATTGAAATTGTTTATATTTGTTAACGAGTACACCGTAGTACCTTTTTTCAATTTTTGTGTTCAGGGGAAGGAAGTCTATTTTATATTTTTTCAAATAATTAATTGTTTCATTATCTGTCATTAATGAGTAAAAACTTACTTTTTCATTATTGGAGATTGTTTTAGCGACATTATGAGCTACACCACCATAACTTTCTTTATGTTTTATTGGGTTTGTTCTATATTTGATTAGATCATTTTTTAATTCAAAAACATAATCATTATGAACTGCACCAAAGAATATAAAATTATTTTTAATTTGCTTCATATAAATGTATATAACTAATATGTCAGTTTTTGATGAACGGCCACCCCTAATTAATGTTTCTAGTTTTTGCCAATGGTTAAAAAACAACTATTCTTTTTTTAAATCTAAGAACATAAAATTATCACGATTAAACAGTGAAAGAGATATAAATTTCTTAATCAAAGGAGTAGGCACAAAAAAATATGTTGTTAAAATTTCAAACCCTAAAGAGTCTCTTAACCAGCTAGAGTATCAGGATTTATTGATCAATCATTTAAAGCTTAATAGTGAGTTAAAAAAAATATATCCGGAAATTTTACATAAAAAGATTTTGTTTTTCATAGATAGCTTGCAAAGAAAATGTGCAGTTAGGGTTCTTACTTACATAGATGGAAGTATGTATGCAAAATCAAAAATTACCAGTTATACTGAAAAATCTCTAGGAAGATTATTGGCCTTACAATCTGTGCAATTACAAAGCTTTATGGATAATCAAGCAATTAGAAACTTTGAGTGGGACCCTTCTAATATAATATGGGCTAAAAAATTTATAAATTTATTCAAAGGATCTAATAAAAATATTATTAAAGATACTATAGAAGAGCACGATAAATTTGTTTTTAAAAATATAAAAAATTTAAAGCACTCAGTTACACATGGCGATCCAAATGATTATAATATAGTTGTTAATAAAGAACATATAATTGGTTTTATTGATTTTGGTGACTCAATATATGCGCCTGTTATAAATGATTTAGCAATTGCTCTTTCATACGCACTTATGCGTTCTCAAAACTTATATAAAAGTCTT
This sequence comes from uncultured Alphaproteobacteria bacterium, assembly GCA_902512325.1. Classification (GTDB taxonomy): domain Bacteria; phylum Pseudomonadota; class Alphaproteobacteria; order HIMB59; genus CACPNW01. Next base: position 15,974 of record CABXIT010000021.1, on the reverse strand, counting down.
CAAAATATTGTGGGGAATTATAATGAAATTTACCATCTTAATTCTCAAGAAATTTATTCTCTACTAGGTTTAATAAAGTCACGTCTGGTAATCACCCTGGTAATGGCAGCTAAGCAACGTAAAAAATATCCTGATAATAAATATTTAAGTATAAGTGAAAATAATGCATGGGATTTAATTTATAAACTTCATAAAGTTGACCCATATTTTTTTATAGCTGTGATTAGAGATATTTGTAACTTAGAGCCTGTTTCTAACTTTAGTAAAAAATTAAAATTATTTAAAAATCAACAATTTAGTAATATATTTGATTTTGAGCTCAGTAATATAAATAAAAAAATTGTTAATTTTGATAAAAGTAGCATTTTGCTTAAAACAAATCCTTCAAATAAAAAACTTGACAACCTGGTTGGAAAATTTCTTAAAAAAGACATTGGTATTGGATTATATAAGGAAAAAAGAAAAGTTTATAAAAGCAATCATTATATTTCATCACTTAACCAATCAAAAAGAAGAGATATTCATTTAGGTATTGATATTTTTGTTAAAGAAAATACACCAATAAAGTCTCCTCTAAATGGAAAAGTAATAATTTTGCATAATAATAATTTTAAATATGATTATGGTCCTACAGTTATTTTAGAACATAAAATTAATAATTATAAATTTTTTACTTTATATGGTCATTTATCAAAAAAATGTTTGAAGAAACTTAAGATTGGCCAAATTATAAAGAAAGGTGAATGGATTGGTGAAATTGGAGGTTATAAAATTAATGGCAATTGGACGCCTCATCTGCATTTTCAAATTATGACATCGCTTCTTAACGAAGTGGATAATTTTCCTGGAGTTGGTGAAGAATATTTACTCAATATTTGGGAACAAATCTCACCTGATCCAAATATTATTTTAAAAATTCCTGAAACCTTTTTTATTAATAATATTAAAAAAGAAAACATTTTATCAAAAAGAAAAAAGAACATAGGTCGAAACTTATCAATATCATATCAAGATCCCCTTCATATGTTAGAGGCAAAAGATCAATTTTTTTATGATGAGCAGGGAAGAAAATATCTTGATTGTGTAAATAATATTTCTCATGTCGGTCATTCAAATAAATTTGTTCACACCGCTTTAGTTAACCAAAATCTTAAAATGAATACCAATACTCGATATTTATATAATATTATTAATGAGTATAGTGATAGACTATTAAAAACATTTCCAAGACAACTAAACAAAATATTTTTTGTTTGTACAGGCTCTGAAGCTAATGATTTAGCTTTACGAATTGCTAAAAACTATACAAAAGCTCAAAATGTATTGGTTATGGATAATGCTTATCATGGACATACTAATTCGTTAATTGATTTAAGCCCGTATAAATTTAACAGTAAAGGTGGTGAGGGTCAAAAAGATTATGTTCATGTTTTAAGAATGCCTGATGAAATAAGAGGAAAGTGGACAAAGAATAATAATAAATGGATAAATAAATATATAGAAGAAGCGGAAAAAATAATTCATAAAAGCTTTAATCAGAAAAATTCATTATCAAGTTTTTTCTTTGAAAGTATTTTGGGTTGTGGTGGTCAAATAGAATTACCTAAAGGTTATTTAAAAAATATTATTAAGTTAGTAAGACAAAAAAATGCTCTCTGTATTGCTGATGAAGTACAAACTGGTTTTGGAAGAGTGGGCACTAGTTTCTGGGCATTTGAAGACCATGGAATTGTCCCTGATATAGTTACTCTAGGAAAACCAATGGGAAATGGACATCCCATTGCAGCTGTAGTTACAACAAAAAAAATAGCTGATACTTTTAATAATGGAATGGAATATTTTAATTCTTTTGGAGGCAATCCTGTTTCTTGTGCTGTAGGAAATGCTGTTTTAGATGTAATAGAAAAAGATAATTTGCAAAAAAATGCAAAAGTTGTGGGTGACTATTTTTTAAAAAAACTTAGAAATATTCAAAAAAAATTTCCAAATTATATTAGTAAAATTAGTGGAAAAGGTTTGTTTATTGGTATTGACTTAATTTTGAATAGAAATTTCTTATTACCTAATCCAAAATTAGCAACAAAGTTGATTAACAACTTAAGATTAAAAGGCATTCTATTGAGTACTGACGGCCCTTACAATAATGTAATTAAAATAAAACCCCCGTTAGTTTTTAATAAAGATAATGTTAATTTTGTTTGTAGTGAAATTGATAATTTTTTAATTCATGAAGATAAAAAATAAACCATAAAAAAGCATCAAAAATCCCATTACGTTATCAATATAAAACCACACTTTTTGAGATTTGATATACTGAGATAAAAAATTAGAAAAATAGCCAAGACTAAAAAAAAATACAAAACTTGCAAATATTGCACCTAAGCCAAAGTATATCTTGCTATCAAAATTTATTGAAATAGATCCAAGTAGTATTACTGTATCTAAATACACGTGAGGATTAGCATAAGTGATGGCCAGTGTAGTGATTACAACCTTTGTAAAACTGGCTTCATTAAATTCTTTATTATTAATTACATGATGTCTTGAGTTTTTAATTTTATTTATTCCATATAAAATTAGCCAAATTCCTCCAATTAACTTCATAATAGTGATTACGGACGCATTTAAACTTAAAATATTGTTTGAAAGATAGATCCCGCATACAATAAGGAGACTATCTGATAAACTGCAAATTAAGACGACAATAAATATAAAGTTTTTCTTTAGCCCTTGATTGATGACATATAAGTTTTGAGGACCTATAGCTATAATTAAAGATGAGCCTATTATAAACCCTTGAATAAAATCAGATATGCTCATATTGTCAAAAACTTAAATTAAACTATTTTATTTTTATGCGATTTATTTCAACTATAACATTTATTATTTTATTCTCCACATCTCTTCTTGCTGAATTACAAAAACCAACTCCTGAAATTAATCCTGAAGATGTAGTCAAAATTCAACTATCTTCATTAATGAATAATAATGAACCATATTTAAATGCTGGTATTGAACAAACTTGGGAATTTGCCCATCCTTCTAATAGGGCATTTACTGGGCCAATTCAAAGATTCACTCAAATGATGTATGCACCGTCTTACGCCGTAATGTTAGATCACAAAAAACATGAAATTCTTGAGGTAAAATTAGAAGAAAATATTGCATATTTTTTTATAGAATTAACTTCTATTGATGGAAAAATTTTCGGATTTAAATGGACATTAGAAAAAGTAAAGGAGGAAGGGGGGTTTAAAGACTGTTGGATGACTACTGCCGTATCAACTCCAATGCCCCTTTCAACTGCATCGTAATGTGCGGTAGATTTGCAAGCTACAAGCATCATGAAAAACTTAACAAAATTTTTGACTTAAAAAATAAACCTGACAATTATTCTAAATCATACAACGTAAAACCTGGTCAAAATATTAATATAATTCTTAATTATAATTATTATAATTATATTCTAGAGAGTAATTGGGGTTATAATTTTGTAAATAAAAATACAAATCAAAAACAAATAGTTATTAATAGTAGAGTTGAAACTATTAACAATAAACTTTTGTTTAAAGAGTCATTTATAAAAAGAAAATGTGTTATTCCAATTAACGGTTATTATGAATGGAAAAATAATGGCTTACAAAAAATTCCATATTATATTCAACTCGGAGATGGTGAATTAATTTATCTTGCTGGTATTTGGAGAAAAGAAATAAAAAATAAAGAAAAAACTAGAGTTTTTTCAATTATAACTCGACATGCTAATTCGAAAATCAAACAAATACATCATAGAATGCCAATAATTTTAGATTCTAATGAAGCAATGGAATTTATTGATAATCAAAGCAATATAAAAATTATTGATGATAAAATTAAATCTGATGAAGATATAGATTTAAAGTTTCATGAGGTATCTAAATACGTTAATAACCCTCATAATAATGATTTTAAATGCGTTGAATCAATAAATTAATAATAGAAAATTTATTTTTTTTCTTTATGAGAAACTTATGCAAATTTTAAAAAAAAATGAATTTTGGTTATTAGTTTTCTCCATTGGGCTTTTATATTGGTTATTTAACCCATCAGTATTAATGACCTTAGTTATGATAGTGCCTTTACTTATGGCTACTAACGCTAAAAAATAATTATATTAGTTGTTTAATTAATAAGAGGGCATCAATTTTCTATTAATATTGAATTCTTTCAATAAAAACCTATTTTAAATATATGAATAATAAAATACTTAATGTTTGCCTCATTACCACTGCTATTTCCTCATTAGCTATTGTTTGTATTTTTGCATACAAGACTTTTTTATTTTGAACCTAAAAATGAATGGAAACTTATTTCTGAAGAAGATCATGTTTATATATTAAAAAATTATGGTGAAGATATTTGTTATGTTTATACGAATACTGCTAGTATGATTACTGGTAAATGGGTTAAAACTCACTGCGATAATTAGTTTATGAATAAAAAAATTAATATTAAACTTGAACTTGCTGATAATAAAAAATTTGACTCATCAAAGTTAAAAAATAAAACTATTTTATTTTTTTATCCAAAAGCACTTACTAGTGGTTGCTCTATAGAGGTCTCTGACTTTCAAAAAAAAATGTCTAAATTTAAAAAACTTGGTTTTGATATTGTTGGAGCATCAAAAGATGATGTTGAAAGGAATACAACATTTGCTGAAAAATTTAAATTAAAATACCCTTTAGGTTCTGATTTAGGAGACGCATGTAATAATCTAGGAATTTGGATAGAAAAATCTATGTATGGAAAAAAATATTTTGGAATAAACAGATCTACTTTTATTTTGGATAAAAATGGTCAAGTTTTACACAGTTGGTCAAATGTAAAAGTCAAAGGGCATGTTGATGTAGTTATTGATTATATCAGAGAAAATAACCTTTAATTTTTAATCTATTTTACCAAGTTTCTTTTGCCTGTTTATAACAAATAAACCGCTTATACTTATTATTGTTGCGCCAAAAATCATATTTGTTGATGGTATTTCACCGAGTATCAAGTAACCAAAAATCATACCAAAAACTATAACTGAATATCTTGATGATGCAGTTAAAGATAGTGGAGCATAAAAAATTGTTAAAACAGAAAAAACATAAGCAATTGTTAAGAATATACTTGAGATAATTAAATGAGATAAATATTCAATATTGAAAGTAAAATCAAAAAATAGAGATCCTATTCCAGAAAATAACGTTATTAAAATTGAAGTGATGAAGATTATTTCAAAACTATTAGATTTGGTTGCTATACCCTTTGTTGCAATGTCTCTTATTGTTAAGAAAATTGCAGCAATGATTGGAAAAAAATATAAGAAATTAAAATTTACATTTTGTGGGTTTATAACAAAAAGCACTCCAATAAATCCAATAATTACAGCAGCCCATCTCCTTATCCCAACTTTTTCTTTTAAGAAAATAAACGCAAAAATTATAACAAAAAATGGATTAGTCATTAACAAAGTATAAACTTCTGCAACAGGTAAGAGTATAAGGCCTATAAAAAAAGATATAGCAGTTAAGACCTCATAAAAACCTCTTTTACGAAATTTTTTAATTTTAATGATATTAATTATATTCTTTTTTTCATAAAACTTTAAATATAATAAAATTAGGAATGAGGTTATTAAACCTCTTAAAAAAATAATATTTACTACAGACATATTATTTTTTAATTCAACTACCATTAGTTTGACTAAAGTGTCATTTATTGAAAAACATAACTGACCTAGCATCATTAATATGATACCTATCGTCCCCCCTGATAAAATATACTTGCGTTTCATGTTAAAAAAAAATAATTAGTCTCCTATTATGCTAAAATCAAATCAATCACATCATCTATATGGATTTACTGATTTAAAAACCCTTAATGAAAGAGGCCCTGTTGTAATAACCAAAGGTAAGGGGATTTATGTGTATGATATTCATGATAAAAAATATCTAGATGCTAATTCTGGTTTATGGAATGCGTGTGCAGGTTTTGATCATCCAGGTTTAATAGAAGTAGCTCAAAAACAATATGCAAAGTTTGCAGGATATCATTCCTTGTTCGGCAGACTATCTGAAGAAACTTTAGAATTGTCTGATAAAATAATAGAAGTCTCTCCATTTGATGATGGCAGAGTCTTTTTTTGTAATTCGGGATCAGAAGCCAATGACACAATGATTAAAATGTTGTGGATGTTAAATAAGATAAAAGGTAATCCTCAAAAAAGAAAAATCATAACACGAATAAATGGATATCATGGAGTTACCCTTGGTGCTACTTCTATGACTGGGAAACCATATAATGAAGTGTTTCAGCTACCATTAGATGGTTTTATTCATGCTGATTGTCCTCATTACTGGAAATTTGCGAAAGAAAATGAAACTGAAGAAGATTTTACAAATAGAATGGCAAAAAATTTAGAAGATTTAATTTTAAGAGAAGACCCAGGAACTATAGCTGGTTTTGTTGCTGAGCCTGTTCAAGGAGCAGGGGGTGTCATTCCTCCTTCAAAAGGATACTTTGATTTAATTCAGCCAATATTAAAAAAATATAAGATACCTCTGGTTGCTGATGAAGTTATATGTGGATTTGGTAGAACTGGGAATTTATGGGGCTGTGAAACATATAATATTAAACCAGATATAATTATCTCTTCAAAATGTTTAACAGCAGGATATTTTCCAATGGGTGCAGTTATTGTTAATAAAGAGTTTGCAGATGAATTTACTTCAGTTTCTGAAGATGCTGAAGAATTTCCGCATGGATTTACAGCTGGAGGTCATCCTGTTGGATGTGCAATAGCTCTCAAAGCTATTGATGTTATTATTAATGAAGGATTATTAGAAAATGTAAAAAATGTTTCACCTTATTTCCATGAAAGACTTCAAGAATTTAATCAATATGAACATATAGGGGAAACAAGAGGCATTGGTTTAATGGCTGCTTTAGAAATGGTTAAAGATAAAAAAACAAAAGATCCTTTCGAGGGTCATTTAAATATGGGTGATAAGGTTGCTAATATGTCTATTGATAATGGTTTAATATGCAGACCTTTAGGTCCTGCAATAGTTTTATGTCCACAATTTATAATTACAAAAAATCAAATTGATGAAATGTTTGATAGTCTTCATAATACATTGAAAGAAGCTTTTAATTAATTATTTTCGTACTTAACAATAAAGCCAGAATACGTAACATTGCTAATAATACTACTAGGGATTACACCTTCTACTAGCGCTAATTCTGGACCTATTTTAGATTTTTCAGTAATTGATAATATTGATTGCATATCACCTTGGATTATTGCTTCAACCTCATCTTTGCTCTCTTTGTTTTTAACATATCCATTCAATCCTAAAGAGATTGCTAAGTCACTAAACCAATGTCTAAATCCAACATTTTGAACTTTGCCTTTTATGATTAGTCTGCAAGTTTTAATTTCTTTATTTTTCATAAATAATGTAATGTTATTTAATATAGGAATTATATCTTAAGATACAATCTTTTAAAAATATAATGAAAAAAAATATTATTATAGCATCTTCAGCATTATTATTATCTAGTATTTTTTTTGTAATTAACGATGCAATTATTAACTATTTATCTGCTCAAAAAATTCAATTTTATCATTTTGTTTTTTATGGAGCGCCAGCATATATAGCAGTACCTATATTTCTTTTTACGAGAGGAAATCTTAAGAAAAATTTAATATGTAATAATTATTGGATTCCTCTAATTAGAGGATTAATTTTTGCCCCTATGCCTTTTATAACTTTTATCTCGCTTAAAAATATTACTTTGCCCGAATTTACGACTCTAAATATGTCATCTCCTTTAATAGGGGCGATTTATGCATTTATTTTTTTAAAAGAAAAATTAAATTTATTTGTTTATATATCACTGGCTATAGGTTTTTTAGGTGTTATATTTGTAATTCAACCTGGTTTTGATAATTTTAATATTTATTTTTTAGTTACTTTATTTGGAGTTTTATTAATTACAACAACAACAACAATAGTTAATAAATTTAATACAGTAACAACCACTCTTGGTTATTTTTTGTATGGTGGTTCAATTATTCATGTTATTTCTTTTTTATTATTTATTTATGATCCTATTAAAGTTAGTTTTTATGTATTTGTTCTTATTACTATTGCTTCAATTTTTATTAATATGGCATTACTTTTAGTTACATTTGCCTTTAAAAAAGCACAAAAACATTATTCTGCAATTTTTTGTTTAGTTTATTTGCAAATAGTATGGTCATCTTTAATAGGTTTTTATTTCTTCAATGAATATTTAAATAATTATGCTTTAATTGGAGCCATTCTTATAGTTTTAAGTGGCATTATTTCTGTGCCAGGTCAAATAAAGCAAATTTATGACAAATAATTATATTGCAATTAGTTTAAAAATTCTTTCAGTTATATTTTTTGTATTAATGGACGTTTTAATAAAAAAACTTTCAGAAGATTTTAATACCTTTCAAATAGTTTTTTTTAGATGTTTTTTTGGCATATTTCCTGTTTTAATAATGCTCTTTATAACTGGAGCATCTTTAAAAACAGCAAAAATTAATTTACATTTATTAAGAGCTGCAATTGCGTGTTTCGCAATGTTTAGTTTTTTCAAAGCATTTGGAATTCTTCCACTAGCTGATGTATCATCTATTAGTTTTGCAAGTATTATGATTATAACCATTCTAGCTATTTTTATATTAGGTGAAAATGTAGGTATCAGAAGATGGGCAGCAATATTTTTTGGTTTTATAGGGGTTCTAATTGTTTTTAGACCTGGCACATCTTTATTTAATTATTTCTCTCTTTTGCCTTTATTTGGTGCTGTTGCTTTATCATTTGCTGTTATTATTATGAAACAATTATTAAGTTATGATGCACCACCAACATGTAGCTTTTACCTTCATGCATTTGTTGCTTTAATATATTTACCTTTTTTAATTTTTAACTGGCAACAACCCACATTTGACTTATGGCTCATGTTAGCAGCTATGGGGTTTTGTGGAGGTATTGCGCAAATATTATTAACAAACGCTTACAGACTTTCGAAAGTAAATCTATTGCAACCATTTGATTATACAGCAATTATCTGGGCTATAACTTTCGGATTAATATTCTTTAATGATTATCCTGATAGATATGTCATAATTGGAAGTATAGTTATTGTTATTTCAACGTATTATATTATTTATAGAGAAACAAAGTTAGGTAGAAAAATTAATACACTGAAAATTAATCAAAGGCATATATGAAAAAAATTATCTTTATTTTGATTTGTATATCTCAAATCACATGGGCAGCAGATTTTCAAATAAAAAATAATATAGAGGGAGAGGGCGCTGAAATTGTAAACCATTCAAAAATTAAAGTTCATTATATAGGTAAGCTTGAAGATGGTACCAAATTTGACAGTAGCTATGACAGAGGAGAGCCATTTAGTTTTCAAATAGGATTAAGGCAAGTTATTGAAGGTTGGGAAACAGGTATTACGGGTATGAAAGTTGGAGGTAAAAGAACACTAATTATTCCACCTGAGCTTGGATATGGACAAAGAGGGGCAGGTGAACTTATTCCGCCAAATTCAACCTTAGTTTTTGATGTTGAAATAATTGATGTTCAACCTCCTGCTTACAATATAATCACTACTGATGAAATTCAAAATTTACTAAATGATAATTATAAATTTATTGATATTCGCACAAAGAAAGAAAGAGATTTTACCGGAGTAATACCAGGTTCTTTAGAAATCACTGCATTTGATATTTATGGAAAATTTATTCCAGAATTCATGAAAACCTTTCAGGACATTGTTGATTTAAATGATAATATTGTGTTTATTAGTAATGAAGGTGAGATAGCGTCAATTTTAGCAAATGGTTTTGCTGAACAGTTAGGTGCTAAAAACATGAATGCTTTAAAAGGTGGTATTCAGCAATTAATATATGAAAATTACGATCTTTCTAAAAAATAATCTGCTGAATTAAATCTTAATTTTTAAATTTTCACTAGAGGCAATATTTAAAATATACTGCCAGGCAGTTCTTCCTGTTCTATTACCTCTTTGAAGACTCCACTGAATAGCTTTTTTTCTAATTTCTTCATCATAATCAATTTTATAATGATGACAATAAGCTTTAATAATATTTAGATAATCTATTTGTGATAATTTATGAAAACCGATCCACAAACCAAATCTATCACTTAGACTGATTTTTTCTTCAACACTTTCATCAGTGTGAATAGCTGATGATCTTTCATTATCTATCATGTCTCTTGGCATTAGATGTCGCCTGTTAGATGAAACATACAATAAAATATTTGTCGGTTGATGTTGAATACTTCCATCCAATGTTGATTTAATAATTTTATAATCACTATCAATCTTTTCAAAAGATAAATCGTCAATAAATATAATGAATCTGTATTGATTATAATTTCCTAATATTGAATATATATATTCGATATCAATAATATTATTTTTATTTAACTGTATTAGCTTTAAATTTTTATTTGTACTAACTATCTTGTGAAAAACAGATTTTATTAAAGAACTTTTACCATTACCTCTTGCTCCCCATAATAAAGCATTGTTAGTAAAATTTCCCTTCGAAAAATTGATTGTATTTTTAAACAAAATTTCTTTTTGACTATCTACGCCAATGATTAAATCTAAATTTAATGGTTTAAAATCCTTAATAACTTTAATGCTTTTATTTTCACTTTTCCAAATAAAATATGAATTATGCTTAAGTTTTTCTTTTAATAAAAAGTTTTTAAAAAACATCTAATATTGTTACTTTAATTGCTTTTTTCTTTTACACAGTATAAGAAATCTCTCAAATTAATAATCAAGGAAAATTATGGAATCAATTGGCGCTTTTCTACCATTAATTTTAATTTTTGGTGTTTTTTATATCTTATTAATTAGACCTCAACAAAAAAAAGTTAAACAGCATCGCGAAATGTTAAATAATCTTCGAAGAGGTGATAAGATAATAACCTCAGGAGGAATAATAGGAACAGTTAACAAAGTATCAGATAACAAAGAATTACAAGTGCAGGTTTCCGAAAATGTAGAAATAAAAATTGCACCTGGCATGGTGGCTGATTTATATACGTCTTCTGAAACAGAAAAAAAACAACCAGAAAAAGATGATAAAAGTGAATCAAAAGGTGGATTACTATCAGGTTTATTGGGTAAGAAAAAATAATTTAATATGAAAAATTATCCTCTTTGGAAAGTTTTTGTAGTTTTTATACTATTATTTCTGGGTATAATATTTGCCATTCCATCTCTTCTTTACAAGGATGATACAGGCAGTTGGTATCTTGATAATCGGCTTAATCTTGGCTTAGATTTGCAAGGTGGATCATATTTACTTCTTGAAGTTCAAACAGATGTATTAATTGAAGAAGAATTTGAAAATTTTAGTGATACAATTAGAGTTATAGCAAGAGAAAAAAGAGTTAAGATTAATAATATTGAAAAAATTGATGGATCTCTTAAAATTCGTTTTGAAAGTTCTGATAAATTAAAAGATATAAGGCAAGAATTTTTACAAAATTACCGATCTTTAAAATTCAATATTACTAATAATATTGTTTCTATAACTATTGATGAAATATATAAAAAATCCATTCAAGATTCAGCAATTAAACAATCATTAGAAATTGTTAGAAAGAGGATAGATGAATCTGGAACTAAAGAGCCACTAATACAAAGATCTGGGAGGGATAGAATTCTTCTTCAATTGCCAGGCGTTAAAGATCCTGAAAGAATAAAAGATTTACTAGGTAAAACTGCTAAATTAAATTTTCATATGGTGGATGATGATGACACAAATTCATTATCTTTAAATATTGCTCCTTTTGGAAGAATGATTGTTGCAGATATAGATAATGCAGAAATAAAATATTTATTAGAAAAAAAATCAAGAGTAGGCGGTGAAAATTTAATTGATGCAAATGCTTCTTTTGACCCAACAGAAGGTCACGCAGTTTCTTTTAGATTTGATACAACTGGAGCACAAAAATTTGGTAAAGCCACTTCAGAAAATATAGGTAAAAGATTTGCCGTTGTTTTAGACGGTGTAGTAATCACTGCACCTGTAATTAACTCCGCTATAACTGGTGGATCAGGCATAATAACTGGAAATTTTTCTTCACAAGAAGCAACTGATTTAGCAGTTTTACTTCGAGCTGGTGCATTACCTGCTCCATTAGAAATTGTAGAGGAGCGTTCTGTTGGACCTGGATTAGGCGCTGATTCGATTGCCGCAGGTAAAATGGCATCTATAATTGGAATGATCCTAGTTTGTATTTTTATGATTCTTATTTATGGATCTTTTGGTTTTATAGCGAATATATCACTAATCGCTAATTTATTTATAATAATAGCTTTACTTGGTACGATTGGTGCTACTTTGACCCTGCCTGGCATAGCAGGTATTGTATTGACTATAGGTATGGCAGTTGATGCAAATGTTTTAATATTTGAGAGAATTAAAGAAGAAAAGACAAAAAATAAAAAGATTTATGAAACCATAGAAAAAGGATTTGATAGAGCTCTTTCAACTATATTGGATGCTAATATAACAACTTTAATAGCATCACTATTACTTTTTGTATTTGGCTCTGGTCCAATAAAAGGTTTCGCAATTACATTATCTTTAGGAGTTATTGCTTCTATGTTTACAGCTCTTATGCTTACAAATTTACTAGTACATATTTATATTTCTTTTAATTCAAAAAAGGAGATAAATTTATAATGTTTGGTTTAAATAAAATCATTCCTATAGACTCAGATTATAAATTCTTAGATTATAGAAAAAAATTTTATATAGTTTCAGCTATCGCTATATTTTTATCTTTATCACTTCTTTTTTTTAAAGGATTAAATTTAGGAATTGATTTCAAAGGAGGAACTTTGATTGAAGTTAGTACACAAAATACTGAAATAGGGGAATTACGAAATATTTTATCACCGAATTTTAACGAAGTTTCTCTTCAAGAATTTGGAGATGAAAATACTATTATTATTCGACTGCAAAATGAAAATAATCAAGAAAGTATTGAAACAGTAAATAAGGTTAAACAACTTATAAATAATAAAGTAGAAGAATTTAGAAGATCTGAATTTGTTGGACCTACTATAAGTTCTGAATTGTTGTGGAAAGGATTTCAAGCTGTTACTTTTGCTCTATTCGCTATCTTAATTTATATTTGGCTTAGATTTGAATGGCAATTTGGTTTTGGAGCTGTAGTAGCATTAACACATGATGTCTTGTTTACCTTAGGACTATTATCTCTTTTGAACATTGAATTTTCACTCTCTACGATAGCTGCAGTCTTAACAATTGCTGGTTATTCAATTAATGATACAGTAGTAATTTTTGACAGAGTCAGAGAAAATTTAAGAAAATATAAAAAATTAGAGCTTTTAGATTTATTTAACATGTCAATAAATAATACTTTATCCAGAACAATTATGACAAGTATTACAACTCTTTTAGCGCTTTTATCTTTATATATATTTGGTGGAGAAGTAATTAAACCTTTTGCATTAACTATGATTATTGGTGTTTTAATTGGTACCTATTCATCTATTTTTATTGCGGTCCCAACTTTATTAGTATTTAAGTTTAGACCGCAAGATGAAGATTGATTTTTAATATAGATTTTGAGCAGTAACCATGCTTAAAAGCATAGGTATGGATAACAAAGTATTTGTTCTTGAAAACAACATAGCAGTTCTAGCAGACTTTGCTTTTTCTTCTGCATTTGCTTCAATTATACCCAAAGCTTTTTTCTGATTTGGCCAAATAACCATCCATACATTATACGCCATTATCATACCTAACCACATACCTATTCCAATACATATGCTTTTTGAGGAAGCTCCATTAGTTAATAAACCAAATGAAAGAGCCTCTACTATATAATAATTTAAATGAGAAACAATCAAACCAGTTAAAATTGTAGCGAGTGCTGCCCATCTAAACCAAAATAAAGCAGCTGGAGCAATTACTTTACCTATTGCTGGTTTCTGCTCATCAGGTATATTTGGCATGTTTGGAATTTGTACAAAATTAAAATACCATAACAAACCAATCCACATGACACCTGATATAACATGTAAATATCTGAAAATTGCACTCCAGAAATTTCTATCATAATCAAAACCGTTATTGGTTATTGCCATAATTATGAAAACTAATATTGCTAATATAATACCAGCTATAATTGTTCTATTTAATGATTGTAAAATACTTCCCAAGATAACCTCCATTAGTTCAAATGTTTCTTTAAAAACTGACCAGTATAATTATTTTTATCAAGTATAATCTTTTCTGGAGATCCTTCAAACATAATTTTACCACCTTTATTTCCCCCTAATGGGCCTAAATCTATCATATAATCTGAAGTTTTAATAACATCCAAATTATGTTCAATAACAATAACAGTATTACCTTCATTAACTAGCGTATGTAATATTTTTAATAGTTTTTTTACATCATCAAAATGTAATCCAGTTGTTGGCTCATCTAGTATATATAATGTTTTTCCTGTAGATCTTTTTGATAACTCTTTAGATAATTTTATTCTTTGGGCCTCTCCACCTGATAATGTTGTAGCTGATTGACCAATTTTTATATAATCTAAACCAACTTCCATTAAAGTTTTTAATTTTTGTTTTATTGAAGGAATTTTTGAGAAAAAATTGTAACCCTCTTCAACAGTCATATCCAACACATCAGAAATAGATTTATTATTGTATTTAATTTCAAGTGTTTCTCTATTGTAACGTTTACCTTTACAAATATCACATTCTACGTAAACATCAGCAAGAAAATGCATTTCTATTTTCTTAACTCCGTCACCTTCGCATGTTTCACATCTTCCTCCTTTTACATTAAAAGAAAATCTACCAGGTTTGTATCCTCTTGCTGCAGACTCATTAAGTCCCGCAAACCAATCTCTAATAGGAGTAAAACATCCTGTATATGTAGCTGGATTTGATCTAGGTGTTCTCCCTATAGGTGATTGATTTATATCAATAACCTTATCAATATTTTTAATTCCCTTAAAGTTGAAATAGCTTTCATCTTTATTGAGTGATTTATTAAAATATTCATCTAATCTTTTATAAAGTGTATCAATAATAAGTGATGACTTACCACTTCCAGAAACCCCAGTAACACATATAAAATTTCCTAGTGGAAATTTTACCTCTAGATTATTAAGATTGTTTGTTTTTATTTTTTGCAAAGTGAAAATTTTATTTTTATTAAATTTTCTTCTACTTTTTGGAACTTCAATATTTTTTTTCTTATTTAGATATTGAGCTGTTAAGCTTAATTTATTTTTAAGTACTTTTTGTAGATTTCCTTCAGCTACTATTTCTCCACCGTAAATTCCAGCATTTATACCTATATCAATAATATGATCCGCTTGTTTAATTGCATCCTCATCATGTTCAACAACTATTACAGTATTACCAAGATCTCTAAGTTTAAATAATGTATTTATTAATTGCTGATTATCCTTTTGATGTAAACCAATTGAGGGCTCATCAAGAACATATAAAACACCGGTTAAGCCTGATCCAATTTGACTTGCCAGCCTAATTCTTTGACTTTCACCGCCTGATAAACTTTTACTTGCCCTTGATAGTGATAGGTAGTCTAAACCAACTCTGTTTAAAAATTCTAATCTATCTTTTATTTCCTTGATAACACCTTCTGCTATTTTATTTTCATTCGATGATAAATTTTTGTTTAATTTGTTAAACCAATTATAACAATCATCAATAGACCTTTTAGTTATTTCACCTATATGATTTCCAGCTATTTTTACAGACAAAGCTTTTTGATTTAATCTGAATCCATTACAAATCTCACAATCTCTTTCTGATAAATATTTCTCTAGTTCATA
>CABXIT010000020.1 GCA_902512325.1 uncultured Alphaproteobacteria bacterium | reverse complement strand
CATGTCATTTTAATTAATATAAATTATTGTTTAAACGGCACTTTTTTAAAGTGCCGTTTTTTTTTATAATTTACTTTTTCATAACAATAGAATAATTAGAAAGTATGTCTCAGTTAAAAATACTATCCTGTGTGTTTTTGCTTTTTTTAGTTTCGTGCAACAAAAACTTAACTGAAGAAGAAAGAGAGGGGTTGTGGTCTAAAGCCCAAACTACAGGTGAGATAATAAATAGAGCGGGCACTACAGTAAATACTGCAAATAACAAAGAGTTGGCAATGAGAGATGCTGAAACTAGACTATCTACTGGTGGTGGTTTATTTGGAAAAGATTCAATTAATTTATTTGATACAAACAAAGAACAAGGGGGTGGTTTTGCTACCGTCGGCATGCCTATAAATCCATATTTGTGGTCTGCAAGCCTTGAAACGTTAAGCTTTATTCCTTTAAGTTCAGCAGATCCTTTTGGAGGAACAATATTTACTGACTGGTACAGCACAGAAGCCAACGAGAATGAAAGATGTAAAATAAATATATTTATTAGTGGTGCTGAATTAAAAACACAAAACCTAAGAGCGGCATCGTTTTGCGAGGTTTTTAAAAACAATAAATGGGTTGGTGTTAAAACAAACAATCAAGACAATATAGATCTTGAAAATGCTATATTAAACAAAGCAAAAAAATTAAAGCTTAAAAACACATAAAGTGTCAGGTAGATACAACCATAAGATCGCCGAATCAAAATGGCAAAAAAGATGGCAAGAAGCCAATATATTTAAAGTAGAAAAAAAAGATAATAAAAAAAAATATTATGTACTTGAGATGTTTCCTTATCCTTCAGGAAAAATCCATATGGGGCATGTAAGAAACTATACGCTTGGTGATGTTGTCGCGCGGTATAAAAAAATGAAAGGTTATAATGTTTTCCACCCTATGGGCTGGGACGCTTTTGGTTTACCTGCAGAAAACGCAGCTATCACAGAAAAAAAGAATCCAGCAGATTGGACTTATGGCAATATAAAATATATGCGAAATCAACTCAAGTCGATGGGCTTCTCTATTGATTGGGATAGAGAGTTAGCAACATGTCACCCGGGCTATTACAAACATGAGCAGCTCTTTTTCTTAAAAATGTATGAGAGTGGTTTAGCATATAAAAAAATGTCAGAGGTTAATTGGGACCCAGTTGACAAAACTGTTTTAGCAAATGAGCAAGTTATTGATGGTAGAGGGTGGCGATCAGGGGCTTTGGTTGTGAAAAAAAATCTATCACAGTGGTTTTTAAAAACAAGCAGTTATTCTGATGAGCTTTTAACAGATTTAGATTCATTAGACATGTGGCCAAATAAAGTAAAAATAATGCAATCTAATTGGATTGGAAAATCCGAAGGTGCAGAAATAATTTTTTCTTTAGTTAATAATAATATTTTAGAAGAAAAAAATCTTAAAGTTTTTACCACAAGACCTGATACAATTTTTGGAGCAACATTTGTTGCCATTTCCCCAGACCATCAGCTTGCAAATAAAATATCAAAAAAAGATAGTGCTGCTAAAAAATTTATTGATCAAATAAAAACCATGGACTCAGAAAAAACAAAAGTGGGTTACAACACAAAAATATTTATTAAACACCCCTTTCTAGATAAAAAAATTCCACTGTTTATCGCAAATTTTGTTTTAATGGACTATGGCCTGGGGGCTATATTTGGCTGCCCCGCCCATGATCAAAGAGATTTAGAATTTGCATTGAAATACGATTTGGACGTTATTCAGGTTGTAAAATCAACAACATCTGAAGAAAAATTTAACAAAACAAAAAGTAAAGCATTGTTAGAAAGTGGCGTAATGATTAATTCTGATTTTTTAAATGGATTAGAAAATGAAAAAGCAAAAAAAGAAGTTTTGAAAAAGTTGGAAAAAGAGGGTGTTGGTAATAAAAAAACAAATTATAAATTAAGAGATTGGGGTATTTCGAGGCAGCGTTATTGGGGGTGCCCAATTCCAATACTTTATAGAGAAGATGGTTCTGTTGTGCCTGTCCAAGAAAAAGATCTTCCGGTTTTACTTCCTGTGTTAAACCAAAATAACCCAAGCCCAACAACAGATGAGGTTAATGAGTGGAAAAATACGACCTGTCCTTCAACGGGAATGAAAGCGGTGAGGGAAACAGATACATTTGATACATTTTTTGAGTCGTCTTGGTATTTCTTGCGCTATTGTAATCCTCGCTCAGAACAGCCGTTTATTAAAAAAGACGTTAATTATTGGCTTCCTGTTGATCAATATATCGGCGGAATAGAACATGCAATTCTTCACCTTTTATATTCGAGGTTTTTTACAAAAGCTCTAAGAGATCTTGGCTTTGTAGATATAAGTGAGCCCTTTAAAGGCCTGTTTACACAAGGAATGGTTACACACAAAACATTTAAAAACCTAAAAGGTGACTGGGTTGAGCCAAGTTCTGTTTTGGAGAATAAAGAAGGCCACCTTGATAATAGTGGTAAAAAAGTTAAAGTTGGCAAAATTGAAAAAATGAGCAAATCTAAAAAAAATGTGGTCAACCCATCTTCTATTATTGATGTTTATGGAGCAGACACCGCAAGATGGTTTATGTTATCAGATTCCCCGCCCGAAAGAGACCTTGAGTGGACAGATGTTGGTGTAGCATCTGCACATAAGTTTATTAATAAGATTTGGGACACCTGCCACAAAGCAAAGAATTATACAAATAGCAAAAACTTAGAAAAAAGAAATAAATTTGATAATCTTATTAAAAGCGTTTCTGAAAATATTGAAAAGTTTCATTTTAATAAGTCTGTTGCAAACATTTATGAATATGTAAACGAACTAAATAAAGCCATGAATGAAAAAAAGGCCTCAGCCAATAATATAAAAAATATAGTTAGGGATTTGTGTATTATAATTCACCCATTTACACCTCATCTAAGTGAAGAAATTTGGGAGGCGCTAGGATGTGAGGATTTTTGCGCTAATGCAAAATGGCCACAAATAACAAAGGATAATATCGTTAACACAATTGAACTTCCAATACAGATAAATGGTAAATTGAAAGGTCTAGTTTCTGCGAAAAAAGAAGATAAAGAAGAGTTTGTTATAAAAAAAGCAAAAGACTTGCCTAGCGTTAACAAGACCTTAAATGACAAAGAGGTTATAAAAATTATATACATACCGGGAAAAATATTAAATATAGTTATTAAATGAAATTATTCTTTTTTAAGATTGTTGTGTTTGTTTTTCTTGCGTCTTGTTCAAATATCAATTTTTTATTAGACACGATAGACTCATCAAATTTTTTAAAAAATAAAACATCTGTTTATGTTAGTGGCTGGAACAGTCTTGTTTTAAAAGATATATTATTTTCAAAAATTGGCTCAGTTGATGAAAAGCGTTTTTTATTAACGATTCAGGCTAGTGAAAAAATTACAAAAAGATCTATTAATGAGAACCAAGTGGCACAAAAAATTGATTATAAAATTACAATTAACTACAACCTAAGTGACAGTAGCAACAAGTGTCCAAAAATAACAAACAAACAAGTATCAAGCTTCTCCTTCACACCAAAATCTTCTGGCTATAATTTCGCAAGCGACGTTCTTTTAGATAATTTGTATAAAGAGGCTGTTTTAAACAATGTAAATAGTTTTATAACACATAGCAACAGCAGGTTACAATCTTACAAGTGTTTAAATGAAAATTAACCCAGAAAACTTTGTTGTAGATGAAAAACTTTGTCTGAACTATAAAGTTTTTTTTATTAGTGGTAATGATGAAAATTATATTTATGCATTAAAAGACCTGTTGGTTAAAAGTTTCTCGAACAAAGGATTTATAAAAAAAAACATAACCAATGAATCGGATATGGCACCTGATTTATTTAAGGCAGAGAAAAAGTATGTATATGTTTGTGAAAAATATATTGGTGACAATTCGGTTGAAGAAATTAATAAAAGCGGGGATGTGCTAATTTATTATGAAAAATCATCTGCAAAAAACAAGCCTGTTAAACAATTATTTTCTAGTTCAAAAGATGGGGTTTTGTTAGACTGTTATGAGCTTGATCAAAGCAAAAAGACCAATATAGTTAATGCATTTATCAAGAAACATAACTTGGTTTTTGAGAAAAATATTTATTGGTTGTTGTTAGATTTGCTTGATAACAAATTTCCTATTTTAATAAAAGAGCTCGATAAGGTGCTTCTTTTAGACAACAAAAACGACATTGATGAATTGGGAAGTGCTTTAAGCGTCAGCAGGTCTATCGATGCTAGCAAATTTTTTTTTAAAATTCACCTAAGTAGAAGCAATATTGCCCCATTGTTAAACTCTTCTGTAAACTCGTTGGCTGATTTCTATAGTTATTTTTCATATTTTAAGATTTATTCGCTGCTTTTATTTGGTTCTAAAAACAAAACCGAGTTGGAGAGAAAAATTCCAAAATATCTTTTCAAAGAAAAACAGGGTCTTTTGGGTTTATTTGAATCGTTAAGTGAAAACAAAAAAAAACTTTTGTCTTCACTAATGTTAAAAACTGAAAAACTTGTTAGAAAAAATCCAAGCCTTTACAAGTCTTTATTTTTTAGGTTTGTTTTAAATTATAAGAAAATCATTTCTTAAGCCTTTTCATAATCTCATCCAGCTGATTAAGGTCTGAATAAAACAATGTTAATGAGCCTGAAGAGCCGCTTTCATTAAAATGTATAGATGTTTTGAGGCCTATTTTATCAGATAATTCTTTTTCAAGATCTAAAATGTTAGGATCTTTTTGATTTTGTTTTTTTCTTACCTTTTTGTATTTAGATGTGGAGGCCTCTACATCTCTAACACTAAGTTTTTTTTCATAAATCTCCTGTGCCTTTGTTAGGGCGTCTGGAACCCCCACAAGGGCTCTTGCATGTCCCATTGAAATTTTTCCCTCAACAATCATTTGGTGAATCTTATCATCAAGCTCAAGTATTCTTATTAAGTTAGAAATGTGACTTGGGCTTTTTCCTAATTTTATTGATAGGTCTTCGGTTTTTAATTTTTTAATTTCTATCAAGTTTTTATAAGCTTTGGCCTCCTCTACAACATTAAGATTTTCTCTTTGAATGTTCTCAATCAAAGCAAGTTCAAAAACCTCTTCTTCTGAAACATTCATTACCACGCATTCAACCGAGTGCAGGCCTGCTAACTGACATGCTCTCCAGCGCCTCTCCCCTGCTATTATTGCATAAGTATCATCGGGCATTTCTCTAACTATTATTGGTTGAATCAGCCCCTGATTTTTAATAGAGGTCGAGAGCTCTTGTATTTCCTTTTCGTCAAAATTGTTTCTAGGTTGTTTTTTGTTAGGCGATATTTTTGAAATATCAATTTTGTTTATATTATTTTTGTTTAAAGACCCTGAGCTTAACAGCGCGCCCAAACCCATCCCTAGTTTTTTGTTTTCTTTGTTCATTTTCAGTTTTGTTTGTTTATAATTTCTCGAGCAAGACCTATATATGCCATAGATCCTGAACAATTAACATCATATATTATGACCGGCTTACCATGACTTGGGGCCTCTGATACCTTTATGTTTCTTGGAATAGTGGTCTTGTAAACAATTTCACCAAAATGCTCTCTGACATCTTTTTCAACCAGCGAGCTAAGTGTGTTTCTTTTGTCAACCATTGTTAGCAGTATCCCCTCAACGTTTAGTTTTGAATTAAAATTCTCTTTTATTAATTGAATTGTGTTAACCAGCGAGGACATTCCTTCAAGAGCGAAAAACTCTGACTGAAGTGGAACAATTACTGAATTCGATGCTACAAGCGAGTTTATTGTTAAAAGGCCTAATGCTGGAGGACAGTCAATTAATATAAAATCAAAATTTGTGGCTTTGGACAAAATATCAGCTAAAACATATTCTCTTTTTTCTACATTGGTAAGCTCTACTTCCGATGCCGCCAAATTCATATTTGCCGAAATAATACTTAGATTGGGAACAATGGTTTTTTTTATTGCGTTTAAATCAAGCTCTCTTTTTACAATAAGATCATAAAGGTTGGGGACCCTGACATCGTAAGGGATTCCGATGCCGGTGCTTGCGTTTCCTTGTGGGTCGGCATCTACTAACAAAACTTTTTTATTAACCGCAGACAGCGATGTTGCAAGATTAATTGTTGTTGTGGTTTTGCCAACCCCGCCTTTTTGATTTGCTATTGATATTATTTTTGTCATTTTTTAATTCTTATATCTTTTATTTTTAATACATGCCCATCATCTGAGCTTATGCTTTTAAAGGTTTTAAAATTGAAATAAAAATTTTTTTGAGCCATCTCAATTTCCTTATAAACATTTCTACCTTTTAAAAAAAGAGATGTTGTGTTTTTATTTGAGTGTAAAAGTGAATAAGAAAGAAGCTTGTTTAATGGGGCCAAGGCTCTTGAAACTATTAAGTCTGCTTTGCCAAGATTAATTTTTTCTATTCTTTTTTTTTGTGTTTTTGCTGATAAAGACAGTTTCATTATAACATCTCTTACAAAATCAATTTTTTTACCAACTGAATCAATCATAAAAATATTGTTGTACCCCATAATAGACAACAACAAACCAGGTAGCCCTCCACCCGTACCAAAATCAAAAATTTTAGAGTTTTTATCAGAAATAAACATTGAAAGCTGCAGGCAATCAGCGATGTGCCTTTCCCATATGTTTTCAAGGGTTGATTTTCCAACAAGATTTGTGTGTTTGTTGGTCTCAAATATTTCTAAAACAAATTTATCAATTTGTTTTGTTTGAATTTTTGTTAGCCCAAACCTCTTGACTACGTCTTGTTTGTTCACCCTAGGCGGCTTTGTTGTTTTTATTTTTTTTAATATAACGCATAATTGCAATTATTGCGGCAGGGGTTACTCCTGATATCCTAGATGCTACACCAAGAGTGGGGGGTTTTATTTTGCTTAGTTTTTCTACCACCTCATTAGAAAGGCTTCCAACATCTTTGTATTTAATAATTTTAGGAATTTTTAAACCCTCTTCTTTTTTAAAATCATCAATATCTGCTCTTTGTCTTAAAAGATAATTGGAGTAAGTTGATTCAATTTGTATTTGTTCTTTGGTTTCAAAATCCAAAACTTTTAACTCTGGCCAAATTTTTTCTAACTTTTCAAAATTTATGTTTTTATATGAAAGAAGCTCGAATGCTGATCTTTTTTTACCATCTAGTTTTATTTTAATTTTGTTTTTTTGAAGTTGATTTGGTGTTGATTTAAGGCTTTTAGCAATCCTAAAGCCTTTTTTTATTTTAGAAAGTTTTTTTTCAAATAGTTTTTGTCTACTTAGACTAACACATCCTATTTCAATACCCACAGGTGTTAATCTTTGATCTGCATTATCAGCTCTTAATAAAAGCCTGTATTCTGAACGAGACGTAAACATTCTATAGGGCTCTTTGGTGCCCTTTGTAACCAAGTCATCAATTAAAACACCTATGTAGCCCTGTGATCTGTCAATATAAAACTCTTTTTTTGATGATGTTTTTAGGGATGCGTTTATTCCTGCAATTATTCCTTGTGCGGCCGCCTCTTCATATCCTGTCGTGCCATTTATTTGCCCGGCCAAATAAAGATTTTTGATTTTTTTTGTTTCTAAAGTGTGTGTAAGCTCTCTTGGATCAACATAATCATATTCTATTGCATAAGCTGGTTGTGTAATAATTGCATTCTCAAGACCTTTAATAGACTTAACAAACTCCTCTTGAACACCCTCTGGCAAAGAGGAAGATATTCCGTTTGGGTAAATTAAATCACTATCTAAACCTTCTGGCTCTAAAAATATCTGGTGGTTGTCTTTATTGGGAAATCTAACAACCTTGTCTTCAATCGACGGACAATATCTGGCCCCCATTGATTTTATAGCACCTGAATACATGGGTGACATTTTTAGGTTGTCTGAGATAATTTTGTGAGTAAGGGCGTTGGTATGGGTTATAAAACAAGATATTTGTGGTATGTGGATAACGCTGTTGATAAAAGAAAATGGAGCTGGTTTTTTATCAGGGCGCTGCTCTTCTAAATTATTGAAATTTATAGATTTTTTAAGTATTCGAGGCGGTGTTCCTGTTTTAAGTCTCCCTATTGAAAACTTTAATTTTTCAATTTTTTTTGCCAACAAAATAGATGGTTTGTCTCCAACCCTTCCTGCTTCAGTGCTTTTATCTCCAAGCCTTATTATTCCTCTTAAAAAAGTACCTGTGGTTAAAACTACAGAATTACAGTAAATGATTTCTCCACCAAGCAGCTCAACACCTTGTACTTGTTTGTTGTTAATATGTATGTCCTCAACAGATCCTTCAACTATATCAAGGTTTTCTTGTTTTTTAACAGTCTCAAATATTGCTTTTTTGTATAAAGACCTATCTGCTTGAGCTCTGGGGCCCCTTACTGCCGCACCTCGACTTTCATTAAGCATTCTAAACTGAATCCCGCTTTGATCTATAGCGCGCGCCATTACACCATCAAGAGCGTCTATTTCTCTAACTAAATGACCTTTTCCAAGCCCACCTATTGCGGGATTACATGACATTTCGCCTATTTTATTAATTTTATGTGTTATTAAGGCTACAGAAACACCCATTCTAGCAGATGCGCAGGCAGCCTCAACGCCAGCGTGACCACCTCCTATAACAATTACTGAATATTTTTTTTTATTTCTTTTCACGTGAAATTATTTTCCAATACAAAAATCTTTAAATATTATATCTAATATTTTCTCAATATCAAATTTTTGATTTATTTCTAGGGTTAGATCAAGGACGGTTTTAAACTCATAGGCCAAAATATCAAAATTTTGATTAAAATTTATAGATTTAAGTGTTTTTAAAGCTTTTTTCATAATGCCTATGTGTCTTTCACGTGAAAGTATTGGGTCGTTTTTTGTTGTTTTTATTGTTTTTTTATAAATCTTTTCAAGAAGTTTCTCAACGCCCTCTCCTGTACATGAAGAAATGTTAAAGATTTCTTGCTTTATATTTTTGTTCTTTCTGGTGTCTAATTTAGACTTAATAAAAAGCTTTTTATTAATTTTATTATATGATTTTTTTTCATTTTTTTCTAAAAAAACAAGGTTTAAGTCAGAGCTTTTAATGATTTCTTTAGTTTTTTGAATTCCCAACTCTTCTATTTTGTTTTTATGACTTCTTAAGCCCGCAGTATCAACAAAAGTAAACTTATAACCCTTTATGTCGATTGAAGATGTTATTGAGTCAGTCGTGGTTCCAGGAATATCCGTTACTATAGAAACGTCTTTTTTTGAAATAAAATTAATAAAAGAAGATTTTCCTGTATTGGGTTTTCCTACAATTGCTATTTTTACACCGCTTAATATAGGTTTTGAAATTTCAGCTATTTTTAATTCTTTTTGGATTTCTCTTATTATGTTCTTATTTTGTTCTTTTATTTTTTTTAATAGATCTTGAGGAAGCTCTTCGTCAGAAAAGTCAATTAAGGCCTCTAGGTTTGCTAAAATTAAGCTAATTTTTTGGTTTATTTTTTTTGTAAACTCACTTAGCCCCCCTGAAAGATTTTTTATAGCAACCTCTCTTTGTTTTTCTGTCTCTGCATTAATTATATCTGATATACTCTCGGTCTTTACTAGGTCAATTTTGTTATTTATAAGGGCTCTTTTTGTAAACTCCCCTGGCTCTGCTAGTCTTACACCAAGACCTTCCAAGGTTTTTGAAATTTTAGTTATTACAGCAATACCGCCATGACAATTAATTTCAAGCATGTCTTCGCCTGTAAAAGACCTTGGTGCTTTGTGATACAACACCACAACCTCATCGATTAAAATTTTTTTGTATTTTAAAAACACAACATTTGTTTTTTTTGGTATTGCTTTTTTTATACGACATATTTTTTTTAAAACGCCAGCAACACCTTTTCCGGAAATCCTTATTAGCGCAATAGCAGATTTGCCTGGCGGGGTAGAAAGAGCATAAATTGTATCGTTATATTTAGACATTTTTTTGGCCAATAAACATATTGTCCTTTTAGTCTACAATTTCAATGATTTGTTTTTATTTTAATTTTTAAGTACTTTTTGTTCCCATGCTCTGAAAAAAATCATTGTTTGTTTTTGTTGTTTTCATTTTTTCGAGCAAAAATTCCATTGCTTCAGTTGATCCCATTGGGGCAAGAATTTTTCTTAAAATAAATATTTTTCCTAATTCGTCTTTGTCCAACAATAGCTCTTCTTTTCTGGTTCCAGATTTTCCAATATCAAAAGCGGGGTAGGTTCTTTTTTGACTGAGCTTTCTATCAAGCATCATTTCGCTATTTCCTGTGCCTTTAAATTCTTCAAAAATAACTTCGTCCATTCTGCTTCCAGTTTCTATTAAGGCTGTTGCGATTATTGTTAAAGAGCCTCCTTTTTCAACGTTTCTAGCTGCACCAAAAAATCTCTTGGGTCTCTGAAGAGCGTTAGCGTCGACACCGCCTGTTAAAACTTTACCACTTGATGGAACAACAGTATTATAAGCTCTACCTAATCTGGTAATTGAATCTAATAAAATAACAACGTCATGTTTGTATTCTACCAATCTTTTGGCTTTTTCAATAACCATTTCGGCTACTTGCACATGTCTTGAAGCTGGCTCATCAAACGTTGAGCTTATAACCTCACCTTTGACAGATCTTTTCATATCAGTAACTTCTTCTGGTCTTTCATCAATTAACAAAACAATAAGTTTTGTTTCTGGGTTGTTGGCGGTTATTGCGTTTGCAATCTTCTGCATTATTATAGTTTTACCTGTAAACGGTTGGGCAACAATAAGTTGTCTTTGACCCTTACCGAGTGGGGCAATAATATCTATTATTCTTTCTGTTAAATCTGGCATCGGCTTTTCTTGCTCTAACTGAAATCTAGCCTCAGGGTATAATGGTGTTAAATCCTCAAAATTTACTCTGTTTTTTACATCATCTGTTTTTTTCCCATTAATAGTATTTATTTTTGTTATAGCAAAATATCTCTCTCCTTGTTTAGGTGCTCTTATTTCACCTTCAACACTATCTCCTGTTCTAAGACTAAATTTTTTAATTTGTGTTGGTGAAATATATATATCATCTGGTCCAGGCAAATAATTAGATTCAGCAGATCTAAGAAAACCAAAACCATCTTGCATTATTTCTATTACTCCTAAGCCAGTAATTATTTCACCATCATTTGCTATTTTTTTTAATATAGAAAACATTAAATCTTGTTTTCTTAATGAGGAAGGGTTTTCTATCTCAAGTTTATCAGCTTGTTTTAATAGCTCTTCTGGTTGTTTATTTTTTAATTCTTGTAAATTCATTTTGGTTGGAGTTATTTTGGAAAAGAGTGTTTTTATTACAAAATATGTTAACTAATGTCAAAATAATAATATTTATATATTATTTGTTAGTATTAGTAGTTGTAATGTTAATTATATTAATTCCTTAGTTTTATCAGATTAATAACAAACTTATACATATGAATTCAATTATAATAAGGCTGTAAATAATGATAACAAGTAACGAAAAAGCCCATAAAACAATGTTAAAAATTTATAAAAAAAACAACAACCTGTTAATAAAAATTTATAAAAAAAAAACCACAACGTCTGTATAAAATGTTTTTAATATTAACACATGTTGATTAAAGTGAATTAATTTTAATTTTTTTATTTAAAAATTTAAAAAAAATAATTATGTTTATAAAAACCAAGGTTATTAACACGGTGCTGGGGGAAAAATTTATATTAGCAAGTAATAGTTCCTCAAGATTTAAACTATTAAAAAACGCCGGGTTAGAATTTACAAAATCAAAACCCCTTTGTAACGAAGAAAACATTAAAAAAAAATTTTTTAAAAAAAACCTTAATAAAAAAAACCTGGCCAAATATTTAGCAAAAGAGAAAGCCCTAAGCGTTAGTAAAAACAACAACAACACCCTTATTGTTGGCTCGGACACTATTATAATATTTAAAAACAAAATAATAAACAAGGCAACCAACCTTGTTGAAGCTAAAAAAAAATTAATAAAATTATCTGGAAAAAAGCACCAAATAATATCCTGTGTTTCGGTGTGTTATAAAAACAAGCAGATTTGGTCTGGTCAACAAAAATCAACAGTTACACTAAAATCATTAAATGATAAACAAATTGACGATTATTTAAACAAAACCGGAAAACAAATCTTATCGTCTGTTGGTTGTTACCAAGTAGAAAGTCTTGGTCCTCAAATTATTAAATCAATCAAAGGTGATTTTTTTAATGTTTTAGGCTTTCCACTATTTCCGTTTTTATCTTTTTTATCTAAAAGGAAAAAATGAAACATTTTTTTGTAATTGGAAACCAAGCCTCTAACAGCCTTTCCCCTTTAATTTTTAATCACTGGTTTAAAAAATATAAACTAAAGGCAAGATATACATTTCTTGAAGTAAGAGAGGAAGATATTGACAGTGTTTTGATAAAAAAAATAAAAGACAAAAAAACTGCTGGCTTTAATATTACAACCCCATACAAAAAAAACGTTATTAAGTATGTTGATGTTAAAAACGTTCATGCTGAAAATATAGGGGCGGTTAATTGCATAACTTTGAGCAAAAAAACAACAGGCACAAACACTGATTGGGTGGGGTATTTAAACTCGATCAAGTCGGCAAAAATAAGTAAAAAACAGAAAATTTTAATCTTGGGTTATGGCGGGGCCTCACAAGCAATTTATTACGGTTTTCTCTTAAAGGGCTTTAAAAACATTTTAGTATTTAATCGTTCGAAAAAAGCAATTAGATTTAAGAATGTTAATAGATATACTAAAAAATACACCTTAATTGATAAGCATTTAAAAGAGGCGGACCTGATAATAAACACAACACCCACAAACCCCCTAAGCAAAAAACAGGTCAAGCTTATAAAAAAAAGCAGTGTAATTAGCGATATTGTTTATAGGCCCAAAGAGACCCGCTTTCTAAAAAACTTTAAAGAAAACAAAAAAATATACGGTATTTCAATGCTTGTTGAACAAGCCATACCTTGCTTTCGTCAGTGGTTTGGTTTTGATCCAAAGGTAGATAGGGTGTTGTTAAACAAACTTAATAAAAAAATAATATGACTAAAGTCATTGTTATTACTGGAGGGATAGGATCTGGCAAAACAACACTTTCTGAACATTTAAAAAAAAAAGGCTTTCTTGTCCACGAGTCTGACGGTTTTGTTTCAAACATGTATAAAAGTCCTAACAAACATTTTATATGCTTTCTTTGTAAAAACATCTCTCAAGATGTTGTAAAAAAAGGAAGAATAAACAAAAAAAAAGTAGCCGAAATAATATTCAGCAACGATAAGGCCAAAGAAAAAATTGAAAAATATATTCACAAACAAGTTCAAACATCTAGAGACAACTTTATTAAAAAAAACAAAAAAACTAAAAAAAAGTTTGTTTTTGTAGACATACCACTTTTGTTAGAAAACAAACTTGAAAAAAAATTCGACCTTGTTGTTAGTATTATTTCAAAAAAAAAAATTAGAATGAAAAGGGCTCTAAAGAATAAAAATTTTTCAAAACACATATTAAATAAAATTATCAAATCACAAACAACAGACAAAGAAAGAAGATCACGATCACAAATAATAATTAATAATAACAAAACAAAAAAAGACTTTATTTTTTCAGCAGAAAAGAGTTTAATAAAAATTTTAAAATGAGAGAGATTGTAGTTGACACAGAAACAACAGGACTTAGCCACAAAACCGGCGACAGAGTTATTGAGGTTGGTTGTGTTGAGCTTATTAATCATGTTGCAACTAAAAACTTTTTACAGTTTTATTGTAGGGTTGATAAAGAAATATCAGAAAGTGCTCAAAAAATTACC
This sequence comes from uncultured Alphaproteobacteria bacterium, assembly GCA_902512325.1. Taxonomy (GTDB): domain Bacteria; phylum Pseudomonadota; class Alphaproteobacteria; order HIMB59; genus CACPNW01. The sequence goes on along the minus strand of CABXIT010000020.1, from coordinate 11,920 downwards.
GGAATAACGAACGGTTTTTTAAGCGATAAAAAAAACTTTAATGATCACTGTGACGCATTTTTAAAATTTATAGATAATGACCCGCTTATTATTCATAATGCAGATTTTGATATTGGTTTTATAAACAACGAATTGTTACTAATTGGAAGGCCTTCTATAACCAACCCAGTTGTTGACACTGTTACGTTGGCAAGAGCTGTTCTTAACACGCGCGTAGCAAATCTAGATTATTTATGTAGGAGGTTTAAAATAGACCTTTCAGAAAGGGGTCTTCACGGAGCTCTATTAGACTCAAGATTATTGGCTGAAGTTTATTTAGAGCTTAAGGGTGGAAAGCAGTTTACTATGAACCTACCCAAAACAACCCAATCAAAAACAATCCCCACAAATAAAGAAAAAAATAACAAAAAAATTATAAGCTTTGAGGCCACAGAAGAAGACAAAGTCATTCACAAAAAAACAATTAATGAAATAAAAGAAGCTATTTGGAAAAAATATAACTATTAAAATAAAAAAAAGTAATTATATATTTAAATATGGTTTATGGAGATTTACAGTTTTTTGATATTATTATATTTGCAGTAATAGCTATTTTTATAATTTATCGGCTCAGAAGCGTTCTAGGAAAGAGAACGGGTTTTCAAAAAAAAACAAACCAGCAAGAGTTTACCAAAAAAGAACAAAAGACCGAACCAGAAAAAATACCACAACTTAAAGAAGGAGAGCAGAAATTTGAAACTGTTTATAGGCAGGTTGACTCTTTTGACCATAAGGTTTTTTTGGAAGGGGCTAAAAAAGCGTTTGAAATTATAATTACTTCTTTTAATAAAGGTGACAAAAAAACCTTAAAGAGCCTGGTTTCAAAAAATGTTTATGCCGCCTTTGAGGTTGCAATTGACTCTGGTTCAAACAACCCCAACTCTCAGTTTTATTCTTTGGTTGTTGACGGGGTTGAAGATGCAAAAGTTGAAAATGACAAGATTGTAATTGCTGTAAATTTTATAAGCGAGCAAATATTAAGTGATAACGAGGAAGATGTTGTAAAAAACAAAGACACCTGGGTTTTTGAAAAGCTCGCAAACTCAAACAATCCCTCCTGGACATTAATATCAACATAACAGCTTGGGATATCAAAACCTTAAAAAAAGAATAAAAAAGAACGAGGGGTTTTCTTTTAAACCATACAGAGATCAATTGGGTTTTCTTACAATCGGCTACGGACACCTAATTCTATCAAGCGAAAAACAACTAACTAAAATTAAAAAAACTAAAACCGAACTAGAAAAAATGTTTATAAAAGACTTTAAGTGCGCTGTAAGCGACTTTAATAAGTTTTTAAACCACTGCTCAAACAACAAAAGAGACAAAGAGCTTTTAATTGAAATGGTTTTCCAAATAGGGGCACCGGGGGTTTTAAAGTTTAAAAAGCTATTAACCCATATGAGAAAAAAAGACAAATATCTCGTTTGTTTTGAAATGATGAACAGTCTTTGGTACAACCAGACACCAAACCGAGTAAAAAAATTAATTAAAGTATTTTTAAACAATGAATAACGAAGATGATTTATTTTTAAAACAAATGAAAGGTGTTACGCCTATAAAAAAAAACAATAAATTAAGCGGCCAAAAAAAGAAAATAAAAAATAAAACTATTAAAGAAAATAAAAAAATAACAAAAGTAAAAACCCCAGTATCAGAACCTAAACACAACTTAAAACAACCCAAGCTTGCTTTAGAGAAAATAAGCATAGGAAAAAATATTAAAAAAAGATTTTTTAAAATTGATAAAAAAATAGATTTTCACGGTAAAAGTCTTTTAGAGGCAGAAGAGATTTTCTCATCTACAATTACAGAATGTTTTATTAGGGGTGACAGGTGCTTGTTGTTTGTTACTGGAAAGGGGCTTTTTAAAATAAAAAACAATGATCATGGCGCTGAGCCAAAACTTTATCACGGCGTTATACGGGCAGCTTTTTTTAGCTGGGTTAAATCCAATAAGTTTTTAAAATATATTCTTTCTTTTGAGAGAGCCTCTATTGAGCACGGTGGCGACGGCGCTTTTTATGTTTATTTAAGAAAAAATAAAAATTAATTTTCCTCCAATCTAAAAACCCTTCCATCAAAATAAATAAACATTTTATAGGGTAAAATTTCTTCTATTTTTTTTTCAAAAATTATTTTTTCGAACTTGTTTCTTTTGTGGTCCGCCCACAAATTATAATAGTTTGAAATTTCAATTGCTGTTTGGTTTGTGTTTTCATCAGAATTTGCAGTCATTGTATACAACCTTCTACCATCAACAACTAAAGAACTTTTTTCACCCATCATTATTTTTTGAAATGATGTTAGTGGGTCGCTTGTGTGTTTAATATCAAAGATGTTGAGTCTTATCTTTTCTTCTTCCTCCGGATCTTGTTTAAGTGAGATTAATTTACTTTCATTAAAGACTATCTCCATATTTTTAACTGTTTTTTTAGTCTTCCAAAAGTGCTTATATTTTTTTGGCATTAATTCGTTGTTATGGATTGCGCCTTTAGAAATATATTCGCCCTTAAAATTATATATAGCCGATAATAGACCTTTGCTTTTGAGATCCAGTTTGTTCAAGTATTCATCATTGTCTATTTTAATTTGCCAATTTAACTCACCTATTTTTATACCACTAACCTTAACAACATAGCTTTTATTAACCTCTTCTCCAAAAAGAGGCCAACAAAAAAGAAGCAAAAAAAGAAAACTATTTGAAAACAACTTCATAAAACCTTAACTCACCAGAATCAAAAGGAACATCAAACTCTCTTAGCAGCCTTGCCTGATTTTCTTTTAACAGATATTTTATATCATCATGATTTCCGATTAAATAAAAATCACTCTGTTGTGTTTGACTTAATGGAGAGCTCATTTGAAAATGATTTGTTATTATTTCAAAATCTTTGTACGGCATATATATGTTGTTGGGCCGCCCCCTTATTTCGTAAGATATGTTAGAAAAAATCATTCGATCACTAACAACAAGGTCTTTGTCGCCAGCTGTTTTTAAAACCTCTTTAACAAAACTATCAACCCCTCTAATTCTATCAAACATTTTGTTATTGGAGGAAATTAAAATAGACATAAATAAAAAAACAGCAATTGTATAGTTGGTAGCAAAATTAATTATTATTAAACTTTGTTTTTTTTCTATTATAAGCCTGAAGAACAAAACAAATAAAGAAATTAAAGCGGGCGCTGCCCAATTAGCATTAGCCCTTACAAGAAAGGCCTCAGTCAAAACAATTATAATAATTGGTAATGAAAAAATTAATAAAAACTTATTTTCAAAGTCTAAGCGAAAATATTTAAACATATAAAAAAAAGACAAGAATAAAACAGGGCCCACCATAAATATTTGTGAAAGCAAGAACTTTAAAGGCTCAACAAAATTAAAATTAAGATTTTTTAAATTTGCATTATCTGAGGTATGAGAAAATGTTACCCACCCATTGTTAATATTCCAGTAAATGTTAGGCAGTAAAACCAACACAATAGTCAAGGCAACAATTACCCACTTAAGAGAACGGTCTTTTATAGACACAAATGTTTTTTTATCAGCAAAAATTAGTATTAAATAACTTAACAAAAAGTATACGGCAGCATATTTGGCTAGAAACGCTAAGCCTAAAAATATTCCTAATAAAAAAAAATTTATTACTGAGCCGTTTTCTCTTATCTCTAAAAGCTTTGTCATAGACAATACCCAAAATAAAAGAAGCAAAAGATCTGTAGAAATTAAAAACGATGAAACATTTGCAGCCGGAATTAATAAAAAACTAAAAGAGCAAATAATAGAGCTGTTTTTTGACATATATAATTGTAAACAAAGTTTATAAACAGCAAAGAATATTAAAAAATAAACTAAGAGAGGAAACATTTTCAACGAAAAAAAAGAATCTCCAAATAAATCAATATGTCCTGATAAAAACCAAGCAAGAAGAGGGGGTTTAGAAAAATACCCTAGGTCTAAATTTTGTGACCACAACCAATATTGTGCCTCATCACCATATAATGAAAAATTAGTAAAAAGAGCCGCACAAACCTTAAGACCAACAAGCGTCAAAACCAAATAAAAAAAAACCTTACTCATTCATAAGCCTTTTATATGTAATAAAAGAAGCAAATATTATGCCCGTTACAATAATTTGAGAAAAGATGATGTCGCTCAAGAAATGACCACCTTCAACAATTCTAATAAAACCAAGACTAACTCCGAACAAAACAGATAAATAAATATAAATATTTTTTTTTGTTATAAAATAAAGAACTATCAAAGCAAAACCAACAGAAGCATCGCCTGAAACAAAAGAGCAATTAGAAACACATGAATCACCAAACTTGTACCAAGGGGTAAAAACATCATTACCACCAAATTGTAAAATGTCATTAGGCCGCGTTCTCCCCCACATATTTTTTAACAAAATATTAACAACCAGAATCAATGTTGTTGATCCTGTTATCAAAATAAAAATTAGCTCTTTATAGCGAAACTTATATCCAAAATAAATTTGATGAATAGGAACAAAACACCCAATTATTGGCAGAATAAAAATGTAAACAATTAACAAAGGAAGAAAAATGTCTCTAAAAACTATAGAAAGAATATCTTGGCTTTGAAGAAAAAACTGAGCATCTCCATAATAAAAAAGACCACTTAAAAAAACATCGAACGTATAACCAACAGTAACAAGCACACCTATGACTAAAAAAACCACATTAATTTTTAACAACAATGAAGTTTTTTTTGTTTTAAGACCTTGGATAGACATGGCTGGGTAGCGTGTTTCAAGAAATATTAAAAAAACTTTATATATAATTATAGCAACAAGCGCTCCCGCAATTATATCTGTTGCAAAATGAGCTTCTACAACAACTCTACTAAGCGCAACAATAAAACCAATTATTAAAAAAAACATTTTTAGTCTTGGAATTAACAGGGCTAATATTAGCGATACAGCAATAATTGTTGAGGAGTGACCAGATGGAAAAGAATGGAAAGAGGCATCAGTAGAAAAAAAATTAAAACCAGTAGCTTTATCAAGCTCTACATGGTTTGGTCTTGGTCTACCAATAACGTGTTTTAAAAGCTGAGTTATAAATCCTACTAAAACCAAATAAAAAAAACTGAAAACGCTGAAGTTTTTTAAATACAACCAGGTTTTAAAAGATATCAAATTTGTTTTTTCCCCAACAAAAGATAACAAAAAGACAGATATAATAATTAAAAAATACCACAAGGAGTCACCCAGCTCTGTTATTCCAATAAAAAATTTTTTTAGATAGAAAGTGTCATAACCATAATTTAGACTAAAAAAATAATTATAAAGAATAACATCAACCTTGTAGGATAAAAGAATATTTACTACTAATAAAATTAAAATAGCTATCTCTATTTGTGTTTTTTTAATCACAAACAATCGTTAGGTAAGGTTGAGATTAAAATCAATATTTATAGTATAAATTTAGACAGATCTTGGCTTTTTATTAAATCAACAAGGTTGGTTTCAACAAATTTCTTGTCTATAATAATGGTTGTGGGGCCAATATCAGAAGCATTAAAGCTAACCTCTTCTAAAAGCTTCTCCATTATAGTGTGTAGCCTTCTTGCTCCAATATTTTCAACATTTTGATTTATTTCTGTTGCCAAAGATGCAATTGATTCAATGCCACTTTCATCAAACTCTAAACTCACCTTTTCTGTTCCAAGAAGCCCAACATATTGTTTAATAAGGCTGTTTTGTGTTTCAGTTAAAATAAGCTTAAAATCATTTTTAGACAAGCTTTCTAACTCAACACGAATTGGCAGCCTGCCTTGTAATTCCGGCAACATATCTGATGGTTTAGAAAGATGGAATGCGCCGGAAGCAATAAATAAAATATAATCAGTTTTAACAACACCGTGTTTTGTTGAGACCGCGGTTCCCTCAATTAGAGGCAGTAAGTCTCTTTGAACACCCTCTCTTGAAACATCTGCCCCAGTCCTTTCACTTCTTGATGTTATTTTGTCTATTTCATCAATAAACACTATTCCATTTTGTTCAACATTATCAAGTGCTCTTGTTGTAATTTTATCCTGATCTAATAGTTTGTCTATTTCTTCTTCTAACAAATAGTTATGGGAATCCTTAACACTCATTTTTTTCATTTTTTTCTGCTTACCAAAATTTTTACCGAAGACATCGCCAAGATTTATCATACCCATTTGAGAACCAGGCATCCCAGGAATATCCATTGTTGGAAGGTTCATTGATGGGTTTGCAGATACAGGAATTTCAACCTCTTTTTCATTTAACTCGCCAGCCCTAAGTTTTTTCCTAAAACTTTCTCTTGTGGATTCACCTGATGTTTTTGAAACTAAAATATCCAAGATTTTTTCTTCTGCGTTTTTTTCTGCTTTGGCCCTTACCTCTTTGCCCATTTTTTCTTTAGTTTTGTTTATGCTTATTTCTACAAGGTCTCTTATAATTTGTTCAACATCTCTTCCCACATATCCTACCTCGGTAAATTTAGTGGCCTCAACTTTAACAAAAGGCGCATCTGCTAATTTTGCTAAACGACGTGATATTTCAGTTTTGCCACAACCTGTTGGCCCCACCATAAGGATGTTTTTTGGAACTATTTCATCTCTTAGACTTTTGTCTAATTGTTTTCGCCTCCATCTGTTTCGAAGAGCTACAGCAACCGCCCTTTTTGCATTTTGCTGACCTATAATAAACTTATCTAGCTCTGAGACTGTTTCTCTTGGACTGAAACTTGACTCCATCACAACTCTATTGTTTCTGATATAATATTATGGTTTGTATAAATACAAATATCAGCAGCTATGTTCAGAGATTCAATCGCTATTTCTTCCGCATTCATTTCAGTGTTTTTAACAAGCGCTTTAGCGGCACTGTTAGCATACGGACCACCTGATCCAATTGCTAATATTCCGTCATCTGATTCAATAACATCTCCTGTTCCAGAAAGGAGTAAACTTACATCTTTGTCAGCAACTATCATCATTGCTTCTAACCTTCTTAAATATCTATCAGTTCTCCAATCTTTTGCCAATTCAACACAAGCTCTTTTGAGCTGATTTTTATATTGATCAAGCTTGGCCTCTAATCTTTCAAACAATGCAAACGCATCTGCTGTTGAACCAGCAAAACCAGATATAATGGAGTTGTCTAGACCTAATCTTCTTATTTTTTTTACATTAGCTTTCATTACAGTGTTGCCAAAACTAGCCTGTCCATCGCCAGCAATAACCACCAAGTTATCTTTTCTTATACCAATTATTGTTGTAGATTTTATCACTTCTTTCATTTCTAAGAATAAAATGGCTATTTAATTATTTTAATCAAGTGATTTACCTAGAATATTTCTTATATCACTGATATTAGCCGATTTTATGAGAAACGCATCTGTTCAAAGAAACACAAAAGAGACTAAAATATATTGCAAAATAAATATTGATGGAACTGGAGAATCAAAAATCTCTTCCGGAATAGGTTTTTTTGATCACATGCTTGAAATTTTTTCTCATCATAGTTTGGTTGATCTAGAGCTTAGTGTAAATGGAGACACACACGTAGATTTTCATCACACTGTTGAAGATACAGCTTACGCTCTATCAGAGGCTATTAATAAATCTATTGGAGATAAAAAAGGAATAAACAGATATGGTTTTTTTTATATAACCATGGATGAAAGCCTGTCCCGAACAGTAATTGATTTTTCTGGAAGGCCTGAACTTGTTTGGAAAGTGGAGCTTGGTTTAGAAAAAATAGGTGAAATGGACACAGAGCTTTTTAAAGAGTTTTTTAAAGCATTTACTAATAATGCAAAATGCAATCTTCATGTTGAAAACTTTTATGGGACTAACAACCATCACATCATTGAATCGTGTTTTAAGTCTTTTGCAAGAAGCGTTAGGTCTGCTCTAACAATTGATGAAAGGATAAAAAATATAATTCCATCATCAAAGGGCACCCTATAATCTAATGAAAAAAAAAATTACCATAGTGGACTATGGTTCTGGAAATTTACTATCTGCAAAACAGTCCTTACTTAGGGCAGCAAATTTAATAAACATTGATGCAAATATACAAATATCAAACAGCCCAAAAAGTTTAAAAGATTCCTCACACGTTGTTTTGCCTGGACAAGGAGCATTTAAGACTTGTATGGATGGAATACAAAAAATTCCAGGCATGCAAGATCAGCTAAATGAGTTTGTTAAAATAAAAAAAAGACCTTTTTTTGGAATTTGTGTGGGCATGCAATTACTTGCAGACACCAGTGAAGAAAATGGAATTCATAAGGGGTTTGGTTGGATTAAAGGTAAAATAAAAAAATTACCAAGCACAAAGATTAAAATGCCCCACATGGGGTGGAATAAAATAAAGATTGTTAACAATAATGCGCATATAAAACCCAAAGAAACTGATTATTATTTTGTTCATAGTTATTATTTTGAATGTATTAACAAAAAAGACGTTGTTGCAGAAACAGAATATGGAATAAATTTTGCTTCAATTATAAACAAAGAAAATGTATATGGCTGTCAGTTTCATCCTGAAAAAAGCTCAACTCAAGGATTAAACATTATAAAAGATTTTATAAGCTTATGACTATTTTACCAAAAGAAAAAACCAATATCAGTGTTGACTCCTTAGAAACTATTTCAAATACAGACTTGGCCGATCTTTGTTATAATACAGAACAGGCAATCAAAGCCGGGGGAGGCTTTGGCTGGATCACGGTTCCGCCCAGAGAGGTTTTAAAAAAATATTGGAACGGGATGTTGCTTGTTAATACAAACACTTTAATAGTTGGAAGATTAAATGGTGATATTGCAGGATCATTACAGCTGTATTTTTATCCACCAAATAACGAGGCTCAAAAAACCATTGCTAAAATACAATCACATTTTGTTGTGCCTTGGGCAAGAGGATACGGGCTTGCAAAAACAATGATTGATTATGCAATTGTAAAATCTAAAGAAAACAACAAACAAAGCATTCAACTAGACATAAGAGAAACACAAACCGCAGCAATAAAACTTTTTGAAAGTAAGGGTTTTATTAAATGGGGGGAAAACCCAGCATATGCTTTTGTTAATGGAAACTCTATTAAGGGTTATTATTATTATAAAAATATATAGTGAAAACCTATCCAGCAATTGATTTAAAAGATAATAAATGTGTCAGGTTAACCAAAGGCAAAGATGATACTAGTCAAGTTTTTAATACTGACCCAATTGATCAAGCCCAATATTTTGAAGACCAAGGATGCGCAAGATTGCACTTAGTTGATCTTGATTCTGCATTTGGAAGAAGTGATATTAATAACAAAACAATTAGCAAAATAAGAGATGCTATCTCAATCCCCATCCAACTAGGGGGAGGGATAAGAAATAGCAAGACTGCAGAAAAATATTTTGAATTAGGCATAAACTATTTAATTATAGGGTCTTACGCAGTAAAAAATACAGAAAAAGTCATTAAGCTTTCCAAGTCTTTTGAAGATAAGATCTATGTCGCTATTGATGTTTTGGATGAAACCATAATGACAAATGGATGGCAACAAAAAAGTATTTTTACACCCACTAAACTTTTTCAACTCTATGATAAAACAAAAATAAGAGGATACGTGCTCACTGATATAGAAAATGACGGCATGTTATCAGGATTAAATTTAAACATGATTTCTTTAAACTTATCATTAACTAAAAAAAAACTTATTGTTGGGGGCGGACTAAAAGATATGCAAGATATTAAAGGTTTAAAAAAAATCCAAACACCACAATTAGAAGGCGTCATTATAGGCAAAGCCTTTTATGTTGGCGGTGTTGATTTAAAGAAGGCTGACAAATTACTTGGCACAAATGCTTAAAAAAAGAATAATTCCTTGTTTGGACGTTAAAGACGGACGGGTTGTTAAAGGAATTAATTTTATCGACCTTGTAGATGCTGGAGATCCAGTAGAACAGGCAAAATTTTATTCTGAAAATGGAGCAGATGAAATATGTTTTTTAGATATTAGTGCGTCCCTTGAAGAAAGAGATACAATGCTTAGTGTTTTAAAAAAAACATCTGAGGAAGTTTTCATCCCCTTGACTGTTGGTGGGGGGGTAAAATCTATTAAGAATATAAAAGATTCTCTTATGGCGGGAGCTGATAAAGTTTCTATTAATTCTGCTGCAATTAAAAACCCAGACATAATTAAAAATGCCTCTGATCATTTTGGCAGCCAATGTGTAGTAGTTGCTATTGATGTAAAAAAAATTGGCTCGTCTTGGATGGTTCATTCTCATGGAGGAACAATAAATACAAATATTGAAGCCTTAAGCTGGTTAGAAAAAACACAAAAATTAGGCGCAGGCGAGATTTTGTTGACATCGATGGATAGGGACGGAACAAAACTTGGTTTTGATTTAGAGCTTTTAGTAGAGGCTAACAAAATACTTGATATTCCTCTTATTGCAAGCGGTGGAATTGGCACAATTGAGCATTTTTATGAAGGGGCTAAAATTGGTCAGGCGGATGCATTACTTGCGGCCTCAGTGTTTCATTTTAATGAAATTAGTATATTGGAAGTAAAAGAGTTTTTAAAAAAAAATAATATTGATGTGAGAATATAAATGCCAGATTCGTTTTCAGATTTATATAAAATAATTGAGTCAAGAAAGGCTTCTAAAAATAAAAAATCATATACAAGAAAACTTTTTAAAGAAGGTGAAAAAAAAATAGCTCAAAAATTTGGAGAGGAAGCCACAGAATTAATAATTGATTTTTTAAAAGGCTCTAAAAAAAGAACAACAGAAGAAGCAATTGATGTAATTTATCATTTATTTGTTCTTCTTTCTTCAAAAAAAATTACAGTCATTGAATTAGAAAAAGAAATATTAAAAAGAAAAAATGTACGATAAAAATAATATTTTCGCACAAATAATTGACGGCAAAATACCATGTAAAAAAATTTATGAAGACAAAGACGTGTTGTTTTTTGAAGATATAAGCCCTGTTTCAAAAATACATATTCTTGGAATACCAAAAGTAAAGTGTGTTGATTTTACAGATTTTGTTTCAAGCTACGGTCAGGATGTTATTGCAAATTTTTTTCAAAAAATCGATATGGTTATTGAAAAACTTGGTATTAAAGAGAGCGGTTACAGAATTATTTCTAACTCAGGTGTTGACGGCGGTCAGGAGGTTCCGCATTTTCACATTCATATATTAGGCGGTGAAAAAATTGGAAGTAAAATAAGATAACTATTTTTCTTTAATTATAACGTAATTAACTATTTCTTTTACACCTTTAACAGTTTTTACTGCATTAATAAGATCTTCTAACTGGTCTGGCCTTGATGTAATTCCTGCAATATAAACTTTTCCTTGAATTGTTTCAAAATTATAACCAACCACTCTTAAACCTATCGCTTTTGCAGCAAGACCTTTTGCTTGTGTGTTAATCCATAAATCATTTGCATATTCTTTTAGAGTGGCTCTGTTTCCAATTTGTATTTCATTTATTACCTCTTGAACACCATCAACCTCCCATACCCTTCTAACCGCATCTATCCTTGTTTCTTGGTTATCTACTAATCCAGTTAGCAAAACCCTTCCATCAAGCACGGTTGTACTTAAATTTATAAATAAATTATCTTCAGAGCTTATAAATTTTGCCGATATATTAACCTTAATTGTTGCATCATCTATTACAGCACCCATGCTGCGTTCACCCTCAGCAATTACCATGCCACTTCCAGCCCCGGTTGCCAATATGTTTGCGGGACTGCAAGAATGAAGAAATGAAAAAATTAATAAGTATAAAATTAAATTATTACTTTTTATCATTTTTAATATCTAATGCCTTTTTATAGATTTGTTTTTTTTCAATA
>CABXIT010000019.1 GCA_902512325.1 uncultured Alphaproteobacteria bacterium | reverse complement strand
TATAATAATATACATCATACTTATAAACAAAAACAGAGGAAGATATGGATGAAGAATTATTTAAAAAAGGTCTAGAAAAAAGAAAAGCTACATTAGGCAAAGAATATGTAGAAAAAAATTTAGAACAAGCTGATGATTTTACACTGCCTTTTCAACAGGCTATGACTGAATGGTGTTGGGGATTTGGTTGGGGAGATGAAGTTATCGATATGAAAACTAGATCAATGATGAACTTATCAATGATAGGAGCTTTAGACAAAATGCAAGAGTGGGAAATTCATTGTAGAGGTGCAATTACTAATGGTGTTACAAAAGAAGAAATAAGAGCAATAATTCATGTAATTGGTATTTATTGTGGTGTTCCTCAAGCTCTTGAATGTTTTCGTGTAGCAAAAAAAGTATTGAAAGAAAATAACCTTTAATGAAAGCCTTAGTATTCACTAATAAAGAAAAGTTAAGTTATCAGTCAGTACCTTCTCCAATTCCAAAAGAAGAGGAAGAATTAATTAAAGTTAATGCTACAGGAATATGTGGCTCCGATATGCATGCATATCATGGCCATGATGAGAGACGTTTGCCTCCTTTAATTCTTGGTCATGAAATAAGTGGTGTAATTGAAAAGTCAAAAGAAAATGTTGTTATAAATCCGCTTGTGACTTGTGGAGAATGTTATGAATGTCAAAATGGAATTGAACATTTATGTCAAACTAGAGGTTTAATAGGAATGTCAAAACCGACAGAAAGACATGGGGGGTTTGCCGAATACGTAAGTGTCCCTAAAAAAAATTTACATTATACCAATAATGCAGATTTAATTTCAAAACTTGCCTTAACAGAACCAACGGCTGTTTCATATCATGCTATACAATTAACAATACAACATTCAATAAGATCATTAAATAAATCAAAAATTTTAATTATTGGTGGTGGCGCAATTGGGCTACTTGCAGGATTAATTTTAAATAACATGGGTATAGAAAACTATACTATCATTGATACAAATAAAAAAAGATTAAATGTTTGTAAAAAAGCTGCCAATTGTGAGACTGAACTTCCTGATAGCAAAAAAATAAAAGACAATAACTATGATATAATAATCGATGCTGTAGGACTAGAAAAAACTCGACACCAATCTATTACATGTGTCAAACAAGGAGGCTTAATTATACATATTGGGCTTAGTCAACCTAGTGGAAATTTTAATTTTAGAAAAGCAACTCTTCAAGAAATTGTTTTTGTAGGAACTTATTGTTATACAGATGATGATTTTAAAAATTCTTTAAATTTAATTCAAAATAATAATTTAGGTAATTTATCTTGGTTAGATTTTAGATCTTTAAAAGATGGGGATAAAGCTTTTAAAGAAATACATGATGGCTCTACAGCATCACCTAAAATAATTTTACTCCCTTAGTTGTATATATAAAGCATATATCCAAAATATAAGATTAAACCTATTGATCCGTACGTTCTCCCTATTCTCTTTAGTAAAAACATAAATCCTAAAATCATTAGAGTAACAAATAGCATAAAGATCAAATCTTCAGATCCTATAACAGCTGGTATGTTAAAGTTACCAAAAAATGAAGAAACACCTAATACACCTAAAACATTATAAATATTTGATCCCAACACATTACCAAGAGCAAAATCAACTTTACGCCTTATAGCTGATAATATTCCCACAACTAATTCAGGTAATGATGTACCAAAAGCAACCAATGATACCCCAATTATAGCTTCAGGAATATTTAATTGATTTGCAATATTAATTGCAGATTCAACAAAAAGATCAGATCCATAGATAAGTAATATTATTCCTGCTACAATAAAAATTATAGAGAATAAAAGAGAATAATCTCCCTTTTCCTCAACTTCAGATACATCAAGTGAACCCTGTTTTACTTGTAAGTACATAATAATAAATAACAAACCAATAGATAAAATTCCAAAGAGAAAATTAAAAGATAAGATAAAATAACTCATAGCAATTAAAATTAATGCCAATCCTATATTTATCCAAGCTTGGTTAATTTGATTTTGATTAATATTACTAATAGGAATTAAAAAGGATGTGGCTGCCATTACAAGTATTAAGTTTGCTATATTACTGCCAATTACAGCACCAACAGCTAAATCGGGATGATTTGTTAAAACTGCATTAATACTGCTTGCTAATTCTGGCAATGAAGTTCCACCAGCTACAATTACTACACCAATAGCAAATAAAGAAACTTTTAATTTTCTTCCAAAACTAACCGAGCCCCTAATTATTAATTCTGCTCCTAATATTAAAAGGGCTAATCCAACTATTAATAAAAATAAATTCACTATAAATTAACTACCGTAAATATAGTGCGGAAGCCATAAAGCAATTTGAGGAAAAAGTATAATTAGAGCTAATCCAATAACTTGAATTACCATAAATTGCATCATCCCTATATAAATATCTTTTAAATCCCATTCAGGCACAACACCTTTTAAAAAATAAGCTGACAGTGCTACCGGTGGTGACAACCACGCTGTCTGTAGATTAACCGCAACAAGAATTGCAAACCAAATAAGATTAAATTCTAATCCTTCTATTAGAGGAAGTATAATTGGAACTACTATTAAAACAATTGGAACCCATTCTAAAGGCCAACCTAATAAAAAAATCATTCCCATTACTATAATTAAAATCAAATACCTATTTACTTCTAATCCTAGTAGGAAGTCAGTAATCATTGTAGGTGTTCCTAATCTTGCAAAAACAGATCCAAAAAAATTTGATGCTGCAACTAACAACATAATTAAAGCAGTTATCTCTAACGTTTTGATTAAACCATCTTTTAATTTTTCTAATGTTAATTTACGATAAGCGAGTGCCAATAAAATAGAACCAAGAGCACCACATCCCGCTGCTTCAGTTGGTGTCGCTAAACCTAATAAAATACTTCCAAGTGCTGAAAATACTAATAATGCAGGAGGCACCAATCCCATAAAAAATTCATAAATGACAACCTTAATATCTTTTTCTCTTTCTTCTTCAGGAACTACTGGTCCAAGAGAGGGATCTAAATAGCACCTAATTGTAGTATATCCTGCATAGAGAACAGCTAACATAATTCCTGGAATAATTGCTGCTGCAAAAAGATCCGTAACGGGTATTTCCATTATTGGACCCATAACAACAAGCATAATACTTGGGGGAATTAATATACCTAACGTTCCTCCTGCTGTAATAGTTCCCGCAGCTAATCTGACATCATACCCAGATCTATTCATAGATTTTGCAGCCATTATTCCAAGTATTGTTACTGAAGCACCAACAATACCTGTTGCTGCAGCAAAAATTATAGACACAAAAAGTACTGCATAAAAAAGAGATCCTCTTACTCGTGAGAGCATCATTTGAACGGAAGCAAAAAGTCTTTCCATTAATCCTGCTTGTTCCATCATAATACCCATAAAAACAAAGAGTGGGACGGCGGCTAATGTTTGTTCTGTCATGACCATGGAAAACTGCAGCGTCATTAAATAAAAAACTAATTTTCCAAATCCTAAATATCCAAAAACAAAGCCAAGGAAAATTAAGGTGAACGAGATAGGAAAGCCAACAAAAATTGAAAATAGCATTACTGCTATCAAAAAAATTCCTAAAATTTCTGGACTAACAAATTCTGCAATCATTCGTCACCAGGCCATTTGCCATTTTTCATAGCGTAGTGACTTTTCAATAACTCTGATACACCTTGAATTAATAAAAAAACAATACCAATCCACAAACAAGATTTAATTGGCCATAGATATGGCATCCATGCCGTATCCATACCTTTTTCTCCACGTTGAATTGACTCAATTACAAAAATGGTAGTCATATACAAACAGAAATATAGGCCAGGAAAATAAAAGAATATATACAGCCAAAAATCAACCATCCCTTGGGTTTTGATTTTAAAATTACGATATAAAAAATCTGCTCTTATATGTACTCCTCTGGATAAAGCATATCCTGAACCCATCATAAACATTGCGCCATAAAAAAATCTACTCATGTCATAAGCCCAATAAGTCGGGGCTAAAAAAAACTTTCTTGCTATAACTTCATATGCCATACACAAAAATAAAGGCACAGTAATCCAGCACACTGTTTTACCAATAAGTAAACTAAATTTATCAATATTTATTATTGTTTTATAAACCCAATTTGCCATATCGGTTGGTTTATCAAAATATCCAACTTTTCTTTCAGCAATTAGTTCATCTTTTAAATCATAGTCTTGAATATTATCTGACATTTTATTATTCTACAGGAATAAAAGAGCGGACACTAGTCCGCTCTTTGTTTAAATTAAATTATTTCAGTGTTGCAGCGTGAGCCATACCTAACTTAGCGTTAGACATTTGAGCCCCACTCCAGAAAGGAACAGCAATATCAGCGAATTCTTTCATAGAAGTATAAACTTCATTAAAAAATTCATTTTCTTCAGCATTTTTATTTAGAGTTGCTAAAGCTGCTGCCATGTATTCAGTAAAATAATCTGAAGGTGTATCATGAAGTATAACCCCAGCTTCTTCTGTTAACATTCTAAGTGCTTTTCCATTTTCATAAATTCTATCAGATAAAGTTAGCATCAATGATGCATCAGCCGCTACCTGTAATGAAGCTTTTTCATGATCGGTTAAACTATCATATGTAGTACCGTTCATATAAAAGTCTGCATTTACAACAACTTGATGTAAACCTTGAAGGTAATAGTGTTTTAAGACTTTTTGAAAACCAAATACACTATCAGGTTTTGGACAGCACCATTCTGCAGCATCAATTGTACCAGCTTCAAGTGCAGGAAGAATATCTCCTCCACCCATTGCTACCGATGCAATACCAATATCTTTATATGTTTGACCTGGTATACCTGGAGGAGTTCTAAAACGATATTTTCTGAAATCTTCCATGCTATTAATTGGTTCTTTAAACCAACCAAGAGCTTCTGGTCCAACAGGTTGAAGCATAAAACCTTTTATATCTCTACCCATTTCATCCCAAAGTTGTTCGTATAATTCTTTTCCACCAGCAGCATTAAACCAAGATAAAAAAGCAAGGTTATCAATACCTACACCGCCACCTGCTACAGGTGAACCAAAAAGCATTGCTGCAGGATGTTCCCCTGACCAATAGTGAGTCCAAGCAAAACCACAATCAATTAAGCCTTTATCAATAGCATCTAGTGTTTCTTTACCACCAACAACTGTACCTGCTGGCATTATTTCAAATTCCAAAGACCCACCAGTTAACAAAGTAACTCTATCTGTGAACTCTTCTTTTAATAGTCTAGCTTCATCACTTTTAGCATTCAAAACTGTTTGACACTTAAGTGTTTTAGCTTTTGAAGATACAGTCATAAATCCTAAAACAACAACTGTTCCTAAAACTATAGTTAATAATTTTTTCATGTTTCCTCCCGAAATTAATGATGAAAAAGACCTAGCACATGCTAAGTCATTTACAACCTTGTTCTAAGATATTAATTTCTTTAATAGAGGATATTATGATTGAGGATTTTGATTATATAATTATTGGCGCAGGATCAGCTGGCTGTGTTTTAGCAAATAGATTAACTAAAAATCCAGATATGTCAGTACTATTAGTAGAGGCAGGCGGTAAAGATAATTATCCCTGGATACATATTCCTGTTGGTTATTATAAAACTATGCATAATCCTAAGACTGATTGGTGCTTTAAAACAGAACCTGATAAGTCAATTAATGGGAGATCAATAAATTATCCTCGAGGGAAAACTTTAGGGGGTAGCTCTTCTATTAATGGACTTTTATATATTAGAGGTCAATCGCAAGATTACGATATATGGCGTCAACAGGGAAATACAGGATGGGGTTGGAATGATGTTCTTCCTTATTTTATTAAATCAGAAAATCAAGAAAGAGGAGCAAATGAATTTCATGGCGTAGGCGGCGCGTTATCTGTTTCTGATATTAGAATTAAACTTGATATTTTAGATGAGTTTCAGAATGCTGCTGAAGAAATGGGTATTCCTAAAATAAAAGATTTTAATACTGGAGATAATTTTGGATGTGATTATTTTCAAGTTACAGAAAAAAATGGTTTACGTTGTAGCACCGCTGTTGGTTACCTTAATCCTGCTAAAAAAAGATCAAATTTAAAAGTAGAAGTAAAAGCACATGTTAACAAAATTAATTTTGAAGGAAAAAAAACTATTGGTATTTCTTATTGGAAAAATGGAAAATTAATAACAGTAAAAGCTAATAAAGAAGTAATTTTATCTGCTGGTTCAATCGGATCTCCTCATATTCTTCAAATATCAGGTATCGGGGATGAAAATAAATTAAAAGATTTAAACATACCAGTTATTCATCACAACTATAGTGTGGGGAAAAACTTACAAGATCACTTAATGTTACGGCCAGTCTACAAAGTAAAAAATATTAAAACATTAAATAAAACTATTAACAGTTTTTTTGGCAAAATGATGATTGGAATGGAGTTTGTTTTTTTTAGAAGAGGTGTAATGACTATGGGGGCAAGTCAATTATGTGGTTTTGCTAAAAGTGATGAGAGTAGAGAAACGCCAAATTTACAATTTCATGTCCAACCTATTAGCACGGATAAATTAGGTGGCTCTAATCTTCATAACTTTAATGCCTTTACTCCTACTGTTGCAAATATAAGACCAACAAGCAGAGGAGAGGTTTATATTACTTCAAATGATAGCAGGGATTATCCAAAAATTAAAATGAATTACTTATCTACTGATGAAGACCGACAAGTGTCTGCGGCAGGTATAAGGTTAGTTAGAAAAATTATTTTTGAAAGTGAAACATTTAAAAAATATAATCCAGAAGAATTTAGACCCGGTATAGAATGTCAAAGTGATGAAGAAATAATTCAAGCAGCTAGTGAACATGTCCAAACTATATTTCATCCAGTTGGAACTTGTAAAATGGGAAAAGATGATACCTCAGTTGTTAGTGATAGACTAAAAGTTCATGGTCTTGAAAATATAAGAGTTGTCGATGCTTCTATTATGCCTAATATTACATCTGGCAATACTAATGCCCCAACAATTATGATAGCTGAAAAAGCGGCTGATATGATTATTGCTGATCAATAAGTTTATTGAGCTACCGTATCTTTACTATTAATACCTGCAACTTCAACTGGTGCTTTCATTGCATCTCTTCTAAATGGCTCTCCTAATTCTTGATTTAAAATAACCTCAATAAAAGTTGTAATACCATTCATCTGATCAACACATGATGTTTTAAGAGCATCTGTTAATTCTGATTGAGTTGTAACTTTAACACCATTAAATCCACATGCCTCTGCAATCTTTGCATAACTTAATTTTGGATCAAGTTCTGTTCCAATAAAATTATTATCATACCAAAGTGTTGTGTTTCTTTTTTCTGCACCCCATTGATAATTTCGAAATATAACCATTGTAATATTTGGCCACTCTTCTCTGCTACATGAAGTCATCTCACTCATGCTAATTCCAAAAGCCCCATCTCCTGAAAAACCTACAACTGGTGTATTAGGACAACCAATTTTTGCACCTAAAACAGATGGAAAACCATAACCGCATGGTCCAAATAAACCTGGCGCTAAGTATTTTCTTCCTTCTTCAAAAGTAGGATAAGCATTACCAATTGCACAGTTATTTCCAATATCACTTGAAATTATAGCATCATCTGGCAAGCCTGCCTGAATAGCTCTCCAAGCCATTCGCGGAGACATTCTATCAGGATCTCTCTCCCTTGAATCTTTATTCCATGTTGTCCCCTCATCATCTTCTTCATGATCTAGACTTGTTAGTGTTTGAAGCCATGCAGATTTAGTTTGATGTATTAATGCTTTTCTATCTTCTCTTCCACTATCTCCTGAAGTTGAAGATAATTGGCTTAGAATTTGTTCAGCAACAAGTTTAGCATCACCACAAATTCCTACTGATATTTTTTTTGCTAAACCAATTCTATCAGAGTTAAAATCAACTTGAATTATTTTTGCCTCTTTTGGCCAATAATCAATTCCATAACCAGGCAGTGTTGAAAAAGGATTTAATCTTGTCCCAAGCGCTAGTACTACATCGGCCTTGGAAATGATTTCCATTGCTGCTTTAGATCCGTTGTATCCAAGTGGACCCACAGCAAGAGGATGTTTTCCTGGAAAACTATCATTGTGTTGATATCCACAAGCAACAGGAGCATCTAATTTTTCTGCAATTTTTTTACAATCTTCAATAGCATCAGCAAGAACTACGCCTGCGCCAGATAATATTACTGGAAATTTTGCATTTGATAGAAGTTTTGCAGCCTCAGTTATTGCTGCGACTCCTCCAGAAGGTCTTTCAAATTCAATAATAGAGGGTAATTCAATATCAACAACTTGAGTCCAAAAATCTCGTGGAACATTTATTTGAGCAGGTGCTGAACCTCTTTTAGCTTTTAATATAACTCTATTTAATACTTCTGCCATTCTAGAAGCATCCCGAACTTCTTCTTGATAGCATACCATATCTTTAAATAAGTTCATTTGTTCTACTTCTTGAAAACCACCTTGACCCATTGTTTTATTTGCTGCTTGAGGAGTAACTAAAAGCATGGGTGTGTGATTCCAATAAGCTGTTTTTATTGGTGTTACTAATCCAGTGATGCCTGGTCCATTTTGCGCAATACACATAGCAATTTTACCAGTTGATCTTGTGTAGCCATCAGCGATTAAACCACCATTTGACTCATGAGCTACATCCCAAAAAGTAATACCAGCCTTTGGGAAAAGATCTGAAATTGGCATAAAAGCAGATCCAATTATTCCAAAAGAATGTTGTATTCCGTGCATTTGTAAAACCTTTACAAAAGCTTCCTCAGTAGTCATTTTAGCCATCTTCAAATCTCCAATTAGTGTATTATGTTGTTTATTTAGGCTTATTTATTAAAATTCAATTTTTTGAGTATAATAATTTAAGATCATAATCTAGGAAATTAATAACATAATGAAAAAAAAGAGCAAAAAACTAATAATCGCCTTAAAAATATTCAGCCAGATATGAAAGGGCAAGAGATAATAAAGTTTATAGCTAAGACTCTCCCTAATGAACCAGGGGTTTATCAAATGGAAGACGAAGATGGGCAAATTTTATATATTGGAAAAGCAAAGAACCTTGCAAAGAGAGTTATAAATTACACAAGTCTAAATAACCTGACGCGTAGATTACAAAGAATGGTTAGTCTTACAAAGCAAATGAATTTTTTCGTTACTAATACTGAAATTGAAGCATTACTCCTTGAATGTAATTTAATTAAAAAACATAAACCACGTTTTAATATTATTTTAAGAGACGATAAGTCATTCCCTTATATTCTTATTAACAAAGAACATAAATACCCACGAATACAAAAATACCGTGGTAGAAAAAATATAAAAGGAGATTACTATGGTCCTTTTGTCTCTCCATCTGTTGCAGATTATACATTGATTGCTCTTCAAAAAGCATTTTTATTAAGAAGTTGCTCTGAGGGAACATTTAACAACAGATCAAGACCTTGTTTATTATATGATATCAAGCGATGTAGTGGACCCTGTGTAGAGCACATAAATGAAGTTAAATACAAAGAAAGTATTGATGATGCAAAAAAATTTTTAAAAGGCAATACAAGAAAGATAGAAAAAAAACTTAATAAAAAAATGAATATGGCAAGCAAAAATCAAATGTTTGAGGAAGCAGCAAGATTAAGAGATAGAATTAAATCAGTAAATCAGATCCAAAAATACCAATCTGTATATATTAAAGAGATGCGAAACATTGATATTTTTGCAATTAAACTTATTGATAATAAAAGTTGTATACACGGAAAATTTTATAGAAACGGGAGTAATTATGGAAATAAATCATTTTTTCCGTCACACGAAGATAATAGTGAAGATAGTGAGATTCTTGAATCCTTTTTATATCAATTTTATGCAGATAAAGATATTCCTCCAAAAATATTAATAAATATTAATGAAAATTTTTTTAAAGATGTTGAAAAAACACTAAATAAAAAAAATAAATTTAAAACAAAAATATTCAAACCTAAGTCTGGCGAAAAACTTCAACATATTTTACTTGCTGAAAAAAATGCTCTTGAAAGTATTAAGCTTAAAAAAACAAGTTTAGAAACTCATCATTTAGCGCTAGACTCATTATCGCGTCTATTAAAAAGAAAAAAAGAAATAACTAGAGTAGAATCATATGATAATAGTCACACTTTTGGCAAAAATTCAGTTGGCGTAATGGTGGTTGCTGACAAAAACGGGTTGAGTCCAAAACATTATAGAAAATTTAACATTCGCTATAACTTGAAAGATAAAAAAATTTCAAAGGTTAATGATTATTATATGATGGAAGAAGTGCTAACTAGAAGATTAAGTAAAATTAATTTAAATAATAACTTTCAAGTGCCTGATGCAATCATTGTTGATGGGGGAAGAGGTCAATTTAACAGCGTATCTAAAATTTTAAAAAAATTTAAATTAGAGAAAATTGATTTATTAAGTATTTCTAAAGGACCTGATAGAAATGCAGGAAGAGAAATTATACATCTTGAAAAACAAAATTTAAATTTAAAACCAAATGATAGTTTGCTTAGTTTCATTCAAAGATTAAGAGATGAAGCCCATAGATTTGCTATTACGGCTCATAGATCAAGAAGATCAAAGTCTTCAATAAAATCAGTATTTGATGAGATTAAAGGAATTGGTCCAAAGAGAAAAAAAGATTTAATGATCCATTTTGGCACAGTTCAAAAGATCAAATCTGCTTCTCTGGATGAACTAAAAAAAATTAAAACAATTCCCTTAAAGAAACTTGAAGAAATATATGAATTTTTTAATGGCTTATAAGTTAAACTTAATCTAAAAATATTTATGAAATTAAATATTTCAAATATACTTACCTTAACTAGAATAATTATTATACCTATAATAGTTATATGCATATATCTTGCAGGGCCTTTTTATGGATGGTTAGCTTTTATACTTTTCTGTTTAGCAAGTATCACGGATTATTTTGATGGTTATATTGCACGTATAAGAAATGAAATAACAAACTTTGGAACTTTTCTTGATCCAATAGCTGATAAATTGTTAGTGGCGGCAGTAATATTAATTTTAACATCAAAAGAAGTTATTGCTGATTGGGAAACTATACCAGCATTAATAATATTACTTAGAGAAATAGCTGTATCCGGTTTAAGAGAATATCTTGCAAAAATAAAAGTAAGTGTGCCAGTTTCAAAAATAGCTAAAGTAAAAACATCTATTCAGTTAATTGCTTTGGCTTTTCTAATATTAAGCGAAAGTGGAATTACAATTGTTCCAATAATCTCTATTGGCAAATTAGCATTATGGATAGCAGGAATATTAACATTATATACGGGTTGTGATTATCTAAAGTCTGGATTAAGGCATTTTTGAATGAAAATAAAATACTTTGCCTGGATTAAAGACATAACTAATAATGAAGCTGAAGAAATAAATTCAGAAAAAATAAATAATTTAGATCAATTAAAGACGTTTATAATAAAAAAATATCCTGACCTAAAAAAACACTTTGATAAAGAAGTATTGAGGTTTGCAGTTAATCATGAGTATATTATCGAAAACATCAACTTAGATACTAATGATGAAATTGCTATTTTTCCTCCTGTAAGTGGCGGTTAATGATTAAAATTCAAAAAGAAGATTTTAACTCTGAAGAAGAAATTAATAAAATTAAAATTTTGTATCCTAATTTAGGTGCCATAACGTCATTTACTGGATATGTAAGAAATAAAAATAATAATAAAAAAGTTGAGTCAATACATTTAGAAGTTTATGAGGCGATGGCTTATAAACAATTTGAGAAAATTATAAACAAAGCTAATTTAAAGTGGGACCTTATAGATTGTTTGATTATTCATCGATATGGAAAACTAAATGTTAACAGTAAAATTGTTCTAGTTTCTTGTTTTTCTGCACACAGAAAAGATAGTTTTGAATCATGCAATTTCATTATGGATTACCTTAAAAAAGATGCACCTTTTTGGAAAAATGAATTTTATAGTAAAAAAAATAAATGGTTAGCTAATTCTAACTAGAACTTTTTACCATTTCACTAAAATCACCCATAAATTTAAAAGTGGTTGAATTATCACCTGTAGTAAATTCAACTTTATCAATTGATTTTATAGGAGTTATTTCTGCAGCTGTTCCAGTTAAAAAAGCTTCATCATAATTACCAATTTCATCTGGCAATATATGCTTTTCAGTAATGTTAAAACCTTGTTCAGTAACCATTTGTATAACTGCTTGACGTGTAATACCATTTAAAAAACAGTCTGGTATAGGTGTGTGAATGTCCTTATTTTTAATGAAGAAAATATTTGCTCCAGTACCTTCGGCTACATAACCCCTATAATCTAACATTAGCGCATCATGATAACCTTTCTTTTCTGCAAATTCTTTTGACATAGTACATATAATATATGGTCCCGAAGCCTTAGCTTCATAAGGAGCTGTATCTGGTGCTGGCCTTTTCCATGGTGAAGTTATTAATTTTAATCCAGCCTTTCTATCTTCAATTTTAAAATATGAAGCCCAATCATCCCAAACTGCAATTGCTACATTTATATTTGAAAGTGTTGTTGATATACCCATTTGCTCTCCACCCCTCCAAGCTAATGGTCTTACATAACAATCTTTGTAATCCATTTTATCAATTAACAATTTTTTTGCTTCATTAATTTCATCTTTAGTAAAAGGTATATCAATACCAATTATTTTTGCTGAATTAAAAAATCTATTTGTGTGTTCTTCTGATTTAAAAATTTTTCCATTATAAGCTCTTTCTCCCTCAAAAACGGCACTAGCATAGTGTAATCCTTGAGAAATTATATGGGATGTTGCATTTTGCCATGGGATGAATTGACCATTCATCCATATCCAACCCTCTCTTTTTTCAAAAGATTTGCTCATAAATTCCTTCGATAGTTTTTTTTAATGACAATTGACTATCAGTGATGCATAATTAAGTCAATATGGCTGACCTAAATAATTTAATATCACCTTTTTTCTTGAATGATAAAGAGATTAGAAAAGTTATTGAGCTATTATTTTTTTCATATAGAGATTTTACTTCTGGACCAGATAAAATTTTAGAAAAATTAAACTTTGGCAGAGCACATCATAGAGTAATATATTTTGTTGGAAAAAAAAAGAATATAACCATTAAAGAATTATTGGGAGTTCTAAAAATAACTAAACAAAGTCTTTCGAGGGTTCTTAATCAATTAGTAAATGAAAGATTTATTATAGTTTCAACTGGGATAGATAAAAGAACAAAAAAATTATCTCTTACACAAAAAGGAGAGGATCTTGAAAATCAATTATCAACAATACAAATAGATAAAATTAAAAAAGTTATAAATAAATTTAGTGAAGAAAATATAAATGGATTTAAAGAAATATTATATGATATGATAGAAACCGACAATAAAAAAATATTTCAACAAATAAATGATTAGAGATGAACAGAACTATTCTTTTAGTTGATGATGATCATAGATTAAGAGATTTATTAAAAGATTATTTAAGTGAAAAAAACCTACAAGTATTTACTTGTCAAGATTTCATAGAAGCTAAAGAGGTATTAAATTTCTTTATTTTTGATCTGGTAATTTTAGATAGAATGATGCCAAGTGGCGATGGAGTTGATTTGATTTCATTTATAAAAAATAAATCTAATGTACCTGTAATAATTTTAACGGCCATGGGTGAAGATGTTAATAAAATTCATGGCTTAAAAATAGGATCTGATGATTATATTACAAAACCTTTTGAACCTGAAGAGTTATACTTGCGAATTAGAAAATTACTAAAATTATATGAAAATTTTAATCAATTTGAATTGAACATAAAATTTGGAGATTATATCTTTGATACAAAGACTCAAGATATTAAAAAAAATAATCAAGAAATATACTTAACTGAAGGTGAGCAAAACCTTCTTATAAAATTAATAAATAAAAGAAATAATCTTGTTTCAAGAGAAGAATTAGCTGATAAAGAATTTGATGAAAGTGAGCTCAGAAAAGTAGATGTTGGCATAACTAGATTGCGTCAAAAAATAGAGAAGATTCCAAAGAAACCTCAATTCATTAAAACTATTAGAGGGAAGGGTTATATGTTAGTTTGTAGAGAAATATGATTTTTAAAAAAATTATTCCACTATCTTTATTGGGAAGATCAATAATAATTATATTTGTTCCTATAATTGTTTTAGTAATAATTACTTCTATAATTTTTTATCAAACTTCTTGGAGTATTATTTCAAAAAGATTAACAGAATCAGTTGTTGCAGATATAAATGTAATTGTAAAACTAATTAATAAAAATCTCGAGTTTGAAGCAATACAAATTGCACAACAAGATTTTAAAATGAAAATTAAAATCGAAGAAAATGCAAATATAAATAAAAATTCATACAAAAAGCAAAGAGGTATTTTATCAAACAGACTAAAACAATCACTTGTAAATTTAAATATTCCTTTTGTATATGATTTAAGCAATATTGATGATGGTGTAAAAATAATCTTGCAATTAAATAATAATCAATATTTATTAATTAATGTAGATAAAGACAGACTTTATAGTGAAACTGCTTTTGTTTTTTTATTATGGATGATATTTGCATCAATCCTTCTGTTGTTTTTTTCATATTTTTTTATGAATAAACAAATTAGACCTTTAAAAAAATTGGCAATAATTGCAGAGACATTTGGCAGAGGTTTAGACGCACCTGAGTTAAAATCCTCAGGAGCATCAGAAATTAAACAAACAGCAAATGCATTTAATCAAATGAGAACAAGAATTAAAAGATTCTTAAAACAGCGTACTGATATGCTTGCAGGAGTTAGTCATGATCTTAGGACACCGCTAACAAGAATGAAGCTTCAATTATCACTTTTAAAAGATGAAAAAGCTAAAAAAGAATTGGAGTTAGATATAAATGAAATGACTGCAATGCTTGATAGTTATGTTAATTTTGTTAGATCAGAGGCACCTGAACCAATTGAGAACATTAATTTAAATAATTTAATAAAGGATATAATAAAAAACATAGATTTAAAAAAAAATAATATTAATTTTTTAGAAAAAAATATAGTCAAAACTTCAGGGAGGCCTATACAATTAAAGCGAGCTTTTCAAAATATTATTGATAATTCTGTAAGATATTCTAAAAAATTAAATATAGAAATATTTTTAAATGATGATGGCTGCACAATAATAATAGAAGATGATGGTCCAGGTATACCTGATAAAAATTATGAGGATGTATTCAAACCATTTTTTTCATTAGATCCATCTCGTAATAAACTAAAGGGAGAAAGTGGATTAGGCTTATCTATTACTAGAGATATTATAAGGGCGCACGGAGGTGAAGTAAAATTATCAAAATCTAATTATGGTGGTCTAAAATCCTTAATACAACTTCCAATTTAAAAAAGCTTACCCCCATTAGGTATCATTTTATTTGGTTCAATAAGTATAGGTGCATTTGTTTTGTCTGGGAATCCAAGAACTAATACTTCAGACATCAAATTACCAATTTGTATTGATTTAAAGTTTACTACTGCTGCGATTTGCTTATTTATTAAATCTTTTGATTTATAATTTTGTATTAACTGAGCAGAACTTTTTTTAATCCCAATTTTTTCCCCAAAATCAATTTTTAAAATAATTGAGGGTTTATTTAATTTTAAATTTTTTTCAGCTGATATAATAGTTCCCACTCTAATATCTACTGCCTCGAATTCTTTATATGTAATTATCTTATTCAATTTAAGTATTTACCAAATTTTTCAGCGTGATCTAAATTTTTATCAAGAGCATTCATTGTTTTTTCTAAAGAAAAAGTGTTATCGTTAACCCATGCATAAAATGTTATAAAATATATTATAAAAAGCCCTTTCAATCTTATTGAACCTTTTATACCATTAACATTAAACTTAGCTAATTCAGCTGAAACTATCATACTTTCAAGAAAAGATGGAAATAGCTTGAAAATCTTTTTAGGAGATTTTTTTAATTCTTTAAATATTTTGATAAAAGAAACTCTGTTCTCTTGAAGAATATCGAATCTTGCCATTAAAACCTCAAATAACATATCCTTAGTAGATGAGTTTTCTATATATTTTGTTTTTTCTATTAAAATATTATCTACGTACCTATTTAAATTTTTCAATAAGTCGTTTTTGGTATTAATATTTTTTTGTTTTTTTATATTTTTTCCAAGAACATCATGCATAGTTAATGTATTCCATGATTTAATATGAAGTTTTTTCAAGGTATTTTCAGCAATTTTTATTTCAAAGTCGATCATTAATTTTTTTTACCAAGTATTTTTGCTCTTCGGTAAGCTGACATATAAGTTTTATATATAATTTTATCTATTTTATAATTTTTTAAATTTTTTAATCCCGCCTCAGTAGTCCCTCCTTTGACTGCAATTAATTTTTCTAATTCGTAAGGTTCCTTTTTTGTGTGCTCCATTAAATTAATTGATCCTAAAATAGTTGTTATAACCAACTCTCTAGATTGATTTTTTGAAAATCCAAGTTTCTGTGCTGCTTTTTCAAAAGAATTAATTAAAGCAAAAACATAACCAGGCCCACTTCCAGATACAGCAGTTGCTTTATCAATTTGATTTTCATTTTTAAGCCATACTGTTTTTCCAACTGTTAAAAAAAGTTTATTTATTTTTTTTTTATTAATATTGCTTAGGTTGTTGCTTGAAACAAAACAGGATACGCCATTTCTAATTAAAGCTGGCATATTTGGCATTATTCTAACAAATTGTTTTGCATATTTAAGACGCTTTTTAAAAAAATTTATTTTTTTTCCTGCAATGATACTGCTTATTATTGAATTTTTTTTAAATTCTAGATTTTTATATTCGGATATAACTTTATCAGCAATTTGAGGTTTAACTGCAAAAATAATTAAATCAAATTTTTTTATTTCATTTTGAATTGGCGCTTTATTCAAAATTTTAATTTTTTTATTCTTAAATATATTTTTTAATTTTTTATGATTAAATGGATCTACAACTGTAAAGGAATGTGATTTTAAATTTAACCAAGACTTAACTAAGGCTGTACCCATATGACCACATCCAACTAATAAAACTTTGCTCATAAATGATTATTAATTATATTTTAAAAAAAATATACAGTTTTTTAGGCCGAACCAAGAACTTCAAAATCAGTAAATAATAAGGACTCTGCAGGCTCAATTTCATCGAATAGCACCTGTTGAAATGATGGATAATACTTTTCTGATTCATATATAGCTATATCAACCAAATTGACTAATTTTTTATGCAAAAAATCAATATCTGAGTTGGACAAAATAGTATGACGAAATGCAGGAATGCCATTTTTACTAGTGATATCAAAATGACCTAACCATAGTTTTTCATTAATTAAACCAATTAATTCATAGGCTTTAATGAGTTTGGATTTAGGAAATTTTAAATCAAAAGTTATAGTAAAACTTATAGCTCTAATATTTTCAGACCAAGTGAAATAAAGTCTGTATTGACAACATTTTGAAGAAATATCAGCAACTAATTCATGATCGTCAGCTCTGCTAAAACTCCAATTCTTCTCATAAATTACTTCCTCAACTATATCTATTGGATTTAAGGGTATATTTTCGATATCCATACTTTATCTAGTATTATATTTTTTTTAAGTACTAGATATAGTTTTACTAAATTAATAAGATGTTTCGCAAGTCAAAAAAATTAATAAACCAAAAAAATGTGAATAATTAACGTTTTTTAGTCTTTTTTTTTCTAGAAGCAGTTTTTTTCTTCTTAATAATGTTTTTTTTCCTAGGTTTTTTTAATTTTTCATTATCTATTATTAGTTTTTGAACCAATCTTTTAAGAGCATCAAACTCATCTCTTTTTACAAGATTCATTTTATTAATAACTCTATTAACACGTAAGGATACCATTGTTTCAATTTCTTTTCTTAAGCTAGAGAAGGTACTCATTGCATCAACGGCAATTTTTGATAAGTCTGATAAAATTTTGCTTTTATTAACCATAATATAGTAACCTATTTAAAACAAAATGATTTTAATTCAACCTTCAATAGATCCCATAATTATATCTTTTGGCTTTATAGATATTCGTTGGTACAGTATGGCATATATCTTGGCATTTATTTTTGGCTCAATATTAATTAAACAGTATAATAAAAAGTCATACAATCTCCTTTCAGATGTTCAAATTGATAAATTTTTTATTTGGGCAGTTATAGGGGTAATAATAGGAGGAAGAATAGGTTACGTTCTTTTCTATCAAATAAATTTATTTTTTTCAAAACCCTTCTATATATTCGAAATATGGAAAGGCGGGATGTCTTTTCACGGAGGATTAATTGGAATCATATTTTCAACTTATGTCTTTTCAATTAAAAATAGTGTTAAATTTTTTTATTTGTCAGATTTAGTGTCAATAGTAGCTCCTATTGGTTTATTTTTAGGTAGAATTTCTAACTTTATAAATACAGAATTGTATGGGAGAGTTACAAATTTTCCTTTTGCAATTATTTACCCTCAAATTGATAGTAGTCCAAGACATCCTTCACAATTATACGAGTCATTTTTTGAAGGAATAGTTTTATTTATTATTTTATTTTTTTATTTTAATAAAAATCCAAAAAAATATTCAATTGGAAATATAAGTGCATTATTTTTAATTATATATTCAATTTCTAGATTTATAATTGAATATTTAAGAGAGCCTGATTTACATTTAGGTTTATATTTTAATTACTTTTCCATGGGTCAACTTTTATGCATTCCTCTATTTTTTTCAGGTTTAATAATTTTATTTCGTAAATGAAAATTAAAGAAATAATTATTTCAGAAATTGCAAAAAAAGGGAGTATTGATGTTAGCCAGTTTATGGAATTTTGTTTGAGTGGTAACAATGGTTATTATATTAAAAATGAAGTAATTGGAAAAAAGAATGATTTTATAACTGCTCCAGAGATATCTCAAATGTTTGGAGAAGTGCTTGGTGCTTTTTTAATAAATTTCTGGAATGAAAATATTAACAATGAATTTAATTTAATTGAATTAGGACCAGGTACAGGTACTTTAATTATTGATATTTTACGTACCGCAAATATAAACAAAAATTTTCTTAATGCTATTAATCTTACTCTTATAGAAAAAAATGAAACCTTAATAATCAAACAAAAAAATAATTTAAGTAATATAAATTTTCAAAGAGTTAACTGGATTAAAGAGCTTGATATTAAAAAAAATAATAGACCTTCTATTATATATTCTAATGAATTCTTTGATTGCTTTCCAATTAGACAGTTTTATAAAAAAAATAAATGGTATGAAAAATATATAAAATATAATGAAGCTAAAAAAATATTTAATTTCATATCAGAAGAGGTTAAAAACGTAGACCTATTAAAAAATTTAGAAAAATTTAATCATGTAAAAGTAGCTGAAATTTCAGACTCTAGAAAAAAATATTTTGATTTAGTTTGTA
Source organism: uncultured Alphaproteobacteria bacterium (assembly GCA_902512325.1). Lineage (GTDB taxonomy): Bacteria > Pseudomonadota > Alphaproteobacteria > HIMB59 > CACPNW01. The sequence continues at coordinate 6,179 of CABXIT010000019.1, read as the reverse complement.
AATATATAAAAAAAAATAGTGGGATATGCATAACTATAGATTATGGCTATAAAAATCTACCTAACAATTTCACCTTACAAACAATTTATAATCATAAAAAAACTCATTTATTTGAAAATTTAGGAAATCAAGATATTACAGCTTATGTAAATTTTGATGACTTAATACATATTGCTTATAAAAATGAATTAAAAATAGACTTATTCTGCAATCAAAAAGATTTTTTAATTGGTTGTGGCTTAAAAAAAAGAAAAGAAGAATTGCAAAAAAATAAAAGTGGAAAAACTTATAAAAAAATAGAATTAGATTATGAGCGTCTAATAAATAAATTTCAAATGGGAGAAATTTTCAAAGTTTTAGTGATATCATGTCTTTAAAAAAAAATTATTATAGTATTAAAAATACTAAAATAACTCATGGGTTTTTTACTAGATTAAATGGTTTTTCAAAAAACGAATTTAAATCATTAAATTGTAGTATCTCTAGCGGAGATAATAAAAAACTAGTTTATAAAAATAGAATTAAAGCATTAAAGGAATTAAAATTACAAAAAAAAAAATTAATATTAATTGATCAAATCCACTCTTCTAAAGTAGTTCAAATTAATAACTCTAATATTAATAAAAAATTCAAAGCTGATGGAATAATCAGTTCTTTAGATAATGTGGTTTTAGGAATATTGACTGCTGATTGTGCTCCAATTTTTATTTATGATAATAAGTATAAATTTGTCTGCTGTTTACATTCAGGCTGGAAAGGTGCATTAAAAAATATTTCTAAAAATGCTATCAATATATTTGATAAACACAATATTGATAGAAGTAGTCTAACTGCTATAATTGGCCCATGTTTAGGTACAAAAAATTATGAAGTAGATAGAAGTTTTGAAAAAAGATTTTGTAAAAAAAACTCAAGATATTCAAGTTTTTTTATAAAAAAAAATAATATCAAATTTTTTTTCAACCTTAGAGCATTAATTAAGTATCAATTAAAAGAATTAGGTTTAAAAAAAATACATAATATTAATTTAGATACTTATTCAAACAAAAGTCTATTTTTTAGTCATCGAAGATCTATTCATAAAGATAAAAAGACTGCAGGAAGGCTGATTAATTTGATCTCTCTTACTTAATGGTTGATCTATTTGTATACTTATATATTGGTAAAAAATATTAAATGAAGATTATTGCCTGCAACAGTAATAAAAGTTTAGCTGAAGCAATATGCTCCTATATTGGGGTTGGCTTAGCAAATGCATCACTTAGAAGATTCGCAGATAGAGAAATATTCGTTGAAATTAATGAAAATATAAGAGGGGAAGATGTTTTTATAATCCAATCAACTTCACATCCAGCTAATGATCATCTTATGGAATTATTAATTACAATAGATGCAGCTAAAAGAGGTTCAGCTAAAAGAATCACTGCCGTTATTCCTTATTATGGATATGCTCGTCAAGATAGAAAAACAGGCCCTCGTACCCCTATAACAGCAAAACTAGTAGCAAATTTAATAACATCAGCTGGAGCTCATAGAGTTTTAACAATGGACTTACATGCAGGACAAATACAAGGTTTTTTTGATATTCCCCTAGATAATATTTTTTCTGCACCACCAATAATAAAAGATATGAAAGAAAAATTTACTAATAATAATAATTTGGTAATTACATCTCCTGATGTTGGCGGTGTTGTAAGGGCCAGGGCTTTTGCAAAACGCTTAAATGCTGGTCTTGCAATCGCTGATAAAAGGAGAGAAAAAGCTGGGGAGTCAGAAGTAATGAATATTATTGGTGATGTAAAAGGTAAAACTTGTATTTTACTTGATGATATTGCTGACTCTGCAGGCACCTTATGTAATGCGGCGCAAGCTCTTAAAGAGAATGGTGCTAAAGAAATATATTCATATATAGCCCATGGCGTCTTATCGGGTGAGGCTTTGAAAAAAATTGAAAGCTCTTCTATAAAAGAATTGGTCCTGACAGATAGTATACAAGCGTCAAATGATGTAAAAAATACAAAAAATATTAGACATATCAGTATTGCTCCTTTAATGGGTGAAGCCATAAAAAGGATCAACAGTGATTCATCTGTTTCTGCCCTTTTTGAATAAAAACTAACAAATTTAAATATGGAAAAATATAAAGTAATTGAGAGATCTAAAGATACCGGATCAACATACTCTTTGCTAAATAAAGGCATGATACCAGGCATAGTTTATGGTAAAGGTACAGAACCTACAAAAATTGCATTTGAAAGTAAAATTCTACTAAAATTAATGCATACTGGTTCGTTTTATTCTACAATTATTGATATTGATATTAATGGAAAAAAAGAGAAGGTACTCCCTAAACAATTACAATATCATCCAGTAAGTGATAAATTAATTCACTTCGATTTTTTACGTGTTCAAAATGACACAAAAGTTACTGTTGAGGTACATGTTAATTTTTTAAATCAAGAAACCTGTCCTGGGTTAAAAAAAGGAGGTGTTCTTAATTTAGTTAGACGTGAAGTAGAGCTTAGCTGTAATGCCAACAACATACCTAATGAGCTTCAATTTGATCTTATTAATAGTGAAATTGGCGATTCAATAAAGATAAGTAATATAACACTTCCTGATGGTGTTATACCAACAATAACAGATAGGGACTTTGTAGTTGCTACGTTAGTACCGCCAACAGTAGAAGTGGAAACAAAACCTGCTGAAGAAGAAGAATCTACTGAAGATTCTAAAGAAGAAAAACCTGAAGATAAAAAAGAAGAAAATAAAGAAGACTCTAAAGAAGAATCTAAATAAAATACTTTATAAATAATTATGTTTTTAATATGTGGTCTGGGGAATCCAGGTAAAGAGTATATTAATACAAGACACAATATTGGATTTAATCTGGTAGATAAACTTGCGAGCTTTTATAATTTTGTACCATTTAAAAAAGACACTAAAAAAGAAATCTTCAAAGGTATTATTGCAAATAATTCATGTTTATTAATGAAACCTCTAAACTTTATGAATTTATCAGGGCAACCAATTAGAGAAATAATTAGTTTTTATAAAATAGAAAAAAATAAGATATTCATCATTCACGATGATTTAGATTTGGAGTTAGGTAAGGTCAAAATAAAATTAGGAGGGGGCAATGGTGGTCATAATGGTCTATCGAGTATTGATGAAATGATTGGTAATGATTATTACCGGATTCGATTAGGAATTGACCATCCTGGAATGAAACATTTAGTTTCAAACTATGTGCTAAATAAATTTAATAAAGATGAAATAAAGAAGATTGACAATCAACTTGATAATATAACAAAAAATTTTAATATACTTTTAAATGATACTAGCCTTTTTTTAACAAAGTTAGCTGAAGGCAAATAATGGGTTTTAAGTGTGGGATTATTGGATTGCCAAATGTTGGTAAGTCAACATTATTTAATGCTTTGACTGAGTCAAACAAAGCGGAGGCGGCAAATTATCCTTTTGCTACTATTGAACCTAATGTTGGAAGAGTGGCTGTTCCAGATCAAAGATTAGAAGTATTAGGTAAAATTGGTAAAAGCGAAAAAATAATACCTTCGTATATGGATTTTGTTGATATTGCTGGACTAGTTCAGGGTGCATCTAAGGGAGAAGGCTTGGGTAATAAGTTTTTAGGTCATATTCGTGAAGTCGATGCTATTGCTCATGTAGTTCGTTGTTTTAAAGATGATAATATTACACATGTATCTAATAATATTAATCCTCTCAGTGATATAGAAACTATCAATACTGAACTTCAATTATCAGATATTGAAACGTTAGAAATAAAAAAAAATTCTCTAGAAAAAAAATCAAAACAAGGAGATAAAATTATTAAAAATCAAATAAGTATAATTGAAAAACTTTTAGCAAATTTAAGTGATTTAAATGTTTTACAAAATAATCAATACTCCGAAGAAGATAATCAATTCATTAATACTCTTAATCTAATTACAATTAAACCAATGCTCTATATTTGTAATGTTGATGAAAATTCTGTTCAAAAAGGAAATGAACTTTCTAAAAAAGTTGATGAATATGCTATTAAATATAATCATAATTCAGTAATTATTTCTGCATCAATTGAATCTCAAATAGCTGAACTAGAAAATAAAGAGGAAAAAATTGAAATGATTAAAGAGATGGGATTAAATGATACAACACTTACAAAGGTAATTAAAAGCGGTTATGATTTACTAGATCTAATTAATTATTTCACTTGCGGACCTAAAGAAACACGTTCTTGGACAATAAACAAAAATACCTTAGCACCACAAGCTGCTGGAAAAATACATACTGATTTTGAAAAAGGTTTTATTAGAGCTGAAACAATAGCATATCAAGATTTTATAGAGTTTAATGGAGAGGCTGGCAGTAGGGAGGCAGGAAAATTAAGACAAGAAGGTAAAGATTATATTGTTAAAGATGGGGATGTAATGCACTTCCTTTTTAATGTTTAATTAACTTCTCTCCAGAGTCTATTTTTAGCAAAATAAATAAATGTACCTAAAACTAGAAAGAATAAGATAACTTTAATTCCAAGATTTTTTCTTACTTCTAGTTCAGGTTCAGCTGCCCATTTTAAAAAAGTAACTACATCTTCTGTAAGTTGTTTTGCATTATTATCTGTGCCATCATCATAATCAACACTACCATCATATACTGGTTGTGGCATAGATATTTGGTTACCCCCTGCCCATTTATTGTAATACATTCCATCGCCTATTTCCATTCCTTCAGGTGGTTCTTCGTAGCCTAGAATAAAATTATAAATATAATCTTCACCATATTTTCGAGCTTTTATTATTACACTTAGGTCAGGTGGATAAGCACCATTATTACTTAATCTAGCTTCATTATCATTTGCGTAAGGAGAAACAAATCTATCTGCCGGTCTTGCATCTCGCTCATACATTTCACCCTCGTCATTAGGTCCATCAAGAACTGTGTATTCAGCAGCAATAGCTTTCACTTCTGCGTCAGAAAATCCAATATCTATCAGATCTCTATAATACAATAATTTCATTGAATGGCATCCTGAGCAGACTTCTTGGTAAACCTTAAAACCTCTTTGCAACGCTGCTCTATCAAAAGTACCTGTAATTCCATTAAAAGACCATTTATGCTTAGGTATCGGCCCTGAATTTGATTCAGCAGCAGAGATACTTGTAGATAATAAAAAAAGTAAAATTATAATAATAAATCTCATCGATTAAATGATCTCTTTTTGTACATTCGGGGTAGGTGTTTCTTTACCGCCCCCTAAATAAACATCACTAATCCCTAAAGGAAGACTTTTTGGCGTTTCAATCATATGTATAAATGGTGTTATTATTAAGAAAAAACCAAAATAATAAACAAGACCTATTCTTGCTATTAAAAGATATAACCCTTCAGCTGGCAACATGCCTACATATCCAAGAATAAAAAAATTAACAAAAAATAACATTACAAACCATTTATATATCGGTCTAAAGTTACAACTTCTCACCTTTGATCTATCTAACCAAGGAAGCACAAACAATATTGCAATAGATCCAAACATTAATAGGACACCACCTAGCTTATCTGGAATTGCTCTCAATATGGCGTAAAAAGGAGCTAAATACCAATTGGGAACTATATGAGCGGGTGTTACAAGTGGATCAGCAGGTATGTAATTGTCGACTTCAGCCATTAAGTTCGGACCGAAAAAAATTACTGCAGAAATTATTACTCCAAAAATACAAGTTGCTAAAGCATCCTTCATAACCATATATGGGAAAAATCTTACTGTATCATTTTTTGATTTAATATCGATTCCCGCTGGATTGTTTGAGCCATGAACATGAACTGCAGCAACATGCAATCCTACTATGCCTAAAATAACAAAAGGCAAAACATAATGTAAAGCAAAAAATCTATTAAGAGTTGCATTACCAACTGTGTAGTCTCCTAAAAGCCAAGTTTTTAATCCTTCACCAATAACAGGGATAGCACTAAATAAATTTGTAATAACGGTTGCTCCCCAGTAAGACATTTGACCCCATGGCAGCACATATCCCATAAATGCTGTTGCCATCATTAGAAGATAAATAAAAACTCCAAGTATCCAATTAAGCTCTCTTGGATATTTATATGAACCATAATACATACCACGAAGTATATGAATATATACGACA
>CABXIT010000018.1 GCA_902512325.1 uncultured Alphaproteobacteria bacterium | reverse complement strand
AGCCATAATCATAGCTTGAGCTTTTGATTTAGTTTCAGCTAATTTTCTATTAAAAAGAATTTGATCAAGACGAAGTTTTTTTAAAATCAATTTTTTATATTGTTGTTGTAAGATTGAAAATCTATTACATTATTTTCATAAATTTTTTTAATTTTTCTAGTAATAGATTTGGCGTCCATTCCTACTTCTTCGTATTGATCTTCAGGAGATTGATGATCAATAAATCTATCTGGAAAAAAAATATTATTTATTTTAGTTGATGTAGTTTTGATTCTTTCATTATGAATATAGTTTAAAATACTTGAACTAAATCCACCGCTTGAACCCTCTTCAATAGTGATTAAGTATTGATGATTATCTAGTAATTGATCTAATAAATTTGTGTCAATTGGTTTTGCAAATCTAGCATCTGCCAGAGTGGGGTACAGATTATAAGTCTTAAGAAGTTGAATTGCTTCTTGGCAACTTTGTAATCTTGAGCCTAAATTTAATATTGCTAAATTATTACCTTCTTCAAGAATAATGCCTTTTCCTATTTCAATGGGATCAATATTATTATCGCCCAGATCTATTTCACTAGTTGCTCTTGGATACCTAAATGCCGAAGGTCTATCATTAATTAAAACGCTTGTATTGATCATTCTAGTTAATTCAATTGGATTACTTGGTGCCATAATTATAAAGTTTGGAAGTGTTGACAGAAAAGTAATATCAAATGAACCGGCATGTGTTGGCCCATCTGCTCCCACTAGCCCAGCACGGTCAATTGCAAATCTTACAGGAAGCTTCTGTAATGCCACATCATGAACAATTTGATCATAAGCCCGTTGCAGAAAAGTTGAATAAATTGCTACATATGGTTTAAAACCTTCTGTAGCAAGGCCTGCGGCCATTGTTACTGCATGTTGTTCGGCAATACCAACATCAAATAGCCTATTAGGATGCTCAGAATTAAAAATATCTAAACCAGTTCCACTCATCATAGCTGCGGTAATCGCTACTATTTTTTCATCACTTTCTGCAGCTTTTGACAATGTTTCTCCAAATATTGAAGAGTATGTTTTTTTATTTGATAAATTTAAAGATTGCCCTGTTTTAACATCAAATTTGTTTACACCATGAAATTTATCATTAGATTTTTCTGCAGGCTCATACCCTTTTCCTTTTTTTGTAACACAATGAAGAAATATTGGTTTATCAACAGTTGAATTTTTTATATTTTTTAATATCGGAACTAAAGTTTTAATATCATGACCGTCTATCGGCCCTAAATAATAAAAACCTAATTCTTCAAATAAAGTACCTCCGGTCACTAAACCCTTTGAAAACTCTTCAGCTTTGTATAAAGTTTTTGAAACTGAATCTGAAAACTTTGAAGATATTTTTTTTAATAAACTTCTTACATTTGTGTACTGTTTAGAAGAAAGTAGTTTTGTTAAATAATTACTCATTGCGCCAACAGGTCTGTCAATTGACATTTCATTATCATTTAAAATTACTATTATTTGTTTGTTGCTAGCGCCCACATTATTCAATGCTTCGTATGCCATGCCTGCACTAAGTGACCCATCACCAATAACACATATAATTTTAGCATCATCTTTATTTAAATCCTTAGCAATTTTCATACCCATTCCTGCAGAAATAGATGTGGAGCTATGAGCAGTACCAAAAGGATCATACTCACTTTCACTTCTTTTTACAAATCCATATAAACCATTTTTTTGTCTTAAAGTTTCAATTTGATTTTTTCTACCAGTTAAAATTTTATGAGGATAAGATTGGTGACCAACATCCCAAATCAATCTATCTCTTGGCGTATTAAATACAAAGTGTAAAGCTATTGTTAACTCCACAACACCTAAGCCTGCACCTAAATGTCCGCCAGTTTTTGAAACAGTTTCAATAGTTTTATTTCTAAGTTCATTTGATAAATTTTCCAATTCAAGTAATGATAATTTTCTTAAATCAGAAGGAAAGTTAATTTTATCTAAAAGATTATGACTCATGAAATTAAAAATCTTCTTTCGTAACTTTGTTGTCCTCAATCTTTATTTTTTTAATTTGCATTTCAATATCTTTTAGTTTTTTGTCACAAATTTTCTTAATTTTCATGCCTTCTTCATATAGCTGAACTGACTCTTCTAAATCAATTTCACCAGACTCAAGCTTTTCAACAATTATTTCAAGTTTTTGCAAATTTTTTTCAAAGCTATTTTCTTTATCTTTACTCATATCATCTATCTATTTTTAATAAAATTTTATTCTCTTTTAAATTATACATAATTAAGTATGACTGGTCATCATCAGAAATAACTACCAATACATTATTTTCATCAATTACTTTTATATCTTTAATATTCTCAGAATTTTTAAGATTTAATGAATAATTTGTTATTTCGCTATTGGATAAATCTTGAGTGTTTGAAATTTTAGAATACAAACCATATAAAAGAAATGCAAAACATATAAATATTAATACTGCTAAAAATATAACAATAAATTTAAGAAAACTATTACTCATGGATGAAACCTATACTCACAAAGTAAATATAAATAAAGAGTTAAGTTCAATTAGATTAGATAAGATTTTAACCAAAAAAGTTGGTAAGCTATCGCGGATGCAAATTAAAACGTTGATTAAAAGTGGGAATGTTAAATTAAACAATATTCCAATACTTGATCCGTCATATTTAGTGAGAGAAAATGATAGTTTTGAAATTTCTATATTAAAATCTAAAGAAACAAAATATTCAGGTGAAGATATAGCTCTAGATATTATCTATGAAGATGATGATTTAATAGTGCTTAATAAGCAGGCGGGTATTGTTACTCATCCAGCGCCTGGAAATCAAACAGGAACATTAGTTCAGGCTTTAATTCATCATTCAAAAAATACACTCAGTGATATTAATGGAAATAACAGGCCTGGTATCGTTCATAGATTAGATAAAAATACTAGCGGAGTAATGGTAATTGCAAAAAATAATTTTACACATATACATTTAGCTGATCAGTTCAAACTGCATTCAATTTCTAGAAAATATCAAGCTATCACTTGGGGAGTACCTTCTAATCAAATTATAGAAGGGTATATTGAAAGACATAAAATAAATAGAAAAAAAATGACCTTAAATAATAAGAAAGATGGGAAGTTTTCAAAAACTGAAATAAAGTTGATTAAATCTTTTCAAAATTCTTCTCTAGTTGAATGTGCACTTCATACTGGCAGGACACATCAGATAAGGTTGCATTTAACATCAATTAATGCTCCAATAGTAGGAGATGAAATTTATGGTAAAAATAAAATAAGTAAATATGGATTAGATAAAAAAAATTTTAATAAATTTCTCATTTTAAAAAACTTTCAACGACAAGCACTACATGCTGTTCATTTAGGTTTTTTTCATCCGAAATTGCAAAAAAATATGCAATTTAACTCAAATTTGCCTGAAGATATGGAGAATTTATTGGATTTGCTAATAAAATATTAATTTAGATTTTAATATGATATAGGGCAGACATGCAATTACCAATACTTTCATCTGAGGGAAATTTATCAATTTATTTACAAGAGATCAAAAAATTTCCTATTCTTACAGCTGATGAGGAATATATGCTTGCAAAGAGATATAAAGAATATGGTGACACAGAAGCTGCTCATAAACTGGTAACAAGTCATTTGCGTTTAGTAGCTAAAATTGCCATGGGATATCGTGGTTATGGTTTGCCAGTTACTGATCTTATTTCGGAAGGTAATGTAGGAATAATGCAAGCAGTAAAAAAATTTGACCCAGAAAGAGGATTTAGACTTGCCACATACGCAATGTGGTGGATCAGAGCTCAGATTCAAGAATATGTTTTACACAGCTGGTCATTAGTAAAAATTGGAACAACTGCTGCTCAAAAAAAACTATTTTTCAATTTAAAAAAGCTTAAAAACCAACTTAGTTCAATTGATTCTGGTGATTTATCACCAGAAAACGCACGTGAAATTGCAGCTCGGTTGAATGTAAAAGAAGCAGAAGTATTAGACATGAACAACAGATTATTCTCTGGAGATCAATCATTAAATGTTCAAATTGGAAATGAAGGGGATGTAGAATGGCAAGATATGCTTGTCGACTCTAATGAAACTCAAGATAATATAATAGCAAATGCAGATGAACTTTCATATAGAAAGAAAATTTTTGAACAAGCGATAGAAGTTTTAAATGATAGAGAAAAAGAAATTATTAAATTAAGAAAATTAAGGGATAAACCTATAAAACTTGAAGAGTTAAGTAAAAAATTTAAAATTAGCCGTGAAAGAGTAAGACAGATTGAAGAAAAAGCTTTCGAAAAACTTCAAAAGCAAGTGTCAACTATTATTCAATAAGTTATTTCTATCAATTGTATTAACTCTATCAGGACCTGTAGAGATAATAGAGATATTTTTTTCGATTTTTAATTCTAAAAAATTTATATAATCTTGAGCTTTTTTTGGAAGTTGATTCCAACTAGTTAATCCAAAAGTCGATGTACGCCATCCAGGTATTGTTTCATATATTGGCATCAATTTATCATGCAGATTTTCATCAAAAGGGAGATAATTATATTTTTTTTTCTCTGACTCATAACCAATACAGACTTTTATTTCTTTTATTTCATCCAAAACATCAAGTTTTGTTAAAACAACATCAGTAATACCATTTATTGCTATTGATTGTTTTACTAGAACGCTATCAAACCATCCGCAACGTCGTCTTCTTTTTGTGACTGTCCCAAATTCTTGACCTTTTTCAACAAAATGATCTCCTGTTTCATCATCTAATTCAGTAACAAATGGCCCAGATCCAACTCTAGTTGTATAGGCTTTTGTAATACCTAATACATTATGATTTTCTTTTATACCAAAACCAGTACCTGAAAAAATTTGACCAGAAGATGTATTTGAAGAAGTTACATATGGATATGTTCCAAAATCAATATCTAATAATGAACCTTGAGCTCCTTCAAATAAAATAAATTTATTTTGTTTTCCTGCATCATTAATTATTTTCCAAACAGGTGCACTAAAATTAATAATTTCACTGGAAATTTTAACCAAATCTTCAAATGCTTTTTCAAAATCCGCTTTTTTGTTAAATTTTTTTAATCTTGGTTCATGAAAATCATATAAGTTTTTAATTTTATTTTTTAAAGTTTTATGGTCACTCAAATCACATAGTCTTATTGCTCTTCTTCCGACCTTATCTTCATAGGCTGGGCCAATTCCTTTCTTTGTCGTTCCAATGATATTATTACCTCTAGAGAGCTCATTTATTTCATCAATTAATTTATGAATAGGCAGTATTAAACAAACATTTTCAGCAATTAATAAATTATTTTTATCAATAAGAATTTTTTGATCTGTTAAAATAGAAATTTCATTAATTAAAGCCCAAGGATCAAGTACAACCCCATTACCTATTAAACACTTTTTATTTCTAATAATTCCAGAAGGTAATAAATTAAGTTTATATACATCGTCATCAACTTTAATAGTATGCCCAGCATTATTTCCACCCTGAAATCTAACCACTAAATCTGCTTTTGAAGATAGCCAATCTACTATTTTTCCTTTTCCCTCATCTCCCCATTGAGTTCCTACAATTGTGTAAAACACTATATTTTTATTATCCTTTTATTTTTGTATATATGTGAACAGAAATATTTTTTTGCAGATTTATTTATATCAGAAATATCACCAAAAAAAGAAAAAACTATAAAATTTTTTTTAATTAAATTCTTTTTTACATTATCATTAATTTCAAAAGGTACTAATATTTTTTTAGAACTATTTTCAAATGAAGAAGCTCGTAATACGGTATCCATAAAACAGGTGAAACCGACAGCTGATTCTTCTCTTAATTTATTTTTTATTTTATAACGGCCACCATTAGCAATTTCACCACGAACATTTTTAGCAAAAAATGTAAATTTTATTCCATCATGATAATTTTTTTTATTAAATTCAGTTAAATCTAAAAAGATTTGATCATTTTTCTGAAAATTTATCATTTTTGCAATTTTTATTATATTTTGTATTTCTTTTTTTGTTTCATCTGAAATCGAGAGTTTGTTAATGTCTTTAATTAAGTCTTTAAAGCTTCCTGTAAAAGCGAACAAATTTTCTAAGAATATCTTTTCTTTTTTACTATTAATTAAATTTAATGAATTTTTTTTATCTTTTTGCTTTATAAATACTTTAAGCTTATTAAGTGTTTTTTCATCTTTAATTTTAGAAAAAATTATATCTAAAAACACATTCGATGTAAGTTCTAAAGTGATATTTTTAATGCCAATTTTTTTTAAAGATTTATATGCTAAGCTAATAATTTCAATATCAGCAAAAATTGAATCAGACCCAATTATTTCTGAACCCACTTGTAAAAACTGCCTTTCAGGGCGCAGCATACTGCCTTTTTTACGTATAACTTCTCCATAATAACAAAACTTCATAGGCCTAATTTTATTATTAAATCTTGATGAAGCTATTCTAATTATTTGAGGAGTGATATCATCTCTTACAAATAATTTAGGGTCTTTCTTTTTTGAATCAATAAAGAAACAATTATTGTTGTTGTTTTTATAAAATTCTACCAAAGGAGTTTTCACTAAATCAAAACCATTAGATATAAAAATATCAATAATTTTATTTTTATACTCATGTTCAATGTTTGTATTGAAATCAACATGATCTTTAAAACCTTCTGGGATTAATGATTTATTTGCCAAGTTTAATCCGTATGTCTTTTTTTATAATATTTACTTTTTCTTGAACTGACTTTAAGTCCTTTCCTTCAACCAATATTCTTATCAGAGGCTCTGTGCCAGATAACCTAATTAATAATCTAATGTTTTTATCTTTAATTTTTTTGCTGTTGATATTTTCAATATATTTAAGACAATCTTTAGATATTTTTATAAAGGGTATGTTAACTTTAATTTGTGGGCAGTTTTTATATAAATTAAAAATTGAACTAGATGATTTGTTTAATTTCGATATTATCTCAGTTACTTTCAATGCCGCTAAAATACCATCACCCGTTTTTGAATATTCAGATAAAATTATGTGACCAGATTGTTCACCTCCTAATATAGAGTTGTGTTTCTTCATCTCTTGTATGACATTTATATCCCCTACAGATGAACGTTTTAGTTTGATTTTTAAATTATTTAAAAGAAAATTTTCTAATCCAATATTTGACATCACTGTAGTAATAATTGGATATTTAGATTTTATATCTTTGGATTTTAAAAGATATTTAGCAAATAATGCAATAATTTTATCGCCATCTACTTCATTACCTTTTTCATCAACTATTATTAATCTATCTCCATCTCCATCAAAGGCAAAACCTATATCTGCTTTTTCCTGAGTTACTTTTTTAGATAATTCTTTTATGTTTACAGCACCACAATTATTGTTAATATTTCTTCCATTGGGTTTGTCATTTATAGATATAACTTCATGTCCCAGTTCCCAAAATATATTTGGTGCTATTTCATAAGTTGCACCATTTCCACAATCTAAAACTATTTTTATTTTTCTTATTTTTATTTTCTTATTTAATGTGCTTTTTAAAAATTCAGAATATCTTCCCGAGGCATCCTTAAGTCTAATTGCTTTTCCTGTACTGGTCTTACCACTAATAATTTTAGTATATTTTTTTTTATTTAAAATAATATCTTCAATTTGATGTTCTAATTTTGCACTTATTTTATATCCATCTGCATTAAAAAATTTGATACCATTATATTCAAATGTATTATGAGACGCTGTAATCATTACACCAATATCTGCTCTCAAAGATCTCATTAAATGTGGCACTGCTGGGGTTGGCAATGGCCCAACAAGTATAACTTCCATGCCCATTGAAATAAATCCAGCTGTAATTAGAGGTTCATATAGATAACCTGATAATCTTGTGTCTTTACAAATTATAACTCTTGAATTTTTCTTTTTTCTGGATTTTAAGAGGTACCCTACAGTTTTAGAAATTTTTAAAGTTGTTTCGGCAGAAAGAGGTTCTTCATTTACTAAGCATCTTATACCATCAGTGCCAAATATTTTGCCCATAAACCCTTTTATTGAATATATTAACTAAAATAAAGAAGTATGATTTATTTAATTAGTTTGAGGAGAAGTTGTTGTTCCACCTGTTTTTGGAACTGAAGGCTTTACAGTTGGGTTTGGTTTATTTTCATCATCAAAATCTCTTGAAGGGGCTATACCTTTGATCAAATCTTTCATTTCATCAAGCGTAAGAGTTTCATATTCAAGTAAACCCTTTGCAACTATATGAAGTTCATCTATGTTTTCTGTTAGTATCTTTTTACATTTTTCCGTAGCTTCATCTACTAAATTTTTTACCTCTCTATCAATAGCATTAGCAGTTTCCTCAGAAACATTTCTTGATTGAGACACAGAGTGACCTAAAAAAACTTCTTGATTATTGTTGTCATAAAGTATTGTTCCCAATTTATCACTCATGCCAAATCTCATTATCATTGATCTAGCTATACTAGTTATCCCTTGAATATCTCCTCCAGCACCATCTGATATCTTATCTTTTCCAAATATTATTTCCTCAGCAACCCTACCACCAATAGAGACAACTAGATTATCCTTAAGTTCATCTAATCTATGATAGTCTTTATCTTTTTCAGGTAAAAACCATGTTACACCACCTGTGTTACCCCTAGGAATAATAGTAACTTTATGCATTGGATCTTTGTTCGGGGAGTGCAGTCCTGCAATTGCGTGGCCTGCTTCATGATAAGCAACCAATTCCATTTCTTCTTTTGATACAACTTTTGATCTTCTTTCAGCTCCCATCCATACTTTATCTTTTGCATTCTCAAAGTCTTCAAGGGTTACCATTCTTTTATTTTTTCTTGCAGCAAGCAAGGCTGCTTCATTTACTAAATTTGCTAGATCAGCTCCAGAGAAACCAGGTGTTCCTCTAGCAATAATTCTAGCATCAAATTTAGGTGAAATTTTAATTTTCTTTATATGAACTTTTAGTATTTTTTCTCTTCCAATTATATCTGGATTTGAAACAGTAACTTGTCGATCAAATCGACCAGGTCTTAACAAAGCTGGGTCCAAAACATCAGGTCTATTTGTTGCAGCTACAATTATAACACCAGCATTAGCTTCAAAACCATCCATCTCAACTAGTAACTGATTTAATGTCTGTTCTCTTTCATCATTCCCTCCACCCAATCCAGCACCTCTATGTCTTCCGACAGCATCTATTTCATCAATAAAAATAATACATGGTGCATTTTTTTTACCTTGCTCAAACATATCTCTCACTCTACTAGCACCTACTCCTACAAACATTTCAACAAAGTCAGATCCAGAAATCGAGAAGAAAGGGACATTAGCTTCACCAGCAATCGCTCTTGCTAATAATGTTTTACCAGTTCCAGGAGGTCCTACTAATAAAGCTCCGGTTGGTATCTTACCACCTAGACGAGAGAATTTTTTTGGATCTTTTAAAAATTCAACAACTTCTTCTAATTCTTGTTTTGCTTCATCGATACCCGCAACATCATCAAATGTTACTTTGCCGACTGCTTCATTTAATAATTTAGCTTTAGATTTTCCAAAGCCCATTGCTTTACCACCACCAGATTGCATTTGTCTCATAAAGAAGATCCACACACCAATTAATAAAAGCATTGGAAACCAAGATAGTAAAACACTTAAAATTGGATGCATAGATCTCTCAGATGGTTCAGCAACTATTTTAACACCAGATTGATTTAATTTTTCAACTAAATCAGGGTAATTAGGTGAATATGTTGAGAATGATCTTCCATCTTCAAAGAAACCTGAAACATTATTTCCAACTATTTTTACCTCTGAAATGTTTCCATTATCCGTAGCTATAAGAAAATCAGAAAAAGATATTTCTTTCGATTGATTAGTTGAAGAGCTGTTTTGAAATAAATTAAAAAGAGCAATTAAAAGTATCCCTATAACAACCCATAAAATTATGTTTTTACTAAAATTTTTCATTTGTTATTAATACATAGGAATTAAAACTAAAAACACAATAGTTTTTGCCCTATTTTTGAAAAAATGTAAGAAATTCTTTGTTTTTTTTTATAGATACACCACTTAAATTAAAGATCTTAAAGCTAGATTGTTTCATTTCACTAATAAAAAGATTAATTTTTGAACTTCTTGATTTATATTTTTGATATGAAAAAAATTTTAAAGAAAGCAAAATAATCTTTTCAATTATTAGATCATCAAATTTTAAAAGTTTATTTCTGTTAATTTTAATACTCTTTGGCGTAACTTCAGTTAGGGCTTCAATTAAACACTCCCATACCATATTTCTATAATAAGGTATTTCTTTTTTCAAATTTATAAAATCATATTTAATCAATTTTTTATAATTTCTATTTTGTAAAAAATTTCTTACTTTTACTCTTGTATAATTTATATCTTTGTTTGATGGATCATTAACAAAAAATAATTTTTTTTCTTTATTAAACCTAAGTATTGAGTGTTTACTTATTTTAATAAAAGGTCTTAAGATTTGAATTTTGCTCAAATAAGTAATTTCTTCCATTGATCCTAAACCTTCAAAATTACTACCGTTTATCTTTCTAATTAAATACGTCTCTATATTGTCATCAAAATGATGACCTAAAAATAAATGATGAATATTATTTTTTTTACAAAAAGTTATTAATCCATCAAATCTATTGTTTCTTGCTTGTTCCATATTTTTTTTTATTGGTTTATTTTTTTTTGATTTTAAAATTTTAACATTTATATTTAAATCTAATAACATGTCTCTTACTTGTTGAGATTCCTGCTCTGAATTAATTCTAATTTTATGATCAAATATTAAGGCTGATAAATTACCTCGTTTTAATTTAATCCATTTATTGATTAGATAAACAAGGGCAATACTATCTGGTCCACCAGATACAGCAACAGCAACATGTGGATGGTTTTCAAAACATTTTAAATTATTCAGATAGGAAAAAAACTTAATCTCATCTAATGACATTAATTTTCTTCTTCACAGTCCAATGTATCTTTTATGTTTTCAGGATCATTAATAAACTTATTTCCTTTGTAGTTTTGATTTAATAAAGCTAAGGTCTTACATGCTTCAGAATATCTATTCATTTCTTTTAGAGATTTTGATAACTCATAATACATTTCAGCCGCCTTTATACTTTTTGGAAACTTCTGAACACCTTCTCCAAATACAATAGCTGCATTTCTATAATTTGACTCAAACAAATATATTTTTCCCAACCAAAAATGTGCGGATCCAGAAAGTGGGTTATTTGGAAAGTTTTCAATAAATGTTTCGAGAGTTATCTTAGATTTATTATAATTTTTTTTCATCATTTGATCCAATGCAAATTGTAATTGTTCTTCTGGTGACAAATTATTTAATTCTTGATCTTGACTTGCTATTTTTTCTTTTGATTTTTTCTCCTCATTATTTATAATTTCCTTGCTGTCTTCAGATATTATTAACTTTCCTAGGGTGTTTTCTTCCTCTACTTCTAGTATTATTGGTTTTTCTTTTTTACTAGATTCAATATTTTGAATTTCTGCTTTACTTTTAATTTTTTCTTTATTTAAATTTATCTCAGTTTCTAGTTTTTGGATGTAATTAGAAAGATCATCTAGTTTAAATATTAAATCCTCAAATTGTAGAGTTAAATTTTTTATATCTCTTTCTAAATCATAAATTCTAATATCAATTGAAGTAAATCTTTCTGTATCATCTTGATTGTTTTTTAAATTCAAATCATTATTATCAAATGATTTATTAAAAACAGCTCTGTTTAAATCACTTACTTCTTGCATTATACGATCAAGTTGTTGTTTTATAGTGAGAGATTCTTCGGCACCTAATGAATTAAAATGAAAATTAAAAAAGATAAAAAAAGTTAAGGCTAGAATATATTTCATTGTATGGAGAATATTATTTTTTATTTAGACAGAAATAAGGCGCTGTATAAATATAGCGCCTTTATGGGAAATAAAATTAATTTACAATTGTTACTGATCTTCTGTTTTGGGCCCAGGCACCATCGTTAGATCCTACTACTGATGGTCTTTCTTTTCCGTATGATATTGTTGACACTCTATCAACAGAAATTCCTAAATTAATTAAGTAATTTTTAACTGATTGGGCTCTTTTTTCACCTAAAGCTAAATTGTATTCTCTGGTTCCTCTTTCATCACAATGACCTTCAATAATAACTGAAACATTTGAATATTGTTTAAGCCATGCTACTTGATCCTGAAGTAATTGTTGAGCATCTGAATCTAATTCTGAACTGTCATAGTTAAAGAAAACTCTATCACCTACATTAACAATCAAATCTTCTTGTGAACCTGGTTCAATTGAAACTGAATCAGAACTAGAACTTTCATCGCTTGAGCCTGAAGACACATCTGAAGATGTGGATGTAGAGCCTGAGCCTGACGAGTCTGCAGTATCTTTTGGAGTTGTTGAACAAGCTGCTAAAAAAAATACTAAAAGTGCACTTGCTAGTAATTTTATAATCATATAAAAATTCTCCCGATGTGTAATATCTTTATAAATCTATGCATTAATTAACATTTTTTTTATTAATTCATATATTTTTTTTCTAAATATCAATATTTTCTTTTAAAATTAATGCATTAATGGTGACCATGCTGGGTCAGAACCTCCTAATGGAGTAATAATTCTTCTCTCATTATAGCCAGTAAGATCAATAGAATATAAATTTGACTCACCACCACTGCCATCTGAGGATGAACGTTCTTCTTTAAAATACATTAAATATCTACCATTTGGAGACCAAGTTGGCCCCTCAACATGAAATGATTTTGCTATCATCCTTTCATTTGATCCGTCAATTTCCATAACTCCAATATAAAATTGACCACCTTCTTGCTTCGTAAAAGCAATCATATCTCCTCTAGGAGACCATACTGGTGTATAATAACTGCCCCTTTCTCTACTTATTCTTTTAATGTTTTTTCCATTGCTATCGATAACGTATATGTGTCTTCTGCCTGTTCTATCAGAATTAAATACAATTTTCTTTCCATCTGGTGAAAAACTACCAGAAACATCAATTGACGAATTATTTGTTATTCTTTTTGACGCTCTTGTTTGGAGGTCTAATATATAAATTTCTGAATTACCAACAACAGGATCAGAGTAAGACATTACAATTTTACTTCCATCTGGTGAGAAACGCGGAGCAAAAGTCATTCCAGGAAATTCACCAACGATTTCTTGCTGACCTGTTTCTATATCAAAAATAAAAACCCTTGGACTATTAGCCTTTACATAAGACATAAATGTTATTTTTTGAGAATTTGGTGAAAACCTTGGAGTTAAAACCAAATAAGATCCATCTGTTAAAAAACGATGATTAGCTTGATCCTGATCCATAATCGCTAATCTTTTTTGTCTATTATCTTTTGGTCCAGTTTCAGCCACATAAACTATTCTAGTATCAAAAAAACCACCCTCTCCTGTTATACGTTGAAAAATTGCATCTGAAATAATATGGGCAACACGTCTCCAGTTTTTTTCACTAGTTTGATATTTTTTACCTACTATTTGTTTTTGTGCAAAAACATCAAACAACCTAAACTCAACAGAAATATTATCATTATTTTTTTCAATTTTTCCTGCTACCAAGTGTTGTGCTTTAATTACTTTCCAATCCTCAAACCTAGGCTGACTTGATAATGACTCAGATGATTGGATAAAAGCTTTTTTATCAATAGGAATAAACAAACCTGATCTCTCCAAATTATCTGAAATTACAGAAGAAATATTTTTACCAATTTTTTCTAAAGAAGAATTATTAGAAAATAAATCACTAACAGCTATTGGTGTTGGTTTTACAGTTCCTTGGCTGAGTGTTAATTCAAGACCATAAGTATTAAATGTTACTAAACTAAACAGTATTATAAGTATGTATTTCATTTTATAAATAATTAATTTTTTATCCAGCTATAATCAATTGTTATCTTTAAATCTTTCCATGAATCATATTTATTAAGAGGCAATTTAAGTTTTGAGCAAAGCGGGTTATATAAAGTTGCCACTGCGCTCTCTGTAATTGCTTCATAATAAGGATTACTATTACTTATATTTGTGGCAATAATTTGTACAGTATCTTTTCTTACATTAGCCTGTCTATCAATTTTAGCACTAATTTTTACCATTTCATCTCCAACAATTTGAGTTCCTGCCCTTGGATTAAAGCAACTTCTTAATTGCTGCAAAACAAGGTCCATTTCAGAAATTGATACTTCTATATTTGTCTCTTCTTTAGATTTATTATCTTCTGCCAGTTTGTCTTCTTCGTCTTTTTCGTCTTTATTATTTTCAATTACATTAGATATATCTTCATTTCTTAAATCTTTTAGCATTGTAGCAATATTAAAATCTGGCTCAGGTTTTTCAATTAGCTTAGGTTTGTCTGGTATTTTTTTTTTATCTTTTTGAATATCTATTTTTATTTTGTTTTCAATTATTACATCACTTTTTTTTTCAACTGCTTCAACAGCTTTTGGTTTTAACTTTGGTTTAATTTTATTTAATTTTACAGAATCTACATTTTCTAATTTTATTTTTTTTTGCTCTTTAGGTTTATTAATTTCATTTTTCTTTAAGTTAATATTTTTCGAGTCAGGTTTTTTAAGTATTGGACTATCATCAATGGTATTTTTATTAATTATTTTCTTTGGTTTTTCTCTTAAATCTATTTTTTTAATCTCGGTATTCTCAGAAGAACTAAATTTTTTTTGTTTTATTTTTTTTGACTCCTTATTATCAATCTCTATGTTATCTTTTTTAGGTTTTAACGAAGTAACATCTGAAATATTTAATATTTCAATTGGTATTACTTGAGGTATTGAAATTTTTTTAGGTTTAAAAAAGTCAGGAAGCCCTATAGCAAATAGTAAAATAGATAAATGAAGCAAAAGAGAAAAATAAATGCCAAGATGGGCTAGTTTATAATTTTCTAAAAAATTAAAAGCCTTGTAATAGAAAGACTGCATGAAGTTTAATTTTCTTTTGGATTTTGAGTGACAAGAGCCACTTTAATATACCCTGCCGAGTTAACTAAAGACATAATTTCCATTATCCTACCGTATGCAACTACTCTATCTCCCCTTACATATATCCTGGCTTCCTTATTTAACTCAGTTATTGCATTTAATCGTGGAATTAAATTATCTACATTTACCCGCGACTCACCTAGATATATCTCTCCACCTATTTTAACAGTAATTTCTAATGGATCCTTTTGATCAGTTAAAGCAGATGCTTTGACTTTTGGAAGATCTACCGGAATACCAACTGTTAGTAAAGGGGCCGTAACCATAAAAACTATTAATAATACCAACATAACATCTACAAATGGTGTCACATTAATTTCACTCATTTGAGCATATCTTTTACGTTTTCTTGTCAAATTGTTATTTAAATTTATCAATTTATTTTTTCTCTAATTGCCTAAAAAAAATTGTAGTAAATTCATCCATAAATGTTTCTAAAGAAACAAAATACTTTGACAGATCGCTCGAGATTTTATTATATGCAACAACAGCAGGAATAGCGACAAAAAGGCCAAGTGCGGTTGCAAATAATGCTTCGGCAATTCCAGGTGCCACTACTGATAGATTTGTGTTCTGAGCTACAGCTATTGACTTAAAACTATTCATTATGCCCCAAACAGTTCCAAACAATCCTATAAATGGGGCGGTTGAACCTGAAGTTGCTAAAAATGTTAAATTCTTTTCTATTATTTCACTTTCTTTATTAAATGTCACAATCATTGATCGTTGCATTCGATCTTTCAGTGATGCTATGTTTGAACTGATTTCACCTTCATGTGTCGATTTACTTTTTTTCCATTCTGATATTGCAGAACAAAATATTTTTGATTTAGGATCAAGTTTATTAAAATTTAAAGTTTCATATAAGTCTTCAAAAGAATTGCCTGACCAAAAAATTTCTTCAAATTCCTTTTCCATTTGCTTAAGTTGTCGAAGTCTTAAAAGTTTAGAAACAATTATACTCCAAGAATAAATTGATGCTAAAATTAATATAATAATAACTGATTTTACAACAAGATCTGCGCTCATAAATAATGCAAACATAGAAAAATCTACATTTTCTGAAGCAATATTATTTATTGTATTAACTTCTTCCATTATTCTTTATCCTTTATTTTTTCTAAATCATTGCTATGCACCATAATCCAAAAACCAGGTCTATTTTTTTCACACAGTGCTATAACAGGAGTTTTACCTTCATCTTTAGCAAGTTTTGCTGTATCATCCCAAAGAGAAACAGCAGTATGTTTTGCTCTTAATTTACATTCAATAAAAAGTTTTTCGTGAATCACATCAGCACGTGTAACTTTTCCATTTCCACCACTTAAAGGTGTTCTTTGACCATTAAAATAATTCGCAACATCTCTTTCTCTTTTTTTCCAAGCTTTATCAGGCATAATTTTCCTTTCGCTATACTGTCAAGGATGACAACACATCATCACTTACATCAAAATTTGAAGATACTGCTTGCACATCTTCGTTTTCCTCTAATATATTTAATAATTTAAATAATGTTTCAGCTTTGTCTTTTGAGACAGAAATTTCATTTTCGCTTTTCCAAATTAGTCCGGCAAAATTTGTAGGACCAAATTTCTCAATAATTTTTTGATTTAATTGATGGAGATTTTTTTGATCACAATATATATTATATTCATCTTCGTTAAGCTCGTAGTCTTCAGATCCATTTTCAACTATAAAATCAAAAAGCTCTTCTTCATTGATACTTTTTTTATTTAATGAAATGCTTCCAAGTCTTTTAAAGCTAAAACTTACACTGCCAGTCTCACCAAGATTACCTCCATATTTACTAAAACTAGATCTTACTTCTGCTGCTGTTCTGTTTTTGTTATTAGTAAGTGCCTCAACAATAATAGCAACGCCATCTGGGCCATATCCTTCATACCTCACTTCTTCATAATTGCTATCAGGATCATTTCCCTCACCTTTTTTAATTGCTCTTTCAATATTTTCTTTAGGCATGTTTAAGGACTTTGCAGATCCAACTGCAGATCTTAATCTGATATTAGTTTCAGGATCAGGCCCTCCTTCTTTTACAGCAACTGAAATTTCTCTACCTAATCTTGAAAAAATTTTAGCTCTTTTCTTATCTTGAGCACCTTTTCGATGCATAATGTTTTTAAATTTGGAATGACCTGCCATAACTCTTTATAAGTATTTTGTTCGTAGTCAGTAAAGCAATTTAAATAAAACAATATTGTGGCATATATATGTAATTTTTTATATTTGAAAAGGCACTATTTTTGATGATAATCCAGTGTTATCATCAGTTTCAATGAATGCTCCACATATAGTTACTTTATTACCCGCTGGAAAAAATCTACCTTCATATCTATAGCCTTTTACAAACCCATGAATTGGATTTTCTTTATCCATACCTATTACTGAATTATAATCACCTGTCATTCCAACATCAGTTTGATAGGCTGTACCACCATTGAGAATCTTTGAATCTGCTGTAGGAATATGCGTATGAGTTCCAAGAATAGCTGATACTTGTCCATCAAAATAATGACCAAAGGCATTTTTTTCTGAAGTTGCTTCACCATGCATATCGACTATAATAGCAGAACAAGTTGATCCAAGTTTTTCTTTTTGAAGTAATTTTTTAGTCACGCTAAATGGATCATCTAAAGAAAGATTCATAAATAATCTAAGCATGACTTGCATAATTATAATTTTTTTATCGTTAGGAAGAATTAATTCGTAATAGCCTTTACCAGGTACTCCACTTGGGTAATTTAGTGCCCTAACAATTTTTGGACATTCTTCAATATAAGACAACATTTCTTTTTGATCCCAGGCATGATTTCCTAAAGTTATAGAATCTACGCCAGCATCAATTAATTGGACTGCAATTTTTTTTGTAAGTCCATAACCAGCAGCTGCATTCTCTGCGTTAACTATTATTACATCGGGTTCATATTGAGTTTTTATAAATGGAATTTTTTTAATAAAAACTTCTCTAGCTTCTTTTCCAACAATATCACCAATAAATATTACTTTCATGAAAACTTGTATAATTGTTTTTCAGTTAAAACGAAATCTAATTTATAATCAAAACTCTCTCTAGGTATTTTTATTTGCTTTTGATCATCAAAAGCAAAGCCTACGGCGTAAAATTCTAAATTTAATTTTTTAAATTTTGCAAAAGTTTTATCATAAAAACCTCCTCCATATCCTATCCTATATCCATTTAAATCAAAACCTAAGCAAGGGACAAAAAATAACTGTGGTATTATTTCCTTATTTTCATTTGGTGGTTCAGGAATGTTAAATTTACCCAATTTAAAAGTATTATTTAGTTTAGCTCTTTTAAAAATAAGATCTTTTGATTTTTTTTTAATTACAGGAAATGATAATGTTTTTTTTAATTCCATAATTTTGTTATTTAAGTGATTTGTTGATATTTCTGAACGAATGGAAATAAAACTTGCCACATTTTGAATCTTTTCAAAATTAATATATTTTTTCAATTCTTCAAAAACCTCAGCATTAAATTCAATACTAGAGTTTTTTTTAATTAAATCCCTCTTATGAGTTAAAATTTTTCTCAAAATGATTTTTTGAGAAACGAGTTCATTCATGATTTTTGTTTAAAATATTATTTTTAATATTTAAAAGTTCATTATGAAGCTCATCTAAAATATAATCTAATTTCGATAATTCATGATTTTTATAATCTAATTCTGATTGAAGTTTTTTAATAATTTCAATGCTTTCTGCTGATTTATTGTTTTTTGACTCAATTTCTTTTTTTAATGATTCATTATTAGATTGATTTTTATTAAACTTATCTTTTAAAGCTTGAATATCCCCTATTGAGTCTTGAAGTTCTAAACTAATAAGCGTAACAATCTTCATATCACTAACCTTGCCATGTAGATGAGAAAATTTCTTCCAATTATTGTTTAAGATTTCTACTGCTTTTATTAATCTTTGTTTTTCATTTTCTTGATATGATAATTTTAGTTTTTGATTAAAAACATTTACTTCAAGATCAGGCATTTTCTTCCTCGATAAATTCTTCTAATTCTTCAATACTTTCGTTGATTCCTTTTTTTAACCTTGATAACTCTTTATTCAATTCTTCAATCTTTTTTTCAAGAATATGATCATTATCTAAATTTTCTGAAATATTTTTTATTTCATGAATAGTCTTTTTTAAAAGAGATATTTTTTCATCAATTTTCATATCTTTTTTATAATTCGAATATTTAAAAATGTCACTTTATTGCATATTAATATTAGTGTAAAAGACTTCAAATACCGAGGAAATTTGGAAACTAATAACATAAAATCAAAAAAACTATCTGAATTAGCCAATTGTATACGTTTTTTGTCAATTGATGCTGTTGAGAAAGCTAATTCTGGCCACCCTGGTATGCCTATGGGTATGGCAGACATTGCTACAGTTTTATTTAAATATTATATAAAATTTGATCCAACTGATCCAAAATGGATTGATAGAGACAGATTTATTTTATCAAATGGACACGGTTCAATGCTTCTTTATGCATGTTTGTATTTAACAGGTTATAAAGATATCAGCTTGGATGATATTAAAAACTTTAGACAAATTAGATCTTCAACAGCTGGACATCCAGAGTATGGCGAGTTAGAAGGCATAGAAACAACAACTGGTCCTTTGTCTCAAGGATTATCAAATGCTGTTGGATTTGCAATGGCTGAAAGCAAGCTTTCATCTACATTAGGCAAAGATTGCATTGACCATTATACATATGTTTTTGCTGGAGATGGTTGTTTGATGGAGGGTTTGAGTCATGAAGCCTGTAGTATAGCAGGCCATTTAAAATTAAATAAACTAGTAGTTTTTTTTGATGATAACTCAATTTCAATAGATGGACCAATATCATTAAGCAGTAGTGATAATATTGAAGTTCGTTTCAAATCATACAATTGGAATGTATTAAATGTTGATGGTCACAATCATGAGGAAATATATAACGCAATAAGTAATGCAAAAAGCTCAGAAAAGCCTACTATTATTTGTTGTAAAACTAAAATAGGATTTGGTTCCCCGAATAAAGAAGCGAGCTCTTCTTCTCATGGATCCCCTTTGGGTAAAGAAGAAGTAGAGTTTACTAGAAAAAAATTAAACTGGGGTCATAAAGAATTTGTAATTCCTGAGGATCTACTTTCTGTATGGAGAAGTTTTGCAAATAGAAACACTGAAATTAAAAATACTTGGGAGAATAAAAATAAAGAATTTATACACTCTCCTAAATACAAAAAATTTTTTAATATAAATTTAGATTCTAATATTAAAGCTGAAATTATTAATTTCAAAACAACTTATGGGAATGATGAAAAAAAGTATGCAACAAGAAAAGCTAGTGAAAATTCACTTGAAATTCTTAATAATCATATTGAAAATTTTTTAGGTGGGTCAGCTGACTTAACAGGATCTAATAACACTAAAACAAAAAAAATGGAAATCTTCAACGCCGAAAATTACAAAGGTAGTTATGTTTATTATGGTATAAGAGAACATGCTATGGCAGGCATAATGAATGGTTTAGCTTTACACGGAGGTATAAAAGCTTACGGAGGAACTTTTTTAGTTTTTTCTGATTACTGCAGGCCATCAATCAGATTATCTGCTTTAATGAAATTACCTGTTGTATATGTTATGACACATGACTCAATTGGTCTTGGAGAAGATGGTCCAACTCATCAACCCGTAGAACATTTAGCTGCTTTAAGAGCAATTCCAAATTTAAATGTTATAAGGCCATGCGATATAGTTGAAACGATTGAAGCATGGGAAATAGCATTAGAAACTCAAGGGCCGACTATTTTAGCATTAACAAGGCAAAGCCTCCAAACCAATAAAAGAGATACTTATGCAGAAAACTTAGTTATGAAAGGTGCCTATATAATAAAAAATTATTCCAACTATGATGCTTCAATTTTTGCATCAGGGTCTGAAGTTGAAATTGCCCTTCTTGCGTCAATTAAGTTAAAAGAAATAAATATAAATATTAGAGTTATTTCTTTTCCTTCTATGGAACTTTTTGAAATTCAAAATGAAAAATATAAAAAAGAAATAATTGGTAGTAAACCAAACTTTGCAGTTGAGGCTGGGGTAATTAATGGATGGGAAAAATATATAGATCATGAAAATTTCATAGGTATGAAATCTTTTGGTGCAAGTGGTCCTTATAAAGATGTGTATAAACATTTCAGTATCACAGCTGAGGCTATATTTGAAAAAATTAAACAAAAATTAACTTAACAAGGGAGGGATAAATGAAGATTGCTATAAATGGCTTTGGAAGAATTGGAAAATTAGTTTTTAGAGCTTTTCTAGAAAAAAAAATAAAAGGGGTAGAAATTGTAGCAATAAATGAACTTGGCAGCTTAGACTCAAGTTTGCATTTAATGCAGTTTGATAGTATTCATGGGAAACTTCCTATTGAAATCAAAAAGACGAAAGATGGATTAAAATATAAAAATAAAAAAATTAAATTTTTTAGTGAAAGAGATCCAAAAAACCTCCCCTGGAAAAAACTTAAAGTTGAAGTTGTATTAGAATGTAGTGGAGTTTTTGCTAGTAAAGAAAAAGCAAGTGCTCATATCACTGCAGGAGCAAAAAAAGTTATTATTTCTGCTCCAGGCTCAAATGTTGATGCCACAATTGTTCAAGGTGTAAATAATCATATTTTAAGACACAAGCATAACATAATTTCAAATGGATCTTGCACTACTAACTGTTTGGCTCCAGTTGCCATGGTGCTCGATAAAGGTGTTGGAATTGAAAGTGGTTTTATGACTACAATACATAGTTACACAGGTGACCAAAGCACTGTTGACCAAAATCATAGTGATCTTAGAAGGGCAAGAGGCGCAGCTATTTCAATGATACCAACATCAACTGGCGCTGCAAAAGCGCTAAGTTTAGTTATTCCTAAATTGAAAGGAAAGCTTGATGGAACGGCAATAAGAGTGCCAACACCTAATGTTTCGCTAATTGATTTTACTTTTACTTCAAAGAAAAAAACATCCGTTGAAAATATTAACAAACTAGTCATTAGTGCCAGCAAAACAAAAGGGTTAAAAAATATTTTAACCACAAATGATTTACCTCTAGTTTCTATAGATTTTAACCATAATTCAAGTAGTTCTGTTTTTGATTTAACTCAAACCCAAGTGATTAATGGAAAATTTTGTAGAGTTTTATCTTGGTATGACAACGAGTGGGGTTTCTCAAATAGAATGATTGAGACAATGCTTGATTTTAAAAAATTATTATAGGTGAAAAAAAAATTAAATGCCTTTACTATAAATACGCTTGATCAAGCTGTAGACATTATTTGGGAGAATAAAAAATATAAAAAAAAAACTATTCTTCATTTAAAATATTATTTTGTTAAAGGTTTTGGTTCTGAATTCGTATTAACTTTTCAAAAAATGTTAATTTCTAAATGTGGAAAATCCAACTTCCAACTTTTCGTGGATTGTGGATTTGATAATAGCCTAAGTATTAGGATGGCAATTAAAAAAATTGAATATATAAAACTTAGAGGGAATTTACTTATTTTAAAAAAAATCAAAGATATAACAAATAAAAATAGAGTTTTATTAAATCCTGCTTTTAATATAGTAGACTGCAGAAATATAAAAAATATAAATTTAAAAATTAAAAAATTATACTTTAGGGAAAAAAATGAAAATTGATGGTAACCAAATTAAAGTTGGAAATATTTTAGAAATTAATTCAAAATTATGGAGGGTATTAAAAACTCAACATACTCAGCCTGGTAAGGGTGGTGCTTATTTACAAGTCGAGATGAAGGAAATACGTGAAGGTACTAAAATGAATGAAAGATTTAGATCTTCAGAGAGTGTTGAAAGGGCAATACTTGATGAAAAAATCTGTCAATATCTATACTCTGAAAATAATAAATTTGTTTTTATGGATAACTCTACATACGAACAAATTGAAATAGGTGATGATATAATTACTAAAAATCAGTCTAAGTTTCTAATTGAAAACGATAATATTAATCTTCAATTTTATGAAGGATCAGTTGTTGGTTTAGAGATTCCAGATAATATAACTTTAAAAGTTGAAGAGACTGAGGCTGTAGTTAAAGGTCAAACTGCTGCGTCATCATACAAGCCTGCGGTATTAACAGGAGGTATTAAAACTACAGTCCCGCCTTTTATAACAACTAATGATTTTGTAGTAATAAGTACTGTAGACTCAAGTTATGTTGAAAAAATAAAAAAATAATGTTGCCTGCAACAATTAATATTTTTGAAAAAGCAGCAAGAAAAGCTGGTAGGATACTAGCTCGAGATTTTGGTGAAATAGAAAATTTACAAATTCAATCAAAGAATCTAGGAGACTTTGTTACCAGCGCCGATTTAAAAGTCGAAAAATCTTTATTAGAAACTTTGAGATATTATTTTCCAAATGTTAACTATTTAACTGAAGAGTCAGGCTACATAAAAGGTGAAGGTGAAACAATTATCATTGATCCAATTGATGGTACTACAAATTTTATACACGGTATTCCTCATGTATCTATTGTTATCGCAAAAATGGTAAACAATGAAATAACTGATGGTGTAATTTACAATCCTATTTTAAATGAATTTTATTGGTCATCTCTTGGAAAAGGTTCTTGGTGCAATAATAAAAGATTAAGAGTTTCAAAAAGACATGAACTAACAAATTGCTTAATAGGAACAGGCATTCCTTTTGGTAATAGAATTTATGAAAACTTTTATGCTGAGCTAGATAATATGTCTAAAAAAACTTCAGGAATTAGAAGATTGGGTTCAGCAGCTCTAGATTTAGCTTATGTAGCCTCAGGTAAAATTGATGGTTTTTGGGAGAGAGATCTTAATTTATGGGATATTTGTTCAGGCGTCTTACTCGTAAAAGAAGCAGGAGGGAAAATAAGCGAACCTAATGGCAATAAATGGACAGTAAAATCAAGAGATATAACAGTTTCAAACTCATTAATTCATAGCAAAATGTTAGAAAATCTAACTTTACTTTAATTTATATTTAACTATAAGAACTTTCAAATGAAAAAAAATATACACCCTGATTACCATGAAATAAATGTTGTCATGACTGATGGGTCTACATTTAAAACAAGATCTACTTGGGGTAAAGAAAACGATACACTAAAGTTAGACATTGATCCTAAATCTCATCCGGCATGGACTGGAGGCAAAGCAAGTTTTAATGAAACAGAAGGACAAGTAGCAAGATTTCAAAAACGCTTTAAAGGTATAAAAATAACTAAATAGTTATTTAAAATAATTTTCAGCTTCATTTATCGAACTTACCTTAACGCCAATTTCATCTTTAACTCTTTTAATCTCCTCCTGAAGTTCTAAAATATATTCTTTTAAATTATCTATACTTAAATCTTCCAAATTAAGCCGTTTTATAGTTTTTTCTTTATCATTAATTTCTAAAAAATCTGTCATAAGTAATTATTTTATATTAAATTGATAGGAATATATTTATAAGAGTTATTTTTATAAAAGGATAAAATATGAAATTACCACTAATGCCAAAAGCAACAGCAATATGGCTTATAGACAATACATCACTTAGTTTTCAACAAATATCTGAATTTTGTGGTCTTCATGAATTAGAAGTTCAAGGAATAGCAGATGGTGAAGTTGCTGTAGGTATGCGTGGTTATGATCCAATTGATAATAAACAATTAACAAAAGAAGAGATACTTAGATGTGAAAATGATCATACAACTAGATTAAATTTAATTTCTTCAGATATAATTGATTCTCTTCCACCAAGAAAAAAGGACTCTAAATATACACCATTATCACTAAGACAAGAAAAGCCTTATGCAATTCTGTGGTTAATTAAAAGATATCCTGAAGAATTAAGTAGCTCTCAAATTGCAAAACTTACTGGATCAACTAAAAATACTGTTGAAGCAATTCGCGATGGAACATTTAGGGAAGCAATACTTGAAACTAAAAGCCCAATGGACACTGGACTGTGCACATATCAAGATCTTGAAAAAGCTCTTAACCGTGCTAAAAACAAAAAAGATAGAGAAGAGGCTAAGACAAAATCTTTATCTGAAACCCAAACTAATTAAACTTTACCTTCAACAAATAATTTAAATAAAAAAACATAAGAAATGTCCAAAAAATTATCATTAATATAAAAAAGAAAGATAGTTTATTTATATTAATTATACCAAGAGGACTTCCTAAATAATAGGTTAATGGACCTAAAACCGCACTAAGTGAAATAGCTATTAATTTATACCTTGATAAAAACACAAAAACTTCATCAAATAAAGTTGCAAAACTTAGCCATAGAACAAGCATCCATATAGGTAACCATCCAAAATATAACGATGACTCAAAATTATATATTTTAAAAATTACTAAAATTGAGTCAAATAAATATCCAACAATTGCAATTGAAAATACTATAAATGTAAACTTTCTTTTATTTTTTGTATTTATGAAAACTATAAATAAAAAAATTAGACCACAAATTAAACCAGGGGAAAAACTTTTATACAAAATTTCACCAAAAATACACATTAACCAAGTGATTTGATAACCAGAGAGAATAAAAAATAATTTTACTTTGCTCATTTAATAATAAGAAAATGAGATACATCAGTTGACTTACTTAGAAAGCCTGTTTCACAATAAGCTAAATAAAACTCCCACATTCTTTTAAATCTATTATTAAATCCTAGTTTAACAAGATCATTCCATGAACTTTGAAATTGTATATTCCAGAGATTTAGAGTTTTAGCATATGATAATCCAAAACTTTTTATTTCTTGAAAATCAAGACCTGCTTTGTTATTAATTTCTACAAGTTCTTTTTTAGTTGGAAGCATGCCTCCTGGAAAAATATACTGTTGAATAAAATCTGGTTGATTTTGATAATCTAAAGATCTTTTGTCATCTATCGTAATGATTTGCAGTGCAGCTTTACCAGAATTTATTAAAGAGTTACTAACAATATCAAAATACTTTTCCCAATATTTTTTCCCTACAGCCTCGAACATTTCTATAGATGCTATATTTGTGTATTGACTATCAATATCTCTATAATCCTTAAATTTAATTGATACTTTTTCTCCCAAACCTTCTTTTTGAATTTTATTTGAAGCATATTCATATTGCGCCTTAGATATAGTAATAGCATCAATTTTAGATTTAAAGTTTTTTGCAGCATATGAAGAAAATCCGCCCCATCCACATCCAATTTCAAGAACTTTAGAATTCTCATTTAGATTCAGTGATTCTGCTATTTTATGGTATTTGTTTAATTGTGCATCAAATAAATTTTGATTTTCTTTTTCAAAATATGCTGAAGAGTATGTCATACTTCTATCTAGCCATTTAGTATAAAAATTATTACCTATATCATAATGGTGCTCAATATTTTTTTTACTTTGAGACTTTGTGTTTTCATTAAGTAAATGTTTAAATTTAGAATAAATGTTAAAAAAAATATTTGATTTTAAATTTTCTAAAAAATGGTTTTCATTTCTAAATGCTAGCAATAATAAATTTGTTAAATTAGAAGAACTAAAGTCACCATCCATATATGACTCTGCAAATCCAATTGATTTTCTCTTTAAAATTTTAGAAATAAATTTGTAATTATTTATAATTAAATCTGCTCTATGATCACTATTAATACCTTTAAATGTTTTAATAGAACCAGATGGAAATTTTACTGTTAATTCTCCATATTTAATTTTTGACAAAAATTTTTGAGCAAAAATTTCAAATGGTTGTTTAAATTTACTATTTACATTCATTAAAAACTGCCTTCAAATGATATGGTGTCTTTAGGTTTTTTATTTCTAGCATAATATTTTCCACCTTTAAAAATAATTCTTATAGCCTCAAATAAAATTGCAGACATAACTTTAAAACCAAATAGAGGGTTCAAAAGATTGTATTTTAATAATTCTGAGACTTTGAAATCTATGAATTTGCCTGATTGTGCTGCCATAAGTATTTTTTTATTATTATCATCATATAGGTCTATAATAATATTAATATAGTCATCAGTTACTTTATTTGTAAAAAAATACTTACCTTTCATGCCAATAAAAGGAGATACATAAAAATTTTTTTGACACTCATGAGTTAAAGTTTTTAAATCTCTAGCCTGTCCTTTTGCAAATACATAAGTATGTTGCTCGTTAGAAGTATTTTTAACCTCGTAAAATATTGAAATTAATCTATTTTCATCATAACAATAAATTATTGAAAGAGGATTAAATACATAACCAAGTATTCTAGGGAAACAAAGCATTTTAATCTGTAAATTCTGATACTTTACATCGTAATTTTTTAACATTGCAGTTATAAATTCTCTAATAGTTCTTTTATCTCTATATCCATGATCTTTTTCATGAAAAGAAAATATATTAAAAGAATTTATTGAAAATATTTTTGATTTTGATTTTATGATTTCTAGTTCATCTAAATCTATAAATAAGCTTGGGACTTTGTATTTAAAAAAATGCTCAATTCTTCCGTAACGTTTATGAACTATTGAAGAAACTAAAATCTTTGTCTGCATTTATTTAATACAATAGTCTATTATAAAAGTTATTATCTCTTTTCCAA
Source organism: uncultured Alphaproteobacteria bacterium (assembly GCA_902512325.1). Classification (GTDB taxonomy): domain Bacteria; phylum Pseudomonadota; class Alphaproteobacteria; order HIMB59; genus CACPNW01. Next base: position 649 of record CABXIT010000018.1, on the reverse strand, counting down.
GGTATATCAACACCCAACATCTTTGAAATATATGCTGCTGATTGAATTCCGTCCTCATGAAATCCATAACCATGATAAGCTCCACAAAAAAAAGTATTATTAAGTCCCTGTAAATCTTTTAATTTACTTTGAGCTTGCATGGTTTGTAAATTAAATTTTGGATGTTTAAAAATTGTCTCATTGTGTATAGTTTTTGGAATATTGATAGGGTTAATTGTAACAAAATATTCTTTATTAGTTTTTAATTTTTGAAGGTTATTCATCCAATAAGTTAATGTAAAATTTTTATATTTTTTTTTATTTTTAATAAAGTTCCAACTAGACCATGCTTTTTTATTTTTTGGCATCATTGAATTATCTGAGTGAAGACATACTCTATTCCTATTATAATCAAAATCTGACAAGATTTTTTTTTCAAGGTCTGTGGGATCATTAAGTAATGCTAAAGCTTGATCTGCGTGAGTTGCTATAACAAGATAATCGAATAAAACCTCTTCATCGTTTTTAATTATTTTTATTTGATTGTTTGATCTTACTATCTGATTGATTTTTGTATTTAGACTATAATTAAATTTTTTAAGACCTAAAATTTTTGTAATATACGAATTACTACCTCCTTGAACAAATTTCCACTGAGGTCTATCTTTAA
>CABXIT010000017.1 GCA_902512325.1 uncultured Alphaproteobacteria bacterium | reverse complement strand
TATTCCAGAAATCTACAGAACTATAATTTAAAATTTTCATTTTACTAATTGTTTAATTTCATCAACAACGGATTGTATTTTTTTATTATTTGTTTTGAAAGCAGATCTATTAATAATTAATTTTGATTGAATCTTCATAATCTCATCAATTTCTTTAAGTCCATTTGCTTTTAAGGTTGCTCCGGTAGAAACTAAATCTACTATTCTTCTGCACATATTTAAAGATGGAGCCAATTCCATTGAACCATTTAATTTTATTGACTCGATTTGGACTCCCTTATTAGCAAAATATTCTTTACTAATATTAGGGTACTTTGTAGCAACTCTTATATTGCTCCAAGTTTCAGGATCTTCTTTTTTTAATAACGTTTTAAGAGCAGCAACAGACAAACGACAGTGCCCAATATTTAACTCTAGAGGTGCATATATTTCTGAGTAGTTAAATTCTTTTATTATATCCTCTCCGGCAATACCAATCTGAGCAGCTCCAAATGCAACAAATGTACATGCATCAAAAGCTCTCACTTTTATAAAATTTATATCCTTGTTTTTTGATAAAAAAGTTAACTTTCTTGATTTATCATCAAATATTTCGTTTTGAGGAGCAAAGCTTGTCTTTTTTAATATTGTTTTTAGCTCTTCTATTATCCTACCCCTAGGTATTGCTATAATCAATTTTGACATAATTTTTGAGCTTTTATATCTAGAGATTAAAAAAAACTATAAAAACTTAATATTTCTCTCTTTTTATTGATGGACCAAGCTTCCCAAGGGTATTTTCAATTCTTTCATATCCTCTATCAAGATGATAAACTCGATTAATTACACTTTTACCTTCTGCACATAAAGCAGCCAATACTAAACTCACACTTGCTCTTAAATCACTTGCCATAACTTGCGCCCCTTTAAGATTTCTATTACCTGTTATATGAGCTATATCTTTCTTTACTTTTATCTTAGCACCCAATCTATTAAGTTCTGGCACATGCATAAATCTGTTTTCAAAAATGTTTTCTTTTATTTGAGAGTTACTATTTGCTAAACTCATTAAAGCCATAATCTGAGCCTGTAAATCAGTTGGAAAACCAGGATATGGAGCGGTATGAATTTTAATTCCATTTAAATTGTTAGAGGGCATTATTATAATTGAATTTTTATTAATTTTAAGATTTGCTCCCATTTTACGTAATGAAAAAGTTAAGGCTTCTAAATGACTACTATCAATTTCTTTTACTAAAAAATTTTTATTCAGCATTACAGCAGCAATTACAAATGTTCCAGCAACAATTCTGTCACTCATTATTTTATGAGATGCTTTAGTAAGTGATTTTACACCATCAATTTTTATGACGCCCTTTTTTTCAATTTTAATATTTGCTCCCATTTTGTTTAAAGTAATAGCTAAATCTGATATTTCAGGTTCCATTGCTGCATTTTCAATAATTGTTTTGCCTTTTGCAAGTGAAGCTGCCATTAATATATTTTCTGTTGCACCCACACTTGGAAAAGGTAGTAAAATATGATTCCCAATCAATTGCTGGGATACCTGACCAATGACATAACCATTTTCAACTACAAAATTAGCACCTAATTTTTTTAACCCCTCAAGGTGAATATCAATTGGCCTTGTTCCTATAGCACAACCTCCTGGTAGTGAAATTCTTGCTTTTCCAAATCTAGCTAATAGTGGTCCTAAAATCAAAATTGAAGCCCTCATTTTTCTAACTATGTCATAATCAGCATCCTTGTTAATGATATTATTACATTTAATTTCTAAATTATCTTTAGCTGTTTTTATAATTGCCCCATAACTTCTAAGCAGTTTTGACATATTTTTAATATCATCAAGCTTAGGTAGATTTTTTAATTTTAAAGTATTTTCAGATAAAATAGCACTTACCATAATAGGTAAAGCAGAGTTTTTTGAACCCTTAATTTGAATTGACCCTTTAAGATCGGCTTTGCCTTTAATTACTAATCTATCCATTATTTTTTTTTGAAGCTTTTTTTCTTTTTAATATATTAGATTTTAGCTGTTTTTCTAACCTAGAAATTCTGACTTCTTTAAGTTTTTTTTTATGTGCCGATCTTTTAGTATTGATTTTATCTTGCATTGAAAAAATTATTTCGTTTTTTTAGCAATAAATTCTTTTGCTACATTTTGCAAATTTTAAAAGTAAAGTTTGATTTTTTATTCAATTAAAATCATATAGGTGTAAGCAACTATAATTGCTGGAAATGCGCTATAGATAGTTGCCATAATTGCCGCTTTAGGTGCAAGTGCAATAGCTGGAAATAATGCATCTCCATCATTAGAAATTGCATTACCTAGTTCAGCAGATAAAGGAATATATCCATTTAAATAAAATGTTGCTACGACAATTTGTGGGCCACAACCAGGTAAAAAACCAAATATAATTGCAATTAATGGAACAAAAGGCAGCCACAAATCAAAAAAAACTTTAAGATCTAAATTTGTAAAATACATGAAAATTTCAAAAACTAAAAAACCGCTTATTACCCAAGTTGAAACAAAGTTAGTAGTATCAACAACTCTTGATACAAAACCTCTACTTTTATCTGTAGAACATTGAAAATCACTCAAAGGATTAAGTGACCACATGAATATTGATAAAATTGCACCTGCAGATCCTAAAATTAATACAAAACTAATATGGGGAGGTAATAAGAAAAGTTTATCAACATCAACCTGAAAGGCTAAAAGCAAACCAACGATAAATCCTGGAACAAATAAGATCATCCAAAAGATATTAAACTTTGAGACAAATGTTTTTTTTAATTCTTCAAATTCAATTTCAATTTTGGAACTAGCCATCATAAAATCAGTACCATGCAAAAGATCGACTAAGTAACCTGAGATTGATCCAACAACAATACCTAAGCAAAAAATTAATAAACCCGTTGATGGCTCCATAGCAAGAATAAGAAACGCCGCATCTCCCATTGTTGCAGTTAAAACCGCTACTAAAGATCCAAAAGAAATTCTCCCTTGTATGTATTGTGTGACGACAATTATGGCACCACCACATCCGGGAATTGCTCCAAGAAAAGAAGCAATTGGCACATGCAATTTTTTTGTTTTATCTAAAAAAGAACCTATATCAAAATTGGTAAGAGAGTCTAAACCTATAAACACAATAAGAGTAAAACCAACAAAAACTGATACTGCAAGATATGCATTGACCATTGATTCACGGATGACATCTCCAAAATCTCCAGACTGGAAAGCTAAAGCAAGTATCAATAGACCAAAGAATGATTTTTTTAATAATCTACCCTCATTTGCGAACATTATTTTTTGCTTATCTTTAAAAGCTGAAATCAGTGCATTCATGTCACATATATAACTAAAAAGTATAGCTATGGCTACATTATAATGCTATAGATATAATCTAAATTTACACTTTTTAATATAATGTCATTTAAGAAAGTTAGAGACGCACATAAAACAGAAAATACAGAGGATTATCTTGAAATTATAGCTGATCTTTTAAACTCAAAAGGTGAGGCAAGAATTGTAGATATTGCAAATAAATTGGATATAGCTCAGGCAACTGCGAACAAAACAGTTCAGAGACTTCAAAACCAAGGTTATGTTAAAAAAGAACCATACAGATCTATTTTTCTAACTTTAAAAGGTCAGGAAGTTGCAAGTAGATCTAAAAAAAGACACCTAACGGTATTAACTTTTTTAAAAAATCTCGGGCTAGATATAAAAACAGCGGAAGCTGATGCGGAAGGAATAGAGCATCATGTTAGCCAAAAAACATTAAAAAAAATGGAAAAGTTTAATAAAAAAAACTAAACCTTCTTTAAAACCATAATTCTAATTTTTACTTTATTTGAAAAATCAATATTTTCTGGCAAATAATTTAAAGGTCTTGATCGATACTCAATCTTTAAATATGTTGTGAACTCTTGAATTAATTTATCAAAATTTTGCTTTTCCCATAAATCAATTCTGTGCGTAAAAATAAAAACACCATTTTTTTTTAAATAACTACATATTAAAGAGAAAAGTACTCCAGGTTTTTTACAATAAGTCATTGATCCAATCATGCTAATTAAATCATATTTACTAGTAATTTGAATTTTTTTTTCAAAACTTTTTTTAAATAATTTTCTATATAGTTTTTTTTGTTTTGCAATTTTTAAACTTTGAGAAGAGATATCACAGCCATCTATAATAATATTTTTATATTTTTTTTTAATTTCTTCTGCAAACATTCCTGTTCCACAAGCTAAATCTAAATTAAAATTTAATTTTTTTTTTATTTTAGACAAAATTTTTACAGCTTTTTTAGGAGCTTTATAGTTCCATTTTTTTAATGTTAAATCATAGTTTAGTGCCCAGTCATCATAGTATTTTTCTGTCATACTTTGGTTGCCAATGCCGTTTAATAAAGATTTCTTTTTAGTCATATAAAATTGCCGGAATTTTTTTACGAACATATCTGACTTCATCTAAATTAATTTCCGAATTCAATATCAATGGTTTTGACATAGCTTTGGTTATTATTTTGCCCCAAGGATCAACCAATATTGAATGCCCGTAAGTTTTTCTATTATTATGATGAGTGCCACACATATTTGTGCCTATTACAAAAAGACTATTCTCAATCGCTCTTGAGCGTATCATAATTTCCCAATGTGCTTTACCTGATGGTACTGTAAATGCTGCAGGCATTAAAATAACTTCAGATCCTTTTTTTGCAAGTTTTCTAAATAAATTTGGAAATCTCAAATCATAACAAATAGTAAAACCTATCTTGATATTATTTAAATTCAATAAAGCAATATTATTACCAGCTCGAAAAGTATTTGACTCCCTATGAGTTTCTTTCTCACTAATATTAACATCAAACATGTGAATCTTGTCGTATCTTTTGATAATTTTACCCTTAGGATTTATAAAGATTGATCTGTTAACTAATTTTTTTTTATTTTTTTCCTTCAGCAATAATGAACCTATATTAATACTAACATTATTTGCATTAGCATAAATTTTTGCCATATTTAATATAGGGCAATTATATTCATAAGTGGCTTTTTCTTTTAGATAATTTTTATCATTAGTTATGATATTTGAGCATTCAGGTGTGCATATTAAATCAGGTTTAAATTTTTTAGTATTTTCAAAAAATTTTTTTAATACTTTAGCATTTTCAGCTGGTGTTGATTTTGCCTCAAATTGAATTTGTGAGATTTTTAGTTTTTTCATTTCTATAATATCAATTATTTGATTAACTTCATTTAACTATATTAATTTTTTTTATTTGATATAATTAACATAAATTATGAACAATCTTTTAAAAATATGGAAAGAAAATAAACCAGTAGTAAACTCCTGGCTATCCATACCTAATTCTTTCACAGCAGAAGCTTTTGGTAAAATGGGTTGGGATGCCATTACTGTTGATATGCAGCATGGTCAAACGGACTATTCTTCAAGTATAGCTATGTTACAGGCCTTATCTTCAAGTACTGCAACTCCAATGGTTAGGGTTCCCTGGTCAGAGCCTGGAATAATAATGAGAATGTTAGACTTAGGTGTTCTTGGAATTATAGCTCCAATGATCAACACTAAAGAAGATTGTGAAAAATTTGTTTCTTATTGTTATTATCCACCAATAGGTCAAAGAAGTTTTGGTCCAATGCGCGCTCAATTAATTTATGGTTCTGATTATTTTACTAATGCTAATGAAAATATTTTAAGTTTTGCAATGATAGAAACACAACAAGCAGTGGATAATCTTGATGAAATTTTATCTGTTCCTAACTTAACAGGAGTTTATATAGGTCCAGCTGATATGAGTTCCTCTTATGGAATGAAACCTAAATTTGATGTAAAAGAAGATCCAGTGTTTTCAAACATCAAACTAATTGCAAAAAAGGCAAATGCAAAAGGTAAAATTGCAGGAATTCATAATGGCACAACCCAATATGCTAAAGAAATGATAGACTTAGGTTTTAAATTAGTAACCATTTCATCTGATTTTAGATCAATGTCAACTCATGCCCAGTCAGTAATTGATGAAATGAAGGCACAAAAAAAAGACTTAAATCAGAGTGAAGCTTATTAATCTTCTTTTTTCTTTCTAAAAAAAGGAATGAGAAAAACTAAGCATGCTATAAAAAAACACAAGCTTCCAAACATTGCCCAAAAACTTCCAATGCTGGAAATCATAAATCCTATAGATGATAGAATAAAAAGTATCCAACCAATTAAGTTAATTGTCCTATTACTCATTTTGTTTATTTATTGCTTGTTCCATTTCTAATAATTCTAACCATCTTGTTTCTTTTTTTTCAAAATCATTTTCTAATATACTTAGTTGTGTCGTTATTTCCTCAAATCTCTCAGGATCGTTAATGTAAAGATTATTGTCTTTCAACTCATTTTTAATTTTTTTAATTTCAATACCTAATTCTTCTGTCTCAATTGGCATATTTTCTAGTTCATATTTAAATTTAAAAGATAGTTTTTCATTTTTATTTTGTTTTTTTGTATCAATTGATTTAATTTTCTTAGATTCAGTTTCTTTCTCATTAGTTTTATTATTTAAAAAATCACTATACCCTCCAAGAAATAAAGAAATATTACCATTACCTTCAAAATATAAAATTTTATTTACTGTCTGATCTAAAAAATCTCTATCATGAGACACTATTAAAAGTGTACCTTTGTAACTTGATAACATCTCAGTAAGTAAATCCAATGTTTCAAGATCAAGATCATTTGTTGGTTCATCTAAAATTAATCCTGTTTTAGGATTAGCTAAAACTTTTGAGAGAAGAAGTCTATTTTGCTGCCCTCCAGATAAAGATAAAATTGTATCATTTGCCCTTTTTGGATCAAATTGAAAATCTTTTAGATAGCTACATACATGTCTTTCTTTTCCTTGAACGTTCAAATAATCTCCACCATTAGGAACTAAGATTTCTTTCAGGGACTTATTTGTATTGAGATCATTTCTAAGTTGATCAAAATAAGAAAATTCAAGATTTTTTTTAAGTTTAATTATTCCACTTACAGGTTGCAATTCTCCAATCAAAGTTTTTAAAAATGTTGATTTACCTGTGCCGTTTTTTCCAAGTATTCCTATCCTATCATTTTTTGTAATTTTAATTGAGAAATCTTTTATAATTTTATTTGAAGAGTTAGAATATGAAACTGATGCCTTAAAAAATTCAGCTACAAAACGAGAGTTATCTGAAGAAGACTTATATATTATAGGTTTAATTGACTTGATAGCCATTCTATAAGATGATTCATCTTTTTCTAATTGTGCTTTTAATTGTCTAGCCCTTTCTAACCTTTTTACATTCCTTTTAACTCTAGCCTTTACACCACGTTGCGCCCATTCAACTTCCAAATTGACAAACTGTTTTCTGTTTTTTAATTCTCTGTACTCTTGATCAAGTAACTCTTCTGACCAAGAATCAAAATTTTTAAATCCTTTCGGACTTATCTTAAGTTCACCTCTATCCAGCCAAAAAACTTTATTTGTAAAATTACTTAGAAAAGTTCTATCATGACTAACACACAACATAGACTTATTTAATGTTTTGAGATGATTTTCCAACCATTCTATACATTCTAAATCTAAATGATTAGTTGGTTCATCAAGTAATAAAATATCAGAATCCGGTATTAAGCTTTTAGCTAGAGCAATTCTTCTTTTTTGACCTCCTGATAAGTTAGAAATTTTTTCCTGTTTATTCAAATTTAAATTATCACAGTAAATATCAATTTTATAATTATCATCTGTATTTAAAATAACTTTGCTTATTTCTTCCTCAACAGAAGATTTTTGATTTATTTCAAAGTTTTGCGAAAAATATGAAATTTTTAAATTTGGAAAACTCCATAGTTCGCCATTATCTATTTCCTGAGTCCCCATAATGATTTTCATTAAGGTTGTTTTACCAACACCGTTTTTACCTGCTAATGCTATTAAATCATTACGATGAATATTAAGATTTAATCCACTAAAGATTTCTTTTTTACCAAAACGTACATCTACATCCCTTAAAGAAAATATCAAATCACTGGACATATTATTTTAAATATAAAAAAAGAAACTCTATTATTCCTAAAATTAAAAATAAAATAATTATTCTTTTTAAAGACAATGATCCTGGAGGGAAAACAAAGTTAAAGAAATTTTTCATAAGAAGTTATTATTATGAAATTTATGAAAAATCTAATATAAACGCTTTTAGAAAAAGCGTTTATATTTTTGATTAAATAAAAATTAATCTCTACTATACATGTAGAATAGAACGGCAAAAATTGCTGTAATAACAAGATTTACATAAGCTGTAGGCCCTGATGCTGCTCCTGTTGCAACATGAAAAATAATCATCAACGTCCATAACAGCCCACCTAAAGCAAAAAGCACGCCCATTGATTTCATAGAATCCCCAGTGACATCAGGAATTCTCCAAGCCCAAATACCTATGATTAATAAAGTTAAACCAAAAATCTGACCTAGAGTGACCATATCGGCTGTCACTTCCCAACCTGCAGCACCAAAAAAAGCATTGCTTAGAAAGATACCACCGATACCATTAATTAATAAAATAATAGATTGAACTTTAAATATTGTTCTTAAATTCATATTATACTCTCCTATATTTAAGATATTTTTAATAGTTTTTTAAAGATTCGATATTTTAATTTTTATTATTTTTTCGATATTGATATGGTTTTAAAAATTCACTTTTCCAAATTCCTATTTTATTATCACGAGCGTATTTTTCTTCTATAATATAGTCAGTTGAATAATATCTATATGCGATTGCCCATCCATTTTTAACCATCCATTGATTCAAATTTAATTCATTAACTAAGCATATGGCAACATATCTATTATAAATATCAATATCACTAACTGTACACTCTACACTCTGATCATTAATAATTTTTTTTAATTCTTCTGTAGATTGTTTTCCACAAAACCAATCTACTGAATCTAATTTGCATGTTTGCTTAGTTTCAGGCGCATCAATGCCATGAAGTCTTATTTTGTTATTATTAATATTAATTGTATCACCATCTATAACTCGAACATTACCTATGATAGTTTTGGAAAAAGAATTAGTACTTGTTAAAAATAATATTACACAAATAATAAAAATTATTTTTTTCATAAATTTTATTTAATCCATTTTATACAATCTTCTAATCTATCATCGCCCCAAAAAACTTCATTTTTATAAATAAAAGTAGGGCTGCCAAAAACACCAGACTTATGAGCGTGCTCTGTATTTTGCATATATTGTTTTTCAATCTCTGATGATTTTGCTTTATTTATTGTTTCTTCTTTATTTAACTTTAATTCTAGAAATATTTCACTAAGATTAGGTTCAGTTGCAGGCTCTTTTCCTTTCTGGAACCATCTTTTGTAGGTTAATATAACATAATCAATTCCCCAACCTTCGTTCATTCCTAAAATAGCTATTTGATTTGCTAAATCGAATTCTTTTAAAGGATAAGGGGCAGGAACCTTTGCTTCAAAGCCATAAAACTTTGCTCTTCTTTCTATATCTCTCCACATATAATCTGATTTGATTTTTTTAGATGGGGGAGTAAATGGAATGTTATCCATATCCATCATAATCTTTCTTACACTAAATGGTTTCCAATTAAATTTTAGATTTTCTGTTTTTGCAACCTCTAAAATTCTATTTACAGAAAGGTACGTATAGGTACTTCCAATAGAAAACCAAAAATCAATTTCTGACATGTAATATTTTTTATATATAGATATAAATATTAATAAATATTAAAAATTAATAATATATAAGTAATTAATAAGGCTGATATAGTATAATGGTTATTACAGGCCGTTGGTAACGGTCAGATCCAAGTTCGATTCTCGGTATCAGCACCATCAAATTTAATAGCACTCTTTAAAGAGTGCTAAAATAGAGTTTTATAGAGTAAAGTAACGAATTAAAATCGCTACCATTGGTATCAAGGGCCTAATAGCATTTTTAATATGGTGATCACTACCATCATAGGTTGGTAAGATTTTCATGACCATTGCCATATTGTAAAGGAAAGCTAAAACAGTAAATACAAAAATTGCTCCAAATATTTCATTTGCTGATGTTACGCCTGCTATTCCAAACAATGCAAAAATAGCCATAACAATACATCCGGTCATCAAAAAGCCTAAAGGTCTACCCATATAAGCTGCCTGAATATTATCAAATCCAAAACTGTTTTGAGCAAAGTTCTTATTAAATGCAAAATTCAATCCAAAAAACCCGCCAAATAAAATTAGAAAAACATGGCAAAGAAAAGGTATCATACCTCCAGCCGATTCAATCATAAAACCTCCTATATTTTATTTATTAATTATTATAGGTTATGAAATTATGATTCTCTCTAATTATTAAGGTCGAGTCTGGCATTTATGCAAAGGTAGAAATCGGAAAAAAATACCAGACTCGTTAAACCTTTTAGAGAATTTTATTACATAAATAAGTACTTTGCTTTATTGCTTAATAAATAAAGAAAAAAATCAAGTTATAAGATAGAATCGAAATTTAATGATTAAAATTTATTATAGTCACACACCTTTTTGGAGAGCTGAAGTACTGAGAGTATCTTTATACATAAGTAATATACCTTTTGAAGATATTAGAATTTCAAGAGATGAATTTATCAAAATGATTAAAACTGGTTTTTTACCAAATGGAAAAAGAGTACCTTTCCATCAATTACCTGTCATAGAAGTAGATGGGGAGATAATAGGCCAAACTGGAGCCATTGCCAGATATTGCGGCAAGATTGCTAATCTTTACTCAAATGATAATATTAATGCTGCAAAAATTGATCAAATTATAGATGCAGCTACAGACATAACAAATATAGTAAGCCCAACAATAAGGGAAAAAGATGAGCAAAAAAAAATAGAAGATAGATTGCTATTAAAAAATAAACTTTTACCCAGATGGTTTAAATATCTTGAAAACATTTTATCTAAAGAAAGATCAGAATGGTTTGTAGAAAATAAAATGACTATTGCAGATATTGCTATGTGGCGATTATTAGGATGGCTTACATCAGGAATAATTGATGGCATACCAACTACAATTGTAGACAACTATCCTAAATTAAAAAATATTCATTATACAGTTCATCACCATGCAAAGGTGCAAGAGTGGATGTTAAAAACTTATGGTAAAGAAATATAATATATGACTTTTTTAAGTGTTAACGTAAATAAGTTTGCCTTAATCAGAAATGCAAGGGATGCAGACCTGCCAAACTTATATAACATTAGTAAGAAATGTATTGAATATGGAGCTGACGGTATAACAGTTCACCCTCGACCTGATGAAAGGCATGCAAAATTTTCAGATTTGAAAATATTAAAAAACCTTACAAATGAATATGAAAAAATTGAATTTAATGTTGAAGGATATCCCTCAGATGAATTTATCGAAAAAGTTATTAATATTTCGCCAGATCAAGTAACTTTAGTTCCTGATCCACCAGAAGCACTTACATCTTCATTTGGTTGGGATTGTGAGAAAAATAAAGACTTTCTCATGGAAGTTATTAAGAAATTTAAAGACAATAATATCCGTATCTCAATTTTCATCAATCCATCCATTAAAACACTATCAAACTTAGAAAATATTAAGCCAGATAGAGTAGAATTGTACACTTATGATTACGCAATAAACTATCAGAATGATAAAATATTAGCAGTTGCACCCTATAATGAAGTGGCTAAATATTTAGAAAAAGAATTTCCCAATATAGAACTGAATGCTGGACATGATTTGAGTCTAGATAATTTAGACTTTATACTGAAAAATATTCCTAGAATAAAAGAGGTGTCGATTGGTCATGCTCTAGTTTGTGATGCAATTGATTTAGGATTAAAAGAAACAGTTAATAAATACAAACAAATAACTCAAAGATAATATGAGTAATTGGTTTTGGGTGCAATTTGCAACAATTTGTATCGTCGGAGCTATGTCACCCGGACCATCTATGGCCTTAATTATTAGAAATTCCATTAAGTATGGAAGAGTATCAGGAATACTAAGTTCGGTTGGTCATGCTATAGGTATAGGTATTTATGCTGCTGTTTCAGTAGCAGGATTACAAATCATATTAATTAATAATATATTTTTATTTAACACTATTCAATTTTGTGGAAGTATATTTTTATTAGTGCTTGGCATTCTCTTTTTGCGTGATACTGGACAAAAGCTTTCAATCCAAGATAAGCAAAAAAATGTCAATTCTTTTGTACAAGGGTTTGCAATTTCTATTTTAAATCCTAAAATTTTAATTTGGTTTGCAGCTATATTTTCACAATTTATCGAAATTTCTTCTACTAATTTTGTTAAACTTACAATGGTGCTGATTGCTTCATCCATTGATGGTTTATGGTACATCATATTAACAATTATAGTTACAGGATTTGGATTAAAGCAATTTCTAGAGAATAATACAAAGATTATTCAAAATATTTCTGGCGTTGTATTAATATTCATATCAATAATTATTTTACATAAAACTCTAAACCCATACTTCTTCTAGTACTCTTAAAATATTTTGACCCATAATTTTTTCAATGGAGTCTGATGAATAACCTCTTTTATCCAATTCTTCGGATATTATCATATGGTTCATACAATCATGCCAATGTTGAGGTAGGCAGTCAAGACCATCATAATCACTACCTATTCCCACATAATCAATACCAATCAACTTAGTAATATATTCAATGTGATCAACGAACACACTTATACTTGGACAAACTTCTGATAATTTTTTTTGAAGAAAGTGTTGTTTTGCAATCCATTTACCTGCATTAGTTTCTTGTTTATTGGCAATTTCATTTAGCCGTTCTCTATATTGATTTCTTATTTTTTCCTCTCTAACTTTAAAAGTTGGATCAATAAAAAAAGGATATGGATTTAAACCAATTAATCCTTTCACATCTTTAATAGCTACAATCTGGTCATCTTTTAAATTTCTAAAATGCGGACATAATTTATGAACACTTGAATGAGACGCAATAATTGGTTTTTTTGAATTTTCTAATACATCCCAAAAGCTTTTCTCCCCAATATGAGAAACATCAACAAGTAAATTGTTTTCTTGACATGTATGAATTACCTCAACACCAAATTTATTCAAACCAAAAGTTTTGAGGGAGTTTTTTTTATGTGTTTCCCCGTAACCTGAGCTTACCCAATCAAGTGAATGATTCCAAGTAGGTCCAAAATAAAAAAGCCCTTTATTCATAAAATATTCTAAATTTTCTATTTTATTTTCTAATGCCTCCCCTCCTTCCATTGCTATAGGAAGAGAAAGTTCATTCTTTTTTTTTGCAGATTTAATATCCTCAAGTGTTGTAGGAACAGAAACTCCTTTAAGATTATTTAATGCCTTAAGCTTGTCATACATCTTTGATGCAAATTCAAAATAACTTGTATTGTCTTCTTTTTCTGAAGCCCAGACAATCATCACTTCTAAATCGATAGAGGATAATTTTAATCTCTCTATATCAGTATGACCTGAGGATGTGTTTTTGGTTACATCCTCACCAATCATCATTCTTTGCACAAGATCATTATGCAAATCTGCAACAAACATAATTATTCTGAAATAATTTCCATTTTAATAATTTTATCAGGATCTTGAGGTGGCTCACCTCTAGTAATATTATCAACTAGTTCCATACCCTCTATTACTTGGGCCCAAACGGTATATTGGCCGTCTAAAAAGCTAGCATCATTAAATACAATAAAAAACTGACTATTTGCACTATTAGGATTTTGTGCTCTTGCCATTGAAACAGCGCCTCTTCCATGATTCGCATCTGAAAATTCAGCGGGTATATCAGGCAAACTTGACCCCCCTGTTCCAGCTCTAGACATATTGAATTTATCATTTGCAGAATTTCCAAATTCAACATCGCCCGTTTGAGCCATAAAGCCATCAATTACTCTATGAAAAACAACTCCATCATATTGCCCTTCACTTATTAGTTGTTTTATTTGAGCAACATGTTTTGGCGCTAAATCAGGTCGTGTTTCCATTTTTACAACACCGTCTTTAAGCGTCATATGTATTATATCTTTTGCTTCTGCCATAACTGATCCTCCTAAAATTAAAGTTGAGATTGCTAGGCTTAGAAATAAAGATTTTAAATTTTTAATCATATTTGTTCCCTTTACCTTCACTCAAAAAGTTTTATATAGTGTCTAATGCATTTGTTTGATGAAAATATCAAGAACTTAGGTCTAAATATTCCAGATCTTCCCAAAGCTCTGGCAAATTATGTTCCCTACAAAATCATTGGCAAAACTATATATATATCTGGACAGGCTCCTGTTCAGAATGGGGAGCTCATTTATAAAGGGAAAGTTGGATCAGATATTTCAATTGAAGATGGTATACAAGCAGCTAAACTCTGTGTCATTAATATAATTTCTGCTCTAAAAACTGGAATTGAGGGGGATTGGGATAAACTGGATAGTTTTGTTAAATTAACTGGTTTTGTAAACTGCCAAGACAATTTTACTGATCAACCAAAGATCATTAATGGTGCATCTGATATGCTAGTTGAAATATTTGGCGATCAAGGTCGTCATACGAGAGTTGCTGTTGGTTCTAACGCCTTACCTTTAGGTATTGCGGTAGAAATAGATGCTATAGTTCAATTAAAATAAATGATTTCACCAAAGAGTGAATCTATTTTTATAGATAGCTTAAAAAAAGTTAAAAAAGAGGATTGGAATTCGTGTGTTGATAGTGATCATCCCTTCATTCAATATGAATTTTTATTTGCTTTAGAAAAAAGTGGGAGTGCTTGCTCACAAACTGGCTGGAAGCCTCATCATTATATTGAGTATAATGATAATGCTGAAATAATTGCCATTTGTCCACTGTATTTAAAAAGTCATTCTTATGGAGAGTATATTTTTGATCATGCATGGGCAGATGCTTATCACCGACATGGATTAAATTATTATCCTAAACTGCAATCAGCAATACCATTCACTCCTGTAACTGGTGAAAGAATATTTATAAATAAAAAAATAAGTAAAAGAAAAGATAAGTTTAAAGAAATTATAAATAATATTATACGTGAGGCAAAAAAAATAAATGTTTCATCAGCACATTTTAATTTTATAAAAAATCCAAATGAATGGGATGGAGAAGAACCAATTATGATACGAGAAGGTATTCAATTTCATTGGGAGAATAACGACTATAAATCTTTTGATGATTTTTTATCAACTCTTTCTTCTAGAAAAAGAAAACAAATCAAGAAAGAAAGGCAATGCATAGAAATCAATAACCTCGATGTAAAATTATTACGCGGGGATGATCTTCAAAAACAGGACTTGGATTTTTTTTACGATTGTTATCTTGATACCACTGGCAGAAAATGGGGTTCAACATATTTAAAAAAAGAATTTTTTATGGATATTTTAAAAACCTTTAAAAATAAAATTTTATTAATGATTGCTTATCAAAATAATACCAAAGTTGCCTCAGCACTTAATTTTCTAAGTAAAACGCATTTATATGGGCGACTTTGGGGATCAAAATTTGAAGTTCCTTATTTACATTTTGAGTTATGTTATTACCAAGCAATAGATTATGCAATTGCAAATAAAATAAAATATGTAGAAGCAGGTGCACAAGGAGAGCACAAATTAAGTAGAGGTTATTTGCCGCAAAAAACATGGAGCGCCCATTGGATAAGAGAAAAAGAATTTTCAAAAGCGATAAATAAATTTCTTAATGAAGAAACTAAAATGATTAATTATCACAAAGAAGATTTAGAGACTCTAGGTCCTTATAAAAATTAAACTAACTCTTTCTTTTTGTCTAAATTAGCTAAGTATTTAAGAGATATTTCCTTTTTATCAATAGTAATATCTACATGACCACCTTTTGATAATGCTCCAAAAATTAACTCTTCTGCCATTGGTTTTTTAACTTTCTCTTGTATTACTCTTCCAAGCTCTCTAGCTCCGTAAACTTCATCATAACCTATATCAGCAAGAAATTCTTTTGCTTTTTTGTCAATTGATAAAGAAACACCTTTATCTTCCAATTGAGCCTCAACTTGAATAATAAATTTATCGACAATTGATAAGACAATTTCTTTATTCAAATGGTTAAAGTTAATTATTGAATCTATTCTATTTCTAAATTCGGGAGAGAAAATTTTATTTATTGCATCATTGTTATCATCTTTTGATCTTGCAGAATTAAAGCCAATTCTTTTTTTAGATAAATCTATGGCACCGGCATTAGAAGTCATTATCAATATGACGTTTCTAAAATCTACAGATTTACCATTATGATCAGTTAACTTGCCGTAATCCATTACTTGGAGTAAAATGTTAAACAAATCATAGTGAGCTTTTTCAATTTCATCTAAAAGTAATACACAATGAGGATTTTGATCCACTCCATCAGTAAGTAAACCTCCTTGATCAAAACCAACATATCCAGGAGGGGCTCCAATTAAACGACTAACTGTATGTCTCTCCATGTATTCAGACATATCAAATCTTAAAAGTTTTATACCAAGTGTTTTGCTTAATTGTCTCGCAACTTCTGTTTTTCCTACTCCTGTTGGTCCTAAAAACAAATATGAACCGATGGGCTTTCCGTCTTCACGAAGCCCAGCTCTTGCAAGTTTTATGGAAGAAGATAATTCTTCAATAGCTTTATCTTGACCAAAAACAAAGTTCTTAAGATCCCTATCAAGATTTTTTAAATTTTCTTTGTCATTTTTATTTACAGACTTTGGTGGTATTCTTGCCATCATAGAAACAACAGCTTCAATATCTTTTGATGTTATTGTTTTCTTTCGTTTAGATTTAGGAAGAAGGTATTGGGATGCGCCTGCTTCATCTAAAACATCTATAGCTTTATCTGGAAGTTTTCTATCACCAATATATTTGTTTGATAGTTCAACAGCACTTATAATAGCTTCTGAAGAATACTTTATTTGATGATGTTCTTCATAATAATTCTTTAGACCATTTAAGATTTTAATAGTCTCTTCTTTTGTTGGTTCCTTAATGTCAATTTTTTGAAATCTTCTTACAAGAGCCCTATCCTTTTCAAAATAATTATTGAACTCTTTATAAGTGGTTGAACCAATACATCTGAGTGAGCCATTGCTTAATGAAGGCTTTAAAAGATTACTTGCATCCAACGATCCTCCACTTGTTGCTCCAGCACCTATTACAGTGTGTATTTCATCAATAAATAAAATTGATTTTTTTTCTTTTTGCAAATCTTTCAAAACTTCTTTTAATCTTTCTTCAAAATCACCTCTATACCGCGTACCTGCAAGAAGGGCTCCCATATCAAGAGAATAAATCACAGCATCTAGAATAATATCCGGCACATTCTTCTCAACAATTCGCTTAGCTAAACCTTCTGCTATTGCCGTTTTACCAACGCCAGGATCACCAACAAATATTGGGTTATTTTTTTGTCGTCTACATAAAATTTGTATAGTTCTTTCTACTTCAGGTTTTCTACCTATAAGAGAATCTATTTTACCATCTTGAGATCTTTTGTTTAGATTTATACAAAACTGATCTAAAGCTTTTTTAGGTGATTTTTTTTTCTGCTGACCATCAATATTTTCTTCAACAATTTCTTCACCATCCTGATCTTCTTGTACTTTAGATATTCCGTGCGAGATATATTGAACAGCGTCTAATCTTGTCATATTTTGCTGATGTAAAAAATATACTGCATGACTTTCTTTTTCTGAAAAAAGTGCCACTATCATATTAGCGCCTGTGACATTTTCTCTTCCACTTGACTGAACATGAATTGCTGCACGTTGTAGCACCCTTTGAAAACTATTTGTAAGCTTTGGCTCACCAGAAAAATTTTCTGTTAAGTTTAATAAGTCATTTTTGATAAAATCTTCTAGATTTGCTTTTAAGTCATCTATTTCTACACCGCAGGCTTTTAGAACACTTAACGCATCATTATCATCAGTTAAGGATTTAAGTAAATGCTCAAGTGTTACAAATTCATGCTTGCTTTCTGCAGCAAGCTGATATGCATTTCTAAGAGTTTTTTCTAGGTTAGGTGATAGCATTTAATTTTTTTCCATTGTGCACTGAAGAGGATGTTCATGCTTTTTTGCAAGATCCATAACAGTTTTACATTTTGCTTCTGCTACTTCATAAGTAAAAGTTCCGCATACTCCAATCCCATTTTTATGAACATGGAGCATAATTTGTGTTGCTTCTTCTTCTTTTTTATTAAAGACACTCTCTAATATTAATACAACAAATTCCATGGGGGTATAATCATCATTAAGAAGCAAAACATTGTACATAGAGGGCTTTTTTGTTTTTGGTTTATCCTCTAGTAAAACACCTCTATCTAAATCATTATTTGAATTTATATTATTTTCATCACTTAATTTCATTATGTAATAAATAAGCACTTTTTAAGGAATTTAAAGAGATTTTTTCGATTGTTAATAACGAAAGCCTTATGTTAATGATGCCTAAATGTCTGCATTTAGATACCTATTAATATCCTTCTTTATCGCAGTAATTTCTATAACATCTGAGTCTTTTGCCAAAAAAGCTGCCATTGTCATAGATTTTGACTCACAAGAAGTTCTGTTTGAAGTTAATGCTGATACTAAAAACTATCCTGCATCATTAACAAAAATAATGACACTATACATTTTGTTTGACCAATTAAAGAAGGGGCAGTTAACTAATCAGACTAAGCTAAAAGTATCAAGAATTGCAGCTTCACGATCACCTAGTAAATTATATTTAGAAGAAGGTACAAATATAAAAGTAGAAGATGCTATTATGGCTTTAATAATTAAATCAGCCAATGATGTTGCTACTGTTGTGGCAGAAAATATTGCTGGTTCTGAAAAAGAGTTTGCAAAATTAATGACTAGTTATGCAAGAAAGTTGGGTATGGCTAATACAACTTTTAAAAATGCATCCGGACTACCAAATAGGGCTCAACTTACAACAGCTAGAGATATTTCTATTCTTTCGCATGCACTTATTTATAATTTTCCAGAAAAATATAAATTGTTTAATAAACAAAAATTTACTTATAAAGGCAAGACTTACAAAACACATAATAAATTAATGCTTAGTTATGAGGGGGCGGATGGAATTAAAACTGGATACATAAGAGCTTCTGGATTCCAATTAGCGTTTTCGGCAGTTAGAGATAACAAAAGATTGATTGGAGTTATATTTGGAGGTGATACTGGTAAGCAACGTGATAGATCTCTAAAAATTATCATGGATAAAGAATTTGCAGAACTAGGGATCAACAAAAAAGTAACAAAAACTGTTATTACAAAAAAAGAAACAAAAAAAATTGAACCTAATTCTTATTCAATAGTTGTTGGAACATTTAAATATCGTAATAGTGCAGAAAAACAAATTAAGTTGATTAAGAGCAAGTATCCAAAAACAACAAATACCAAAACATCAAATATTGTTTTAATAAAAGTCAGTGGCAAACAACTCTATGAGTCAAGATTTGAGAATTTTTCAAAAAAAGAAGCTTATGCAGCTTGTAAAAGATTGAAAAAATATAATAGAGACTGTTTTATTAGATCGTAAATTTATAACTAACGCCACTTAAATCTAATTGATGTTCAATTACTTCAATTAGTTTCAATAAACCTTTTCTAGAAATTGACTCAGCTCTACAAGTAAGTTGGTTTTGTGTATTACTAGCTCTCATCAAGAACCAGCCATCATCATTTTCTACTCTTACACCATCTATATCTATTATTTTTTTATCTTCTTTTTCTAATCTTTCTTTAATCTCATCTATAATAATAAATTTTCTAGATTCATCGACATCAAATCTTGTTTCTGGAGTTGAAAATGTTTTAGGATAAACATTGATTAAATCACTAAGAGACTTATCCTGATTAGATAAAATACGTAATAACCTAAGACCAACATACATAGCATCATCATATCCATAGAAATCATCAGCATAACAAATATGTCCGCTCATCTCGCCCGAAAGAGGTGAGTTAAGTTCTTTCATTTTTTCTTTTATAGGGGAATGGCCTGTCCGTGACATGATAGGTTCACAATTAATTTTTTTTGCTTCATCAAAAAAAACTTTACTGCACTTAACATCCATAATAATATTTGGATTATCATAAAGTTTGGCAATTTCTGAAGATAATAAAAGCATATATTGATCAGCCCAAACTATATTCCCTAGATTATCGATAACTCCTAATCTGTCACCATCGCCATCAAATGCAAGGCCAATAGCACAATTATTTTTTTTAACAGCCTGAATTAATTGGATCATGTTTTTTGGAACTGTAGGATCAGGATGATGATTTGGAAAATTGCCATCAACCTCCTCATTAATAATTATATTTTCTGAGTTAGATAACTTTTCAGTTATTTTTCGAGTAACTTTTCCCATTGCTCCGTTACCAGGATCCCATGCAATTTTTAGTTTTCGTTTTAAATTAATATTTATTAAATTTCTATCTATGTAGTCTTGGGTTATGTCTTTATTTATTATCTGACCTTCAGAAAATTCTAGTTTAACTTCATCAATTAATTTTTGAAGATTTTGAATATTTTCTGCAAAAAATGATTGTTTGTTAACAACCATTTTAAAACCATTATATTCAGATGGATTATGAGATCCAGTAACCATTATGACTGCATCAGCATTTAAATGAAAGTGAGAAAAATAAGTCATTGGAGTTGGCCCCATACCAATATTCAACACCTTGGCTCCTGAGTTTTTTAAACCTTCGCATAGAGCTTTATGTAAAGATGGTGATGTCAATCTGCCGTCATAACCAGTTGCTATAGTGCTTGACTGTAATTTTTTTTTTACAGCATGACCAAAAGTTCTTCCTATTGTATAAGCTGTGTTCTGATTTATATTCTTACCTACAATACCTCTGATGTCATATTCACGAAGAACTTCTTTATCAAAATTTTCTATTTTAAAATTATTTTCCTGTGCCAAAATATTTGTATCCTAAATCTTTTAATTCTTCAGGGTTATATATGTTTCGCAAATCAAAAATATATAAATTTTCTCTATTATTTTTAATTTTAAAAAAATTAAGAGCGCGAAATTCATTCCATTCAGTACCAATTACTATTACTGAAGTAGCTTCACAAGCCTTGTAAGCATCTTTACATAAAACTAGCTCAGAATTTTCTAATTTTGCATTTTCCATAGCTTCTGGATCGTAAGATTTAATTATTATCCCTTTATCTATTAACAATTTTGCAATCTTTAGCGATGTAGAATCTCTCACGTCATCTGTATTAGGTTTAAAACTTAAACCTAATAAAGTAACTTTATCACCTTTTTTTAAATTTGATTTAGAAATAATTTTATTTACAATTGAATTAACTCTTTCTTCATTAAATTGATCTACAGCTGAAAGAATAGATAAATCTAAATTATTATTTTCTGCTGTTTTTATAAAAGCCTTAACATCTTTTGGAAAGCATGACCCTCCATAACCGGGACCTGCATGCAAATATTTATTACCTATCCGCCTATCAATGCCCATGCCTTTTGCAACATCCTGAACATTAGCTCCTACTTCTTCGCATAAATCAGCTACTTGATTAATAAAACTAATTTTTGTTGCTAGAAAACTATTTGATGCATATTTAATAATTTCAGATGACTCAATTGTTGTAGAGATTATTGGTGTTTCAATAAGATATAAAGGTCTATATAATTCTTTCATTATTTTATCTGACTTTTTATTTTCACAACCAATAACAACTCGATCTGGCCTCATAAAATCGTCAATTGCAGAACCTTCTCGTAAAAATTCTGGATTAGATACAACGTCAAAGTTTTTTTCACTTATTTTTTTTGCAATTATTTTTTTTACTTTTTTAGTTGTTCCTACAGGCACTGTTGATTTAGTAACAACAACACAATATTTATGTATATTTTCACTAATCTCCTCAGCCACATTCCAAACATAAGTAAGATCAGCCTCACCCTCGAATCTTTTTGAGGGTGTTCCAACAGTAATGAATATTATATCAGCATCTTTTATAGATTCAGATAAAGAGCTAGAGAAACTTAAAAGTTTTGTTTTATTAAGATGTTTATCTAATAAATCCTCAACACCTGGTTCATAAAAAGGGCACTTTGAGTTTTTTAATTCATTAACTCTTTCTTGATTTTTATCTATACATACAGTTTCATAACCAAATTCAGCAAAACAAGAGCCAGTGATTAGTCCAACATAACCAGTTCCGATAATAGCTAATTTCATAATAACCTCTATAAACTCACTTTATTAATGTTAAAGGAATTTTAGCATTATATTTTTAAAATTAAAAATAATGCTCTATTTTGTTAGCTCTTCTTGGCTACCACCATCATGGAAAAAGAGTGAGATAAATTATTTTTTTACTTTGTGAACTGTTCCTCTTTCAATAATTTTTGGTTTTGCTAGATATGATTTATGCTTATAATTTTTATTATCCATTTCAATAAGCATTTCAATAGCATTTAAACCAAGCTTATCCCTAGGATGGCTCACAGCAGTTATCAATGGATTGGTTAAAGTGCTAACTACCGGACTATCAAAAGTAATAATAGAGATATCTTTTCCAATTTTTTTATTTAATGAATTACAAGCTTTAATGGCACCAACCGCTGAGTATTCTGTTGAGCAAATTAAGGCTGTAATTTTTTTGTTTTTTGTTAACATTTTTTTAATTAATAATGCCGCTTGATCTGGCTCTTCAGTTTTAACTGTAATGTAATTATTTTTATTAAATTTTATATTATTTTTTTTTAAAGATTTTAAATAAGCCTGTTGTCTTTGGAAAGCAAAATTATAATTTTCAACAATATTTATATAGGCAATATTTTTATGGTTTTTGTTAAATAAATAATCCATTATTAAATTTATGCTTCCTTCATTATCTAAATCAACCCAAGAATAATTTTGTAAATTTTTTGTTCTTCCCCATGCCACAAATTTTATATTATTTTTCTTTAAAAGTTTTATTCGTTCATCATTTATTTTTAAATTATGTAAAATAATTTTGTCAACTTTATGTACATTTATTAATTTATTATATGCATTCTTTTCTTCTTCAGAATCATTGGCAAACATCATAAAAAATTGCACATCTTCAGATTGTAATTTTTTATTCATACCTGAAATGAATTCAAAAAAACCCGCCTGATTTAAAGTATTAGTATTTAATCCATATAGGGAAACAACAAAGCCAACAGTATTTGATTTTCCTGAAGCTAACCTGCTAGCATTAGGGTTTGGAGAATAGTTATATTTTTTTGCTTGTAAAATAATACGTTTTCTTGTTTTTTCACTTACATCAGAATAACCTCCCAAAGCTCTCGATACTGTTGTTATTGATAATTTAAGTTTCTTAGAAAAATCTTTTATATTCATTAGTCATGATTTTTACTAACAGTTTGGCTAATAAGCAACATTTAATTATTTGACATCCAAAACGTTTTGGTAAAATATATAATTATAATTATAATTATAATTGGAGGAAAAATGAAAAAAACAATAAGTTTCGCATTAGCATTTTTTTCTAGTATAATTCTAAGTACTAGTTCTATTGCTGGCGGACATTACACAGGACCAGATTTAAGTGGTCAAAAAGTAACTATTTCAGGACCTTGGTTAGCTCCAGAAGATGGTTACATGAGAGAAATATCTTCAATATTTGAAAAAGCAACTGGAGCAACTGTTGAGTATGGTGGTTCAGATAGTTTTGAGCAACAAATTGTTATTGATATTAAGGCTGGTAGTCCTGCTGATATAGCTATATTTCCACAGCCGGGTTTAGCAGCAGATATGGCTGCAATTGGAGGTCTAGCTCCACTAAGCAATGATGTAAAACAAGCAGTATTAAATGAATATGCAGCAGGTCAATCTTGGGTTGATCTTGCTACTTATCCTGATCAAAATGGAAATGATCAATTTTATGCTATTTTCTATAAAGTTAATGTTAAAAGTTTAGTTTGGTATTCTCCAGATAATTTCTCAGATAATGGTTATGCAGTTCCTGAAACAATGGAACAATTAATTGCACTAACTAGCCAAATGGCTGCTGATGGAAATACACCTTGGTGTATTGGTTTAGGCTCAGGAGATGCTACTGGTTGGCCTGCAACTGACTGGATGGAAGACATAATGCTGAGAACACATGAGCCTTCTGTTTACGATATGTGGGTATCAAATGAGATGCCATTTAATGACCCAAGAGTTTTAGAAGCTATGGATTTTTTTGGCTCTTTTGCATTAAATGATAAATTTGTAAATGGTGGATCTAAAGCTGTTGCAACAACAGATTTTAGAGATTCACCAAATGGATTATTTACTTCTCCTGCAGAATGTATGATGCATCGTCAAGCAAGCTTTATTCCTGCTTTCTTCCCTGAAGGAGTTGAAGCTGGTGTAGATTATGACTTTTTCTATTTCCCAGCATACTCAACTAAGGATTTAGGTAAACCAGTGCTTGGTGGTGGAACATTATTTGCTGCAACAAATGATAATGAAGCTACAATGGAATTTTTGAAATTTTTACTTCATCCAGAACCAAATGAATGGTGGATGGCTAAAGGTGGTTTCTTAACTCCAAATAAAAATGCTGATTTAAGTAAGTATTCAAGTGATACTTTTAGAAAGTTAGGTGAAGTACTTACTAATGCAACAACATTTAGATTTGATGGTTCGGACCTTATGCCTGGCGCAATTGGTGCTGGTAGTTTCTGGACAGGTATGGTTGACTATACTAACGGAAAATCTGCAAAAGATGTTGGTGATGCAATCCAAGCTAGTTGGGATGCAATAAAATAATTACCTCCATGACAGGCGAACAATTTAACTTGTTCGCCTGATTGAATTTATATAATACTTTCCTGTGACAATTTTCTCATTATTTTTTTATGTTTTAATTGGAATTCTTGTTTGCATTTTATATTTTCATTTATCTAATTATATATTTGATTTTTTTTCAAAAAAAGATTCCAATGAATCTTCTATAAGAGCTTTTATTTTCATTGCTCCAGCATTTATTATTTTATTAATTTATATTTTATATCCAGTAGTTGAGACAATAAGATTAAGTTTTTTTGATAAATATGGTAGAGATTTTGTAGGTATTAGTAATTATATTTGGGCAATAAAAGATCCTGAATTTAAAAGAGGCATATTAAATAATGTTGGATGGCTTTTAATAGTTCCAACTTTAAGCACTTTTTTTGGATTGGTAATAGCTAATCTTGCCGATAGGATCTGGTGGGGAACAATCGCAAAATCTATAATTTTTATGCCAATGGCAATATCTTTTGTTGGCGCAGGGGTAATTTGGAAATTTGTATATGATTACAGAGGTCCTGGAGACCAACAAATTGGTTTTTTAAATGCAATAATCGTATCTCTTGGTTTTGAGCCTCAAGCATGGATTACTATTCCTATATGGAATAATTTATTTTTAATGGCAATTATGATTTGGATCCAAACAGGTTTAGCCATGGTAATTTTCAGTGCTGCATTAAGAGGAGTTCCGCGAGAAATGTTAGAAGCTGCACGAATTGACGGTGCTAGTGAGTTAAAAATATTTACATCTATTATTATACCTTACCTAAGCCAAACAATTTTAGTCATATGGACAATAATAACAATTGTAGTTTTGAAAATTTTTGACATCATTCTAGCTATGACTAATGGCCAATGGCAAACAGAAGTTTTAGCAAACCTTATGTTTGATTGGATGTTTAGAGGCGGTGGTGATTCTGGAAGAGGAAGTGTTTTTGCAATTATCATAATGGTGGCAGTTATTCCTATAATGATTTTAAATATTTATAGACATAAACAGGAAGAAAAAATTTAATGAAAAAAAATTTATTTTCATCATTTTTAGCTCAATTTCTTTTGTTAGTTTTTGTAATCGTTTGGATTATTCCAACTTTTGGACTTTTCGTAAGTTCATTTAGAGATAAAGATTTATTGGCTATAAGTGGTTGGTGGACATCTTTAATAACAACAGAAATTAATGAGATTCATAGAACTGCTAATATGGAATCACAAATTCAAGAAAATAATATTTATATTATTAAGGAAAATATGTTCAGTAATGATTCTAAGAAAAAAATATCAAGTTTTGGGATTACGTCAAAAAATATCAATCAATTCTTAGTTGAAGAAACCGCAACATTAAAAGATGATAGTAAACTAACTGTTTATGAAAATGGAGATTACATATGGAAATCTCAAACACCTTTTAAAAATAAAAAAGGTATAAGAATATTTATTACTGCCACTAGTCCGCCTAAATTTACTTTTGATAATTATAAAGAAGTTTTATTTAAAGAAGGTGTTGGTCAAGCTTTTTTAAATACTTTGACTGTAGCTATACCCTCTACAATTATACCTTTAATAATATGTTCTTTTTTTGCCTACGCTTTATCTTGGATGAAATTCTTTGGACGAGATACTTTACTAGCATTAGTTATAGCTTCACTTGTAGTACCACTACAAATGTCTTTAATACCTTTATTAAGTATTTATAATGATATTGGAGCATTATTTAATATTAGTTCAAAATCTTACCCTGGTGTTTGGTTGGCACACACAGGGTTTGGATTAGCGTCTACAACTTTTCTTTTAAGAAATTTTATTAAATCATTACCACATGAAATGATGGAAGCGGCTAAAGTTGATGGAGCAACTCACTATGATATTTTTCTTAAAATAATTTTACCCCTATCTATTCCTGCTTTTGCCTCAATATTTATTCTACAATTTTTATGGGTATGGAATGATCTACTTGTTGGTCTAGTTTTTTTAGATCAGGTCCCAAGCGAAATAATTATTACAGCTAAATTAAGAGAGCTGTTAGGGTCAAGAGGTGAAAATTGGGAAATATTAACCACAGGCGCTTTTGTATCAATGACTGTGCCATTGTTAATTTTCTTTTTGCTACAAAGATATTTTATAAGAGGCTTAGTTGCAGGTTCAGTAAAAGGTTAATACAATGATTGGAAATATTATTTTATTTGACTACCAAAACGTTTTGGATATAAGTCTCACAATATTCTTTAAATAGAAATTACTTTATGAATAAATTAATTTATCTAAATGTCTAAAATCGTTTTGATAGGAGCAGGTAGTGCTAATTTTGGGTTAGGCACAATTGGAGATATATTTAAATCAAAAGCTCTAGAAGGTTCAACTGTTACTCTATATGATATTAATTCAAAGGCTTTAGAAAACACTAAGAATATTGCTATAAAATATAAAGAAAAACTAAAAGTAAATTACAATATAGAAGCAACAACCAATAGAGAAAACGCCCTTAAAGGTGCTGCATTTTGTATAATATCAATTGAGGTAGGTAGCCGTTTTGATTTGTGGGATCAGGATTGGAAAATACCTCTTCAATACGGTATTAAACAAATCTATGGAGAAAATGGAGGGCCTGGAGGATTATTTCACTCTTTAAGAATCATACCAGCAATATTAGATATATGCGATGACATTGTTAAAATATGTCCAAACGCATTTGTATTTAATTACTCAAATCCGATGCAAAGAATTTGTCATGCCGTTACTTCAAAGTACCCAGAATTAAATTTTACTGGTTTGTGTCATGAAATAGCTTCTATGGAAAGGCAGTTGCCAACTTTAATGGAAACAGATTACTCTAATATTGAAATAAAGGCTGGAGGATTAAATCATTTAAGTATTTTATTGAATGTAAAATACAAAGATACTCAAAAAGATGGATATCCAATAATTCACAAAAAATTTAAAGATTATTATTCTAAAGTAACAAGTGAATACTATCCCGATAAACCTGGAGGTGAAAGAGGGGTATTTTTTGAATTGTACAAAATATATGGATACCTTCCTATTACGACTGATAGTCATTTGGGTGAATATATACAATGGGCTTATAGCGTAGCTGACCACGA
Source organism: uncultured Alphaproteobacteria bacterium (assembly GCA_902512325.1). Taxonomy (GTDB): domain Bacteria; phylum Pseudomonadota; class Alphaproteobacteria; order HIMB59; genus CACPNW01. The sequence goes on along the minus strand of CABXIT010000017.1, from coordinate 4,267 downwards.
AGCAATTATAGAGTTTTATGATAACTATAAAAAAAGATGTTTAACATTTTATGATAATGAAACACACTATAGTGAATATTTTAATATGAGTGATCATAAAATGAATGAAAGAATAGTGCCTATTTTAGAGGCAATAATCCATGATGCTAACATTGAAGAACCTGCTGTTAATGTACCTAATAATAACTTTATTGATTCATTGCCAAAAGACATAGTTGTAGAAGTTCCAGGTATATTGAATAAGTCTGGGGTAACTGGTGTTAGGTTAGAAGATTACCCTAAAGATTTTGGTTCTTTGCTAAATAATCAAGCAGGTACTATTCAGTTAACTACTGAAGCTATTTTAAACAAATCAAAGAATATTGCTTACAAAGCATTATTGGCAGACCCTGTTGTAGATAATGCAATAAGCGCTGAAAAACTTCTTAATACTATGATTGATTTCCAACAAGAATATTTAGGTTATTTAAAATAGAACTTGAACTAAAGATTTTTTTAGATAATATTTAATAAAATAACACTTGAAAGATCGCTCAAAGGAGGATGAAGTGGCAGATATAAATATTAATACAGTTAATAAGTACTATGGAGATGTTCACGTTATTAAGGACGTATCTCTTGATATAAAAAGTCAATCTTTTACAGTTTTAGTTGGACCATCAGGTTGTGGTAAATCAACTATGCTTAGAATGATTGCAGGATTAGAAGATATTAATTCCGGAACTATTTCTATTGATGGCCAGGTAGTAAATGATTTGCCACCTAAACAGAGAAATATAGCAATGGTTTTCCAATCATATGCCTTGTACCCACACATGACGGTTTTTGATAACATGGCATTTGGTCTCAAATTAGAGAAAAGATCAAAAGATGAAATAAATGAACGTGTTCAAGAGGCGGCAAGAATACTTCAAATTGAAGATTACTTGCATAGAAAGCCAAAACAATTATCAGGAGGGCAAAGACAAAGGGTTGCTATTGGAAGAGCAATAACTCGTAAACCAAAAGTATTCTTATTCGATGAACCTTTATCAAACCTAGATGCTGCACTTCGTGTTCAAATGCGTGTTGAGTTAGCAAAACTGCATGATCAACTCAATGCCACAATGATTTATGTAACACACGATCAAACAGAAGCAATGACTCTGGCAAATGATATTGTCGTTCTTGATGAAGGTATCGTTTCACAAAAAGGATCGCCAATGGATCTATATAATGATCCAAATAATCTATTTGTAGGAGGATTTATTGGATCTCCTAAAATGAATTTCATCTCTACTAACATTACAAGTAAAAGTAGTGATAAGACGGAAGTAGATTTAATGGGATCTGCAAAAATCAGTATTCCAAAAACTTCAGCATCAGCATCTGAAGGTGATGCAGTGCAATTAGGTATTCGTCCTGAACACCTAGTTGTTAATCAAGAAGGTGATGGAAGTTGGGAAAGTAAAGTTTTTGTTGTTGAAAAATTAGGATCAGGAACATTCCTTTATCTTGAAAAAGAAGGTGAGCCTTTAGTTGTTGAAACTGAAGGTGATTCAAATATTAAAGTTGGCGATACGGTAAAAGTTGGTTTTTCAGCTTCTCGTTGCCATTTATTTGATAGCTCACAACAAGCTTTTAAATAGCAGAATCGAAAATCATAAATGCCTCATAAAATGAGGCATTTTCGAAAGCGTTTTGGCATAGAATGGTCAATAATTAATTAATAATTTATAATGATATCTGAGCAGAGAGTTTACTATTATTTCCTCCTATAAGAAGTATACCTCTTATAAACTTCTCTGCTCTTATAAAAAAAAGATCGTGAACGAGCAATGCTTGCTATAATTTTTTAGAAGCTGTCCAATTTTTTGTTTTTGTATTCGGTAAATAAGGAGTAAGTTCTTCCATTACCTTTTCCGATAATTTTCTATATGTAGTAAGTTTACCTCCATATATATTAAGTAAAGGCGAGTTTTTATTTTCAAGATTTAAATCAAATATATAGTCTCTCGTAACTTTTGAAGCATCTTTAAAATCTTCAATTAATGGTCGTATTCCCGAAAAAGTATCTAGAATATCCTCTTGAGAAATTTGCTTTATAAAATGATTATTAATTGTATTTATTAAATAAATTTTTTCATCATCTGAAATAGATGGATTATCTGGTGACTTAACATCAACCTCTGTTGTTCCAATAAGCGAAAATTCGTCTTTATAAGGTATAACAAAAACTATTCTATCGTCATCATTCTGTAATGTAAAAGCTATCTCTTCATCATATAATTTTTTTGTAATTATGTGACTTCCTCTTACTAACCTAATAGATTTTTTTGCATTTACTTTTAAAACATTGTTTATTATTTCATTGATCCAAGGACCTGCGGCATTGATTAATGCTTTAGAGTTAACTTTTTGATTATTGTCTAGTGTTATTTCCCAATGATGGTTAACTCTTTTCGCATTTATTACTTTTCTGTTCTCCACAATAGTAGCTCCCATTTTTATTGCGTCATCAATATTCATCTCAACTAATTTTTTATCATCCACCTGAACATCATAATACTGAAATCCCTCTGAAAATTTTTTTTGTAAAATATCTGTGTAATTTATTTTAAAATTAATTTTAGATGATTTAGGTATTTTTGTTTTTCCCCCAAGATTATCATACAAAAACAAACCTAGTCTTATTAAAATTTTAGATCTAAGTTTTTTAGAATGTGGGATTACAAAAGGTAGAGGCTTAGTAATAGTAGGAGCAATTTTTATAATAACCTCTCTTTCTCTCAAAGACTCGGCAACAAGCTTAAACTCATAATTTTCTAAATATCTTAATCCACCGTGTATAAGTTTAGAGGACCATGATGATGTAGCAGAACCTACTTGTCCTTTTTCCGCTAAGTAAACTCTTAGCCCTCTCCCACTTGCATCTCTCGCAATTCCGGCTCCATTTATACCTCCGCCAATTATAAAAATATCAAACATATCTGTCATATTTTAAGAATTAGGTGGTGAGATAATTAATTCAACATTATTTTTTTCACAAATTTTTATGATATCTTTGCCAGGTTTTTTATCTGTTACAAATGTATCGACATCTTTTAAATGACCTGTAACATAAGGGGCTTTTCGCTCAAACTTGTTTGCATCTGCAACTAATATAACTTTTCTACTCTGCTCATATATAGTTTTAGTAACCATTAGCTCATCGTGATCAAAGTCTAATAATGTTCCTTCTTTATCAATCGCTGATACACCAACTATAGCAAAATCAATTTTAAAATTTTTTATAAACTCAGATGCAACTGAACCAATAACTGCATTATCTGCTGTTCGCAATCTACCGCCAGCTACCCATACTTCACAATGTGGTGAATGAGCTACTATATTAACAATATTAATATTATTGGTTATAATTTTTAATCCTTTTCTAGCACTTACTAAATTTTTTGCTACTTGCTCAGTTGTCGTGCCTATATTTAAAACTATTGATGAATTATCACTGACAATTTCAGAAACTTTTTCAGCAATTGAAATTTTTTCTTTTTGCGCAATAGTTTGTCTTGAAAAATGATTTACATTACTAATACCTGATTGAAAAAAAGCCCCCCCCATGAGTTCTGGATAAATAAAAATTATCAGATAAAAATGCTAAATCCCTTCTAATCGTTTGATGTGTAACTTGAAATATTTCTGATAAATCCTCAACTGTTACAAAACCATTATTTCTTGCATAATCAATGATATCTTTCTGTCTTTTATTAACTGATAATAATGATTTATTATTCATATTTATATTGTCTTAAGATAATCGGTTAAAGTATTATAAATTTCTGTATTATTAATTTTATTATTTTGACCATCTGAATGTTGATACTCTCCACTGCAAACAAGTATCGTATCTGCTCCTAGTTTTTTCCCAAGCTCAATATCAGTGTGAATTCTGTCACCAACTACAGTTTTTTTTTGAGTTTTATCTAAAATTTGATTTATGTAACTTGTCATTAAATCACTTGGTTTTCCAAAATTGTTGATTGACTTTATTCCTGTTGTTTTCTCTATTAAAAGACCAATTGCACCACAATCTGGCATGTTTCCTTTAAGAGTAGGGCAAAATATGTCAATATGACTTAAGTAATATGGAATTCCTTTATTTATAAGTTCACAAACAATTTCAAGTTTTTGGTAAGTAAGCTCTTTATCAAAAGCAACAATAATAAGTTCAGGATTATCTTCAGAATTAATCGCACCAGTTTCTTTTTCTAACTCATCAATTAATTCTTGA
>CABXIT010000016.1 GCA_902512325.1 uncultured Alphaproteobacteria bacterium | reverse complement strand
CTTAATAAATAACTTGTCCAAAATGGTAAAGTCATCAAAATTATCCAAAGCATCTTATTTTTTTTTACATAAAAAGCGATATAGTAGGCAAGTGGGTATGTAGTTAGAAGAGTTAATACTGTTACTAAAAAAGAAATTTTAATTGACCTAAATAACAACATTGAAAATATTGGTTTTGAAAAAAAATCTTCATATCTGTCAAAAGTAAAAGTTCTATCAATTTCTACCATTGAAATTTGTGTATTAAAACTTGTGATAATCATAACAAGCATTGGGGCTGCCATAGCTATAATAATTAAGATTAATGCAGGAGATAATAAAGTATATGCTTTTAGCTGGTCATTTTTGACATAAATTTTTTGAAGTGTAGAAATCATAGTATTATATCAAATTCTCCAAACCTCTTTTATAAAGTGAATTAGCAATAATGATACGTTGAATCTCACTTGTTCCTTCCCAAATCCTATCAGCTCTTAGTTCTCTAAAGAACCTCTCTGCTACATTTTCTCTCATGTACCCTCTTCCTCCAAAAATTTGAACAGCGCGATCAGCTACCCTATTTGCCATTTCTGACGCATAAAGCTTTATCATTGAACATTTGGCATGTAAGATCTTTACATCCTGTTTATTATCGTGATCTTTGCATATTTCATAGAGTAGAAGTCTAGTTGCTGCAAGTTCTGTAACACTATCAGCTAACATTGATTGAATTAATTGATAATCTTTAATCTTGCTTCCACCAGACTCTCTTTCTTTAGCAAACTTAGTTGCTTCAGAAATTAATCTTTCAGCTGCACCACAGCATCTAGCTGCTATACCTAATCTTTCATGTCTAAACCATGCTTGAGTATAAGACATACCATCTTCTTCTTTCCCTATAATATTTCTAATTGGAATTTTAACATTATTGAATCTATAAATTGAATGATGGTGTGAAAATGTATGACTAAATGAAGGTGTGTCTATTAATTCAATTCCTTCATTTTCTTTATCAACAATAAATAAAGCATGATTTTGATCATTATTTCCATTCTGGATTTTGGCTTGTAAAAAAAAGAAATCAGCTTTGTTGGCACTAGTAACATACCATTTTTCTCCATTGATAATGTATTGATCCCCTACTAACTCAGCTGTAGACTGAATAGATCCATTTACATCTGAGCCAGATCCTTTTTCTGTAATTGCGTAACATTCTTTCTTAGTTCCATTCATTAGAGGTTTTAAATATTCTTTTTTTTGATAATCTGAAAATACTTCTTCCATCCAATCTTGAGCCTCAGAAAAACACCAACATAAAGCATTTGTAACTCTACCAAGTTGTTCCCAGATAATCATTTGATCAAACATTGAAAGATTTAAACCTCCCCCATTTTTTGAAATTCCCATACCTGGCAAACCAAATTTGATTGCTAATTCTTGATGTTTTTTTTCTATTTCACTCGGAATATTTCCATTATTCATTTCTGCATGAACTTCCCAAGGTATCAATTCGACATCAACAAATTGTCGTATTTTTTTTTGCCATTCAAGAGCTTTAGGGGTCATGCCGCTATACATAATTATATTATTCTCTTAAATTGTTTTGGGAAATTAGATTTAATAAACTCAAAGCATATTTTCTTCGCTTGTATTCTACTAAAAGTATCAGGGTCTTCCAGTTGATCTAACCACAAACCCATAATCAATGCCTGGAATCCTCTTGCTATGTTTTTTTTAGACAACTTAATATTCTCTTTTTTTATTAATTCAGCAAATATATCTTCTGTTATAGATTGATAGTACAAGTCACGCTCTTTACAAATTTGATGATAAGCAGGTTTGTATTTAATTTCACTAAAAAAAGTGAACCATACAGATATTTTTTCTCTAGTGCATATTTTTTTACTAAAGTCATTTTCAATAATAGCAATTAATTTTTTTCTTGGATCATTTCCAGTTTTTGCAATACTTTTTTGAAAAGAATGAAGGTATTCATTAGAAATAAATCTTAGTGTTTCAATTAGTAAAAGTTCTTTACTTTTAAAATGAAAATTTACAATACCCTGGGATAGACCTGCTCCCTGAGATACATCCTGCATGGTTAATTCATTTATTCCTTTTTTTGATAAATTTTTAATAGTTGAAGAAATTAATTTTAAATTACTATTTTTTTTATTTTCAGATCTAAGGTTTCTTTGTTTCATATTATTAAAAAATTATGATAGTTTTTCATAAAATGCTTGATTTTACAAGAAATTTGGTTGAATGCTCATTCAAAGAAATATAAAAAACGCCATGAACAAAACAAATTATGATGTAGCTATAATTGGAGGCGGTCACAACGGACTGACAACTGCTTGCTATTTAGCAAAGGCGGGGCTTAAAGTAGTTATTGTAGAAAGACATGAGTATGTTGGGGGTGCCGCAGTTAGTAGAGAGCTACATCCAGGATGGACATATTCTAATTGTTCGTATGTCTGCAGTTTATTAAGACCTGAAATATTCAGAGATTTAGAATTAGCTAAACATGGTCTTCAAATCATTCCATATGAAGGAAGTGCGAGTATGCTTGATGATGGAAGATTTTATGCTCATTATCAAGATCATGATTTGACCTACCGATCTATTGCTCAATTTTCAAAAAAAGATGCAGAGGCCTATGATAGGTTTGGGAAAGATGTAATGAGACAGTGCAAGATTATAAAACCTCTATTAAAAATGACTCCACCAGATCCAACTTCATTTGCACCTAAAGATATAATGGGACTTTTTGAATTTGCAAAATACTTTGCCGCTAAAGATGAATTAGGAGGTTTAGGAGAAAAAGAAATATATGACACGATTAGATTTTGGACAATGAGTGTAAGAGACTATCTTGAAGAATATTTTGAATCAGATATTGTTAAAGTGCACCTAGCTGGCTCAGCTATAATAGGTACTGCTCTAGGACCATATTCCCCTGGATCAGCTTATGTATTACTTCATCATTATATGGGTGAAGTTGATGGTACTGTTGGAGCTTGGGGTTATGCAAGAGGTGGAATGGGTTCAATCACAAAAGCTATGGCTTCATCATTTAAAGCTAATAATGGAGAAATTATAGCAGGCTCACCAGTAACAAAAATTCTTATAAAGAATAATAAAAGTTATGGACTGGTTTTAGAAAATGGAGATGAAATTTATGCTAACAAAATAGTTTCAAATCTTGATGTAAAAAGAACATTTTTAAAAGTAGTAGAAGAAAAAGAACTACCTGGAGATTTTTATAAAGCTGTAAAAAATTTTAAAATCAGAGGATCATCTGGAAAATTAAATATTGCTCTCGATGATCTACCTATTTGGAAAAGTATTCCAGTTGGAGATCCTGCAGGAACAGGTGATCTACACATAACTCAAAGTATAGAAGAGATGGAAGGAGCTTATGACGATTGGAAAGATGGTAAGTGGTCTGAGTTTCCTTATGTTGATATGTGTATTCCAAGTATCAATGATCCAACAATGGCGCCTCAAGGAAAACATTATATGTCAGTTTTTGTTCAGTATGTTCCTTACAATTTAGCTAATGGGGGTTGGACTGAGGAAAAAAGATTAGAATTTGGCAAACATGTCATGGGCAGAATTGGATCTTACTCAAAAAATTTTAATGATATTATAAATCACGCTGAAATAAGAACGCCTAAAGAAATAGAAGCAGAAGTTGGTTTAACTGAAGGCAATATATTTCAAGGTGAATTAACTATGGATCAGCTTATGTTTAACAGACCTGTGCCTGGTTATGCTCAATATAAAACTCCAATAAAAAATCTATATATGTGTGGCTCTAGTACACATCCTGGTGGCGGAGTAATGGGAGCTCCTGGAGCAAATGCTGCAAGAGAAATATTAAAAGATTTAAATAAGAAAATATCAACGCATTACATATGAAAAAATTTGACATCATAATAATAGGTGGGGGTCACAATGGCTTAGTTGCAGCTTCATATCTTTCCAAAAAAAATAAAAAAGTTTTAGTTATTGAAAAAAATGAAAATGTTGGAGGTTTAGCGGAATATGCAGATAATATTAATTGTATTTCTCCAATAATTACAAAAGAATTAAGTATTAATGCTACTAATACAAATAATACAAATCATATTATATCACTGGAAGATCATCAAAATCATACCGTGTTAGAAGATAATAACGGCAAATTATCTTTTATAAAAACTAATGCAGATGAACATGATCAAAAAAACTTTTTATCAATTATCAATAACTACAAAATATTTTCAAAAACCCTTGGCTCTTTTATGTTTAAAAAACCTCCTAGAGTTAAATCTGGTAACAAAGCTGATATTTTACAACTAATATCGATGGGGTGGAAAGTTAGAAAATTAGGTAAAAAAAATATGCGTGAATTATTAAGAGTAATTGGTTTAAATATAGCAGATGATTTAGAAGATAATTTAAGTAATGATAATCTAATGGGTCTGCTATCACATGAAGCGGTATTAGGAACAAACCTAGGTCCAAGATCGCCTGGTTCAATATTAACTTTACTTTATAAACAAGCAATTAATAATAATGTATTTAATTTAAAAAATATAGAAGTCGGGAATTATATTAATTTATTAGAAGAATCTTGTAATAAAAATTCAGTTGAAATAATTAAATCCACTGAAGTTAAAAAAATATTAACTCAAAATAATAGTGTTACTGGTGTTCAATTAAACAATGGAGAAATTTTTGAATCTACTTGTGTAATCTCTAATACTGATCCCAAAACAACTTATTTAAATTTGTTAGGAGCAGAAATACTAGATACTGATTTTATTAGAAGAACTAAAAATTATAGAAATAAAGGAAATGTAGCTAAACTTGAGTTAGTTTTTGAAAATGACATTAATATTAACGGTGTTGATAATAATATGTACGGCAAATTTATTTATGCTCCTAATATTCAATACATTGAACACGCTTTTAATGCCAATAAATATAATAAATACTCTGAAAATCCATGTCTGGAGTTTTATGTTAATAAAAATATCTTATCAGCTAACGTCTATTATGTTCCTCATTTAGCTAATTCTAATCATCAAGAAAATGAAATAATTAAAAAATGTATTTCTATTTTAAGTAAATTTATTCCCGATATGAAAATATCAAAAGAAAAATTAATTACACCAAATGCAATAGAGGCAAAATATAATGTAGCAGGTGGTCATTGGCACCACGGAGATTTAGAAATAGATCAATTATTAATGATGAGACCGTTCTATGGTTCAGCTCAATATTCTACTCCTATAAATGGTTTATATTTATGTAGCGCTGGTACACACCCAGGCGGAGGTTTGACAGGTATAAATGGTATAAATGCTGCAAAAAAAGTTATTGGAGATTTAAAATAATGAATTCATCAGAAATTTCATACAAAAAACCTCTTTTAGAGACACCGTTTCATAAAAGAACATCTGAAAACTGTTATTCAAATAATTGGTATAGATGGGCGGGTTACAAAGTGGTTAATGAATATTCTTCGACAGAGCTTGAATATACGGCAGTTAGAAATACGGCAGGAGTATTTGATATCACTCCAATGCATAAATATGAAATAAAAGGTGAGGATGCTAAACAATTTATTAATAAATTAATCACAAAAGACATTTCTAATATCCAATCTAATCAAATTGCCTACGGAATATGGTGCAATGAAGATGGTATGGTAATTGATGATGGAACTATATTTTGCTTTAATGAAAATCATTTTAGAATTTTTTGTGCTGAACGTAATTTAAATTGGTTTTCTGATACAGCAACAGGATTTAAAGTAACTATTGAAGATATAAGTACATCAATTGCAGCATTAGCATTTCAAGGCCCCCTATCTTGTAAAATTTTAAATTTATTAAAAGTAAATAATATAGAAAACTTAAAACCATTTCATTTTGATAATTACAATATTGAAAATCATAATGTTACAATCTCAAGAACTGGTTTTTCTGGTGATTTAGGTTATGAAATATGGTGTGATCCTTCTCAAGCTATTGATGTATGGGACAGTTTATTTAAATTTAATAGAGATTATAAAGTGCTAGCAGCAGGAATGAGTGCGCTTGAAATGGTGAGAATTGAAGCTGGATTTATCCAGCCTAATGTAGATTTTATGTCTGCAGAACAAGCTTTAAGACCAAATAGAATGAGAAATCCCTATGAGTTAGGTTTAGGTTGGTTAGTAAATCTAGAAAAAAAATATTTTACCGGAAAACAGGCATTAATTAGACACAAAGAAAACGGAATTGAAAAAAAACTCGTGGGATTGGATGTTGAAGGAGATAAACCAGCTGTGGGTTCTGTGCTCTACGATAATAGTAAGAAAAATAAAGCGAAAGAGATTGGTATAGTAACAGCTGCTATGTGGTCCCCTGTCCTTAAATCTAATATTGCGATTGGATTTGTTAATAAAGAACATTATAAATTAGGATCAAATGTTTATGCAGAAATTTATCACCCAGAAGAGCTGGATTACAGAAAGATTTGGGCCGAATGCAAAGTTGTTAAAAGGCAATTTTTTAACAATCCAAGAAGGAATGCTGTACCTGCGTTTAAATAGTATATTTTATGGAATTTAATCTTACAGAAGAACAGAATCTTTTAATAGATACTACTAAATCTTTTGTAAAAGCAGAATTGCTACAACATGAAGAATTATTAGAAAAAACAAATAATTTACCAAAAGAATTGTATGATGAAATCAAGCAAAAAAGTATTAAAGCAGGTTTGTATGCTTGCAATATGCCAACTGAACATGGTGGTGGTGGGCTAAATGCTTTTGAATTAACTTTAGTTGAAAAACATCTTGGTTTTGCTTCACTTGCTCTAGCTGAAATCGCTTGGAGACCGCAAAATATATTAATGGCCTGTGAAGGTAAATTAATTGATGAATATTTAAAGCCAGCTATTACTGGTGAGAGAAAAGACTGTATTGCGATGACGGAGCCTGGTGCCGGTTCAGATTTAAGAGGTATGAAAACAAAAGCGGTTAAAGATGGTGATGATTGGATAATCAATGGAACAAAACATTTTATATCTAACGCACACATCTCTGACTTTGTAGTTCTTTTTGCTTCAACAGGTGAAGATGAGAAAAGAAGAAATTTACTTTCTTGTTTTTTGGTTGATCTAAAGCAAAAAGGAGTCGAAGTTGCAAAAGGTTATGACTGTGTCTCTCACCGAGGATATGTAAATAATATTATACATTTTAATGATTGTAGAATACCTGGAAGAAATATTCTTGGAGAAAAAGATAAAGGTTTTGAATTAATGAATGTTTGGCTAGAGGCAACACGGTTAACAGTAGCAGCGACTTCCGTCTCTAGGGCAGAAAGAGCTTTTGATATAGCCTTGGACTGGTCCGCTAATAGAAAACAATTTGGAAAAGTGATAGGAAAGTTTCAAGGTGTTTCTTTTAAGCTGGCTGATATGGCTACAGAAATTAAACTTGCTAATTTAATGTTGATGGAATCAGCATGGAAAATTGATCAAAAAACTCTAACTTCTCAAGATGCCGCTATGACAAAATTATTCTGTACAGAAATGGTTGGCAGAGTTTCAGATGAAGCTATTCAAATTTGTGGTGGTATGGGTTTAATGTCTGATTTTCCTCTAGAAAGAATATGGAGAGACGCAAGAATAGAAAGAATTTGGGAAGGAACAAGTGAGATTCAACGTCATATTATTTCACGTTCCCTTTTAAGACCTCTTGGAGCCTAATCTTTGGACTTAAAAAAACTTTTTAGACCAAAAAGTCTTGCTATAATCGGTGGTTATTGGGCCGATTTTGTTTACGACGGTAACAAGACTATTGGTTATGAAGGTAAAATTTGGCATATAAATCCTTCTCGTAAAAGCTCCAAAACAAAAAAATATTATAAAAATATTAAAGATCTTCCTGAAGTGCCGGATTGTGTTTATCTTGCTGTATCAAGTGATTTAACTATAAAATTAATTAAAGAAATTGCTGAAATTGGCGTTGGTGGAACGGTTTGTTTAGCATCTAGATTCTCTGAACTTAATTCTAAAGAAGGTACCAATAAAACTAATGAACTAATTTCCAATGCTGGTAAGATGCCATTCCTTGGACCTAATTGTTATGGTTTTATAAATTATTTGGATAAAGTTTCTGTTTGGTCTGATCAGGTAGCAGGCAAAACAACTAAAAAGGGTGTTGCTATTATTTGTCAAAGTGGGACTATTGGTAATACAATCAGTTTTAATAATAGATCTTTACCAATTGGTTATATTATTTCCCTCGGTAACCAGGCACAACTAACTATAGAAGATGCTATTAATTATGTTCTGGATGATAGCAGAATAACTGCTATTGGAATTTATGCAGAAAGTTTTACGAATGCTGAAAAATTAACAAAAGTATTTAAAAAATCTAGATCAAAAAAAATACCTATAGCAATAGTTAAGGTAGGTAGATCTAAAATTGCATCTGAAACAATTCTAACCCATACTGGGGCACTTAGTGGAAAAGAGGATATTTATGATTCTTTATTTCAAAGAATGGGCGTGGCAAGATGCAATACATTAGGAGAGTTGTGCGAAAGTTTAAAACTATTTCACACGCATGGAGCAATAACTAAAGATAAAATTTCAATCATGGGACCATCTGGAGGTGATATGGCTATGATAGGAGACGTAGCTGAAAAATTATCATTAAATTTCGGAAAAATACCTCCAAAAATAAAAAATGATTTAAAAAAAGTTAACCACCCAAGTGTTATAATCTCAAATCCATTTGATCTACAAACATACAATTGGAATGATCCAAAACAGTTAGAAAAAACATTTAGATTAATATTCAAAACAAATTTTGGTTTAATTGCGCTAATGTTAGACTTTCCAAATATAGAAGATTGTGACACTGAAGAATGGGATGCAATAGTTAGTAAATTTATCAAGTCTTCAAAAACAAAAAAAAATGGAGTAATCATTTCTTCACTTTCAGATACTCTTCCAAAATATTTAAGAGAAGAATGTCTTAAATCAGGAGTTGTACCTCTTCAAGGTATGTCAGAAAGTTTATTAGCCATAAGTAATTCAATAAAAATTGCAAAGTCATGGAAAAATTTTGTTGATATAAAAATTCCAAAAAAAATGGAGAATATTAAAAAGAAAACAAAAACATACTCGGAACATGAATCAAAGTTACTTATTAAAAAATATGGCATCTCAGTGCCAAAATCTTTAATTACAAATAAAAAAAATATATTGCGTGATTATAAAAAAATTGGATTTCCTTTAGTGGCAAAAATAAATTCAAATACAGTTTTTCATAAAACTGAAATTGGCGGCGTTATAATTAATATTAATAATGAAAAACAATTAAAACAAAAAACTAATAAATTTAATGACAATATCCTTATTGAAAAAATGATAACTGACAGTGTCTTTGAAATGATCATAGGTATAAAAAATGATAACCTATTCGGACCTACAATAATTTTAGGAGCGGGCGGTATATATACTGAATTATTTAAAGAAACGACTACACTCCTTTTACCTTTAAATAAAAAACTAATATTAGATGAAATAAAAAAACTAAAGTTTAGCAAAATATTATTTGGTTTTAGAGGAAAAAAAGGTGGGGATGTAGACTCTCTAATAAATACTATATTAAAAATAGCAAATTTTGCTGAAAAAAATTCAAATAACATTTCAGAAGTTGATATAAATCCATTAATAGTATGTGAAAAAGGAAAAGGTGTATTTGCTGCTGATGCATTAATACATTATTTTGAAGATTAGATGGATAAACCAGTTAAAACAAAAATTGAAGGGGCAATCTTAGAAGTCACTATTGATCGACCAAAAGCTAATGCCATCGATGCTAAAACAAGCATAATATTAGGTGACATATTTTCTGACTTTAGAGATAATCCTAATCTTAAAGTAGCTATTATTACCGGTGGTGGAGAAAAATTTTTTTCAGCAGGATGGGATCTTAAGGCTGTTAATGAGGGGGAAGCAGCGGATGCTGATTATGGTGTTGGAGGATTTGGTGGTTTGCAAGAATTACCAAATATGAATAAACCTATTATTGCTGCTGTAAATGGTATTGCTTGTGGTGGTGGTTTTGAAATAATGATTTCAGCAGATATTATTATAGCATCTGAGCATGCAACATTTGCTTTACCTGAAATTAATGTAGGAGTTGTAGCAGATGCAGCTACAATAAAATTAAGAAGAAGAATTCCTTATCACGTAGCAGTAGAGTTTTTAATGACTGGAAGATGGATGGATACTAAGGAAGCTAAACATTGGGGTTTAATAAATGAAATTGTTAATAAAGATGATTTAGTAAAAAGAGCCTGGGAAGTAGCAGAAAAAATTTCAAATGGACCTAATTTAATTTATTCATCAATAAAAGAAGTTTTGCGTGAAACAGAGAATGAAAAAGAGATTCCTTCTTTTGAAATTTTAAGATCATTGGAAACTGTTAAAAAGGTTTATGGAAGTCAGGATTTAAAAGAAGGAGCTTCTTCATTTGTGAAAAAAACTGACCCTAAATGGCAAGATAAGTAATAAAAAAATTTAATTTTCATTGAATGCTTATTCAGCGAATGATATTATATTTTTACAATGAAAAATGATTATATCTCTGAAATATTCGAAAAAGACAAACTTGTACTTCACCCTTATGAAGATTTTAACAGCAGAGGTACTTATAATAGAAAATTAATAACTAAATCAGACAATATTTATTTATATGATGAGAATGGTAATAAATTCATCGATGGTCCAGGTGGAATGTGGTGTAATAATATTGGTCATGGAAATAAAGAAATTGGTGAAGCTATTAAAAATCAAATTGAAAAAATGGATTATTGTAGTCCATTTTCTGAATCAACTGAAGTTTCTGCAGAATTAGCTTCAGTATTAGCAGATATTTCTCCAGGAGATTTAAATACAGTTTTTTTTACCTCTGATGGATCAACAGCTAATGAGACGGCACTAAGATTTGTAATGTTTTATAATAATATATTAGGAAGGCGTAATAAAAAGCATATTATTACGAGGGATAAAGCCTACCATGGTAGTACATATTTAACTGGATCAATTACAGGTAAGGATAGAGAGAAAAATAATTTTGATTTTGAAAAAAATTTTATCCATCATTTAAGTTCCCCTTTACCCTATAGAAGGAAAAAAGATCAAACTGTTGAAGATTTCTGTGACGAATTAGTAAAAGAATTTGAACAAAAAATTGAAGAACTAGGCTCTGAAAATGTTGCAGCTTTTATTGCTGAACCTGTTCTCGCATCTGGAGGATGTATAGTACCACCTGATGGATATTTTAAAAAAATCTATGATGTATGTAAAAAAAATGAAATAATTTTTATAGCAGATGAAGTAGTAACTGGATTTGGCCGACTGGGTCATTTTTTCTCTTCAGAAGAAATTTTTGGAGTTGTGCCAGATATTATTACTTGTGCCAAAGGGATTACTTCAGGATATTTGCCTTTAGGAGCGGTTTTGTTTTCAAATAAGTTGATAGCTGATTTAAAAAATGACTCATCTTTGTTTTTTCATGGATATACTTACTCTGGTCACCCAGCGTGTTGTGCAGCAGCACTAAAAAATATAGAAATACTTCAAAGAGATAAAATTTTGGAACATGTAAAAGAAATTGAACCCTATTTTTTTGAAAAACTTAACTCATTATATGAGCTCCCAATAGTCGGAGATATAAGAGGCAAAGGTCTTATGGCTGGTATAGAATGTGTAATTAATAAAGACAGCAAAGAAGCGCTAGTTTTAGATAAAGCAATAGGATCTAGAATTGATGAAGAGTCAATTAAATTAGGTCTCATAATTAGACCTCTATATCACATATGCGTTCTCTCCCCTGCTCTGATTATAAATAAAGAGCAAATTAATGAACTTACAGAAAAGTTATATCAAGCAATTTCAAACACAATTTATCAATTAAAAAACGAGGGGCTCTGGTCACAAAATAAATGATTTTAAATAGTTTAAAAAACTATTTAGACTTTAATATTGTAAACTCGAGTATAAAATATTTATCATTAGTAGCCTTTTGCACAGGAATAATAATTAGTTATTTTTATACTGTATTAGTAATACTTCAAAAATATGCAGGTTATTCAGAATTTATAATTGGTTTAGTGGCTTCTTTTGGCCCTTTAGGATTAATATTTTCAGGATTTTTTGTAACTAAACTTTTAAAAAAATTTGGCTTTTATAAAATAATTTTTATTTCAACTGTAACCCAAGGGGTATTAATTATATTAATGCTTGAGTTTTTTAATCCAATAAATTTATCATTTTGTTTTTTTATATTCGGTATTATGGGTGGTCTAACATGGATGACAATGGATACTTGGGTTAATATTGTATCTAATAATTCTAATAGAGGTAAATCTATAGGTATTTATAACTCATCTGTAACAACGGGATTGGCACTTGGTCCACTCATTGTTGGAATACTTGGAACATCAGGTAAGATACCATTAATAGCGTGTATATTACTTGTAGGATTTAAAATTATAAGCCTAATAAGTATAAAGAAATTTGTTAACCAAGTTATTATTCCAGAACAATCTTCTAAGATGAAATTCTCAATACTTACAATTTCTCCTTTTGTATTTTTTGCTATATTTTGTGCTGGAATAGAAGATTCTTCTTTTTTAGCTTTGTTCCCTGCTTTTATGATCAATGATTTATTTACAGATAAACAAATCGGACTGTATATATTTGTAGGTGGAATATTTGGTGTGCTCTGTCAGCCTTTTATAGGAGCTTTGTCTGATAATTTTAATAAAAGAATAATTATTTTTTTACTTCTATTTTCTCATATTTGTTGGTTAATATTGTTAAACTTCTCTAATTCGAATGCTTATGTAATAATTCTCGCTCTAATGATAAGTGGCTTTGCATCTACTAGCCTTTATACTGTAACACTTGCTTATTTAGGAGAGAGAATTAATGTGAGAGATATAGCTTTTGCTACATCACTTTTTATAATTATTTATGAAATAGGGGAATATTTAGGCCCAATAATAGTTGGGTTTAATATGAATATATATGGAAATTCTGGATTTATTTATACTTTGTCAAGTTTTGTAATTGCTTGTATATTATTTGGTGTAATCAGATCATTCTTTCAAAAAAAATGAATTTTAAAGTCATAAAAGCAACTTCTAAACATATAAAAGATGTTGGGTATTTATTTAATTTATATAGACAATTTTATAAATATAAATCAAACCTAAAAGCATCAACAAATTATATTAAGCAAAGAATATTAAAAAAAGAATCCACTATTTTTATTTGTTATTCAAATAAGTTAGAGGGGGCTGGTTTTGTTCAACTATATGAAACTTTTGATTCATTAAATATTAATAAAAAATTAATTTTATATGACCTTTATGTACATAAAAAATATAGAAAAATAGGAATTGGTAGAAATCTAATGTTAAAAGCAAAAGATTATGCATTAAAAAAAGGAATTAATATAGTTGAATTATCTACAGCCATTAATAATAAAAAAGCCCAGTCTTTATATGAATCTCTTGATTACGAAAGAGACAGAGAATATTATAATTATTATTTAGAGATATAATATGGAAAAAGTAAAATTTGTTGAAATGAAAGACGGAGATAAAGAAGATTATGATCTATTAGTTGCATTTGAAGATAAATATATTGAGGGTACAGCAGAGAGAGTAATTCGTATCTTAAAAAATCTTGACTCATCATTAGGTGGCTATCAAGTATCTAGATTGGAGCATTCCTTACAAGCTGCCTCAAGAGCATTACGAGATAATGCAGATGAAGAAATGATTGTTGCATCTCTTCTTCATGATATTGGTGATGAAATAGCTCCTTTAAATCACTCTGAAATTTCTGCAGCCGTTTTGAGACCATTTGTAACTGAAAAAACTCACTGGATCGTCCAGCAACATGGACTCTTTCAATCATATTATTACAATCACCATTATGGACAAGACAGAAACTTAAGAGACAAATATATCGGACATCCTTTTTTTAAGGATACAATTAAATTTTGTGAAACTTATGACCAAAACTCATTTGATCCAAATTATGATACTATAAAATTAGAAGATTTTATACCAATGGTGCATAGGATATTTAATAGAGATCCTCACAAACATGTTTATCTTGGACTTTAAATTACTTTTTTAATTTATTTATAAGATGCAAGTTTTCTGAATTAAAATTTTCTTTATTTAAATTGATAAAGTTCTGAATTAAATCTCTTTTATTATCTTCGAATTCAGTTACTTTTCTAGTGCTTAAATCAACATACAAAGAACAAACTTCTGTTGTTGATGCGAGATATTTTTCTTTTTTATGTATCATTTCTAATTTGTAAACTAATCTTTTTTTATCAAAATCTAAAAAAAGTAAATTCATATCTACTTCGTCATTAACTTTTACTTCCATGTCATAAGTAGTATGAGATTCTACAGCAAAAGTAGTTCTTTTTTCATTCTTTGCTGAATTTTCACCAATATTAAACTTCTCTAATAACACTTCCCATGAAGAGTCAAAAAGATGAATATAAAATGCTAAATTCATATGACCATTATAGTCAGTCCACTCTGGTAAAACTTTTCCTGTTTTTAGATATATAGACACTTGTTTAATTCCTTTAACTGAGATACATCATTTTTTTAGAAAAATGAATAATGAAGTTGTAATTAGTTGTGCAGTAACTGGATCTGGTGATAGTGTAAGCAAACATCCTGACCTTCCAATTACTCCAAAGCAAATAGCTGAAGCTTCTATTGAAGCTGCAAAGGCAGGAGCAGCCGTTGCCCATATTCATATAAGAGAACCTGATGGTAAACCAAGTAGGAAGTTTGAATATTATAAAGAAGTAGCTGATAGAATTAGATCTTCAGATACAGATGTAATTATCAATTTTACAACTGGCATGGGTGGTGATTTTGAAGTTGGAGAAGGCAAAGATCCTCTTAATCCTGTGGGTCCTAATACAGATATGATTCATGCCTTAGATAGACTTGAACATGTTGAAGGGTTATTACCGGAAATTTGCACATTAGACTGTGGATCATTAAATTTTGGTGACTCAAACATGACTTTTATTCATACGCCAGTTCAATTAAGAGCTGCAGCAAAAAAAATGCAAGACTTAGGAATAAAACCGGAGATGGAAGCTTTTGAAATGGGTCATTTATGGTTTGCTAATCAGCTTTATAAAGAAGGTTTGGTTGATTCACCTCCGTTATATCAAATTTGCTTAGGAATTCCCTGGGGAGCACCTGCAAATACATCTTCAATGAAAGTCATGGCAGATATGATCCCGGATGAGGCTAACTGGGCTGGATTTGGAATTGGAAGACATCAAATGCCTATGGTTGCGCAATCTGTTATTTTAGGTGGTAACGTTAGAGTAGGATTAGAAGATAATTTATATTTAGAAAAAGGTGTGCTAGCATCAAATGCACAATTAGTTGAAAAATCTTCAAGAATTATTAATGATCTTGGTGCAAAAATTCTTAACCCGGAACAAGCAAGAAGAAAATTAAACCTAAAGAAACAATTTTAAAAAGTGCAATCCCCAATAAATAAAATTGCAGTTGTTGGAACTGGAGTTATTGGTACTGGGTGGATTATAAGATTTTTATTTAATAATAAACAAATTAAAGTTTATGATCCAAGTGACAAACAAAAAAAATTTTTATTAGATGAGATCAAAAGAACAAAGCAATTATTAAAAAAATTTTATAAAAAAAAAATTAATATAGATAATCAATTAAAATTTTGTAGTTCAATAAAAGAAGCAGTGTCCGATGCAGATTTAATACAAGAAAATGCTCCAGAAAATGAGAAATTGAAAATAAGGATAATAACAGAAATAAGTCTACATACTAAAAAAAGCTCAATTATTGCTTCTAGCTCATCAGGGCTATTGCCTTCCAAAATACAATCCAAAGCTAAACATCCAGAAAGGATATTAATAGCGCATCCCTTTAATCCTGTTTATCTTTTACCTTTAGTTGAAATAGTACCTGGTAAAAAAACTGCAAAAGTGAATGTTGTAGCGGCAAATAAATTTTATACTAAAATTGGTATGAAGACTCTAATTTTAAAAAAGGAGTTGCCAGGTTATTTATCGGATCGATTACAAGAATCTATGTGGAGAGAATCACTACATATAATAAATGAAGGATTTGCTTCTACAAAAGATCTTGATGAAGCTATAATTTATGGTCCTGGTCTCAGATGGTCATTAATGGGTACTTTTTTGACTTTCCATCTAGCTGGCGGCGAAATGGGCATGAAGCATATGCTTGAACAGTTCGAGCCTGCTTTAAAATTACCATGGACGAAACTTAAGGCACCAAAATTAACAAATAATCTCAAGAAAAAAATTATAGAAGGAACAAAAATGCAATCTAAAAACAAATCTATTAGTAATCTAGCAAATCAAAGAGATAATTTTTTAATTGATTTACAAAAGTTATTAAAGAAATATAAAGTTTAGTATGTCTCAAAAAAGTAAATTTATAGCATTAAAAAATTATGTTCCTATAGGACTGCCAAGTGAAGATGATTTTATAGTCAAAGAACAAGTGATAGATTTATCAAATAATAATGATGTTTTGGTAGAAAATTTATGGTTATCTGTTGATCCATACATGCGTGCAAGAATGACTGAAAAGAAAAATTATAAAGAACCTTTTGTTTTAGGTAATCCGATGGAAGGGGCTGCAATAGGTATTGTAAAAAAAACAAATTCCAATAATCTTGAAGTTGGCGATTATGTGTTAAGTAATCATGGATGGAGAGATAAATTTGTTGATGAAGATAATAATTTAAAAAAAATAAAACCAAATGATTTTCCTATAGAATCTTATTTAGGACCTTTAGGGATGACTGGCCATACAGCTTACATTGGTCTTTTTAAAATTGGAAAACTAAAAAAAAATCAAACTATTTTAGTTTCAGCCGCTGGAGGAAGTGTTGGTTCATTAGTTTGTCAAATAGCAAAATTACATGGATGTAAAGTTGTTGCAAGCACAGGTTCAGATGAAAAAGTAGATTGGCTTAAAAATGAATTGAATGTTGACTATGCATTTAATTACAAAAAAACAGACAACTTAGTTTTAAAACTTAAAGAAATAATGCCAGATGGTTTTGATTTATATTTTGATAATGTGGGTGGAGATTTTCTTGAAGCAGCAATTTTTAGAATGAAAAATTATGGTAGAATTGTAATTTGTGGAAGAATATCGCAAATGAATTCAACTAAAACTCCTGAAGGATTAAAAAATATTGCTCATGTACTAGTTAAAAGACTGACCATAAAAGGTTTTTTAATATTTGATCACGAGAATGAATCAGAAAATTTTCAAAATGACATGTCCTCATGGTTAAAAAATAAGAAAATTCTTTCAAAACATACAGTCTATGAAGGATTAGATAATGCACCTAAAGCTTTCGTGGATTTATTAAACGGTAAAAATATTGGAAAAATGTTAGTAAAAATTTAGAGTGTGACATAAGGGCTTGTACCCCTAAAATTAATGTCTAATTTAAGTTCTTTGTCTAATGGTGGGAAAGCTCTTTGCTGACACTCAATACGTGGGCATATTCTACATGAAACACCAATTGGTGTTTGTAATTTTTTATTTTGAATATCCATTCCTTCTGAATAAATTAAATCTTTAGCATGCTTAACATCGCAACCAAGTCCAATAGATACAAAGCTTTTAGGCATGCCATGTTTTTCAATTCCTTTTTCAAAAGCACGGGCTATACAAAAATAAACCTTTCCATCTGGCATTCTAGAAATTTGTGGATGGATTTTTCCTGGATTAAGAAATGCAATATATACATTCCATCTAGGACAAGAACCTCCATGTCTTGGTATATGAATACCTGATAATGAAAATCTTTTAGATACATTTCCTGCAATATCTGTTTTTAAAAAATGGAAAGGAACACCTTCATTTCCTGGTTTCTGTAAATTTGTTAGTCTATGAGTTACCTGCTCAAAACTACAAGCATAATGATGCATCAATATTTCTACATCATATTTATTTTTCTTAGCATTTTCTAGAAAATCATCGTAAGGCATCAAAATAGCAGAGGCAAAGTAATTTAATAAAGATATTTTGAGTAAAGGCTTAACCTCTTCAGACTCTATATTACTTGCATTTATAATTTCATCTATAACATCCTCTGAATCAAGAAAGGCAACTTGATAAGCTAAGTGAAAATTTCTAGATGTATATGTAAGCATTTCAGATAAGTGAAGTTTCTTATTCTGTTTTTCAAATTTTCGCACAGATTTTAATTCTTCACTTGCAGGAACTATCTCAACCTTTATGTCATGTTTTGTTTGTAAGTAGTTTGTTAATTTTAGCCCTGACCCGATATTGTGACCATCATCTAAGCCAACTTTTTTTCTTATTATTTCTGATGATAATTCAATTTGATGAAAATAATTTTTATAATCTTGTAAAAAATCTGAAACTATCTCCACAGGTAGTCGACTTGGACTTTCTACAAATGTTGAACTTACATCCATAGACTCCAATCTATTTTGCATATCTTCTTTAAATGATTTATGAGTATCGTTTAATGTAAGAAGAGCTTTAGCTATATTTGGGTTTGAACTTATAAACTCAGCAGTTTCTTGATTTGTAATATCTAAATCTTCAAAAATTTCGTTACTTAAAACATCCATAACATCAGAAAGAACTCTTTTATTACTCTCAAGAGTCAAATCTTTAAGGGAAAGACCAAGTTCATTTCCTACTTTAATCAAAAGTGGAACCGTGATTGTTCTTCTGCCACTTTCTAATAAATTCAAATAACTTGCTGAAATATCTAATTTTTTTGAAAGCTCCGATTGAGAAAATCCACGAGATCTTCTCTCCTTTCTAATTTTTGAGCCAATATTTGATATTTCACTAATTTCCATAATTTACAACATTTACAAAATTACATTATACATAAATACTATATTTACAAGATTTACCCTAGTTTTACAGTATTTTATTGATTTTTTTTCATATTTGTAAAATATGTAAATTATGATTAAAAAAGAAAAAAGTACTGAAATAAAAAATTCAAACGCTAACTATGACAACAACTCCATTGAGAATAAAATTATTGAACAATCATTAGACTCACAAATTGATTTTGATGCAATAGATAATGCTAATGCTTATTACTCAGAGAGATATGGTTGGACGTTAAGAAAAAATTAAACCTTTTAAAATAAGTACTTATAATTTAATTTAAGTGTAACATATGAGTTACACAGCAAGTTCAAAAAGATATTCATACGAAAATTATAAAAGATGCGGTAATAGCGGCCTAGATCTTCCTAAAATAACGCTCGGGCTTTGGCATAATTTTGGTGGCAAAGTAATAAAATCAGAATCTAAAAAAATGATTTTTAGAGCTTTTGATAGAGGAGTTACACATTTTGATTTAGCTAATAATTATGGTCCTCCCTATGGATCTGCTGAGTTAAATTTCGGTAAAATAATATCTAAGGAGTTAAAAAAATATAGAGATGAAATACTAGTTTCTACTAAAGCTGGTTATGATATGTGGCCAGGACCTTATGGTGAATGGGGTTCAAAAAAATATTTAACAGCCAGTCTTGATCAAAGTCTTAAAAGAATGCAGTTAGATTATGTAGATATTTTTTATTCTCATAGATTTGATCCTAAAACACCATTAGAAGAAACTGCAGATGCGTTACACCGTGCTGTTCATCAAGGCAAAGCTTTATATATTGGCATTTCATCTTATTCTTCAAAACAAACAATTAAAATGAATAAACTTTTAAAAGAAAGAGGGATAAAATGCTTAATACACCAACCTTCTTACTCAATGATCAATAGATGGATAGAAAAAGATTTGCTTAAAACTTTGAACAAACTTGGAATAGGATGTATTGCTTTTTCACCTCTAGCCCAAGGTATGCTATCAGATAAATATATACGAAAAATCCCTCAAATATCTAGAGCAAATGAGAACTCCTCACTAAGCCCAAAATTAATAACAGAAAGTTATAAAGAAAAAATTATTAATTTAAAAAAAATTGCAATTAAAAGAAACCAAACAATTAGTCAAATGGCATTATCATGGGTTTTAAGACACAAAGAAGTGACTTCAGCTTTAATTGGCGCAAGAACAATTAAACAACTTGATGAATGCCTTGATTGTCAAAATAATTTAAGTTTTACAAAAAAAGAATTAAATTTAATTGATAAAATTGCAAAAGAAGAAAATATAAATTTGTGGTCAGCTTCTAGTAAAAACTAGTTATAAAATTTTGCCTCTATTGGATCTTCTTGCTTTCCTTTGATCATATCTGCTGCTTTTTCAGCAATCATGATAGTTCCAGCGTTTAAATTACCACTTAAAATATCTGGCATAATAGATGAATCAATTATTCTTAGATTATCCACTCCGTACACTTTAGTTTCTTGATCTACTACAGACATTTTATCAACACCCATTTTATTTGAACAAGATGGATGATAGGCTGTATCAGCGGTTTCTCTTATTATATTATCTAGTTCGTCATTAGTAGCATTATATCCAGGCCTTAATTGGTCTCCAAGATATTTTTTCATACTACTTTGTTTAAATATTTTATTTGCAATCTTTACGCTATCACGCATTTGTTGAAGATCTTCTTCGTCTTCAAGATAGTTAAATTGAATTTTAGGATTGTCTAAATAGTTATTTGATTTAATTTCTACAAAACCTCTACTTTTTGGACGATTAGGACTAGCATGAAACTGAAAACCGTCAAAAGAAGGGTTAGTTAATCCATGATTAATCACTAAGGAAGGAAAAAAATGCAGTTGAATATTAGGGTGTTTATATTTGTCAGAAGTTTTAACAAAGCCTCCTACTTCAAGATGTGAGTAAGTCAACATTCCCTTTTTTAATAAAAACCATTTTAAACCTTCTAAAGCTTGAATAAAATAGTTTGTAGATAAATTATAAAGGGTGTCTTTTGTTTTAGATTTATGTTGAATATATATCTCAAGATGATCTTGTAAATTTTTCCCAACTCCAGGTAATTCAGTAATTACTTCTATATTTTTTTGCTTTAATAAATTAGGATCACCTATTCCAGACAATTGGAGTATTTTTGGAGAATTTATTGATCCCGCTGAAAGTATAATTTCTTTATTGCAATAATATATTTCAGTTTTATGATTATTTTTAACCTCTACTCCAATTGCTTTTTTATCTTCAAAAATTATTTTTGATACATTCGTGTTATGTTTTACTAAAAGATTTTTAAAATTTTGCACCTCTTCTAAATACGCTCTTACTACACCCTGTCTTTTACCATCATCAATTGTTACATCGAATGTACCAAATCCATCTTGTTTAAATCCATTAGAATCTTCAAAAATTTCATAACCAGCCTCTGCAGCAGCTTTAATAAGAGATTTCATTAAAGGAAATGCTTCATCAATTTTAGATCTATTAACTTTTAAAGGTCCTTTTACTCCTCTATATAAATTTTCTCCTCCAGACCAAGTCTCTAATTTCTTAAAATAAGGTAAAACATTTTTATAACTCCAATTTGGCAGATCATATGATGCCCATCTTTCAAAATCTAATGGATTACCTCTAACAAAAACCATTCCATTATGAGAAGAACATCCACCAAGCATTTTCCCTCTAGGGCAAAAAATTCTTCTATTATTTAAGTAAGGTTCTGGTTCAGAATAATACTTCCAGTTATATTTTGGATCATGCATTGTATAAAGTAATGCACTAGGCATGTCCACCTTCCATGAATTACTTTTAGGTCCTGATTCTAGTACACAAACAGTAGTTTTTTTATCTTTTGAAAGTCTATTTGCTAAAACACATCCTGCAGAACCAGCCCCTATAATTATGTAATCAAATCTGTTACTCACTAAATCATTCTTTCAGTATTTCCGTCAATTGTAATGCTTTGCCCTGAAATATTTTTTGATTGATCACTCAATAAATATACTACCATAGATGCTATATCTTGTTTTGTGACAAAAGAACGAATAGAGGTCATGGACTCAAATTCTTTTTGTATTTTATTAGGTGTAGTCTTTAATAATTTTGCTTTAGAGCCAATAACTCTTTTCATTCTGTCACCTTTTACAGAGCCAGGACAAATTGCATTTACTCTAATTTTGTATTTACCAAGCTCCATAGCTAAACTTTTAGTTAATCCAATAATAGCCCACTTACTTGCAGCATAAGGTGTTCGTTGGGGAAAACCAAATAACCCGGCTGTTGAAGAAATGTTAACAATAGAACCAGATTTATTTTTTTTTAAAAAAGGAATAGAAAACTTTGAAAAATAGAAATGGCTATTTAGGTTAGTTTCTAAAGTACTTTTCCATTCTTCATTTGAAATATTTTCTAAATATTTTGTTGGTCCTGAAATACCTATATTATTAATCAAACCATCAAACTTTTTTAGTTTTTTAAGATATAAAAAATATTTTTTTACATCGTCATAATTATTAACATCAAGAAATTTTGCAAAAATTTTATTTTTAAATTTTTTATTACTTTTAATTTTATTAATATTTTTTTTATCAATATCAGTTAAGTAAACTATACCGCCATTTTCAACTATTAATTTTGAAATTGAAAATCCTATACCATCAGCAGCGGCAGATATTATGAATTTTTTATTTTTTAAAATCATAAATCTTAAAAAAAAATTATTTTAAATTGTAACCGTCTTTGCTTAGAGAAATAGCTAATTCTTTTTCAGTAATATACCCTTTGGTATCTCCTTTTTTATCTACAACCATAACTGTACATCTATCAGCTAGAACCTTAGGTAAAAATTGTTCGATATAAGAACCTTCATCAACTTTTAAAACATCCGCAAGTTTTATATCATTTGAATTAAATTCGTTTGCTTTAATCATAACCGTTTTTGCCCTTAGCACCTTTGCTCTATTTACATCTTTAACAAATGCTTCCACATAATCATCTGCAGGACTCATAATAATCTCTTCAGGCGTACCTGCTTGAACTAATCTACCACCGTTTAAAATTCCTATATGATCTCCTAATCTTAAAGATTCATCTAAGTCATGTGTAATAAAAACAATTGTTTTTTTTAGTTTTGCTTGTAACTCAATAAGCTGATTTTGCATATCACTCCTAATCAAAGGGTCTAAAGCACTAAAAGCTTCATCCATGAGAAGTATTTCAGGATTAGTAGCTAAGGCTCTTGCTAAACCAACTCTTTGTTGCATTCCGCCGGAAAGTTGACTTGGGTACTGATCCTCAAAACCTTGTAAACCTACAGACTCAATTTGTATCATAGCAAGTTTTTTTCTTTCTTCAACTTCCTTACCTTGAATTTCTAATCCATATCCAATATTTTCAATTACTGTTTTGTGAGGAAATAAACCAAACCTTTGAAAAACCATACTCAATTCATGTTTACGAAAATCAATCAATTGTTGTTCATCTAATTCCATAATATTAGTTCCATCAACAACAATATCACCATCTGTTGGGTCAATCAGTCTGTTTAAATGCCTAATTAAAGTTGATTTACCTGAGCCAGACAACCCCATACATACAAATGTTTCACCCTCTTCTATAGAAAGTGAGATATTATCTAAGCCAACTGTATGACCTGTCTTTTCTAAAACTTCTTCCTTATTTGCGCCACTTTTAACCATAGGTAATACTTCAGAAGGAGTATTTCCAAATATTTTATATACATTTTTAATCTCTATTTTTGACATTCGTTAATTTTTCTTTTTACCTGGTTGAGTTCTTTCTTGTATTTTGTCTCCATATGCTTGCGTCATTCTATCTAATACAATTGCTAATAAAACAATTGCCAAACCAGCTTCCAATGCCGCTCCAACATTTAATTGTTGTAAACCAAGAAGAACTTCATCTCCTAAACCGCGAGTTCCAATCATAGACGCAATTACAACCATCGCAAGAGCCATCATTGTGCATTGATTTATTCCCTGCATAATATTTGGGAGTGCTAAAGGTAGTTGAACACCTAACAGCATTTGTTTTTTACTTGCTCCAAAAGATCTTGCTGCTTCAATTACTTCTTGATCAACTAATCTAATACCAAGATCAGTTAACCTAATAAGTGGAGGGCAAGCATAAATAAAAATTGATATGATGGCAGGTATAGCGCCTAAGCCAAATAATATAATTCCTGGAATTAAATAACAGAAAGCTGGAATTACCTGCATAGTGTCAAGTACAGGTAAAATTGCATTACGTACCTTTTCACTTCTTGCCATTGCTATACCAATCGGAATTCCGATTATAATACATATTGCTATTCCAATAACAACCATAGTGGTTGTTTCAATTGCCTTATCCCAGAAACGAGGATTTAAAAAACCAATGAAGAAAGTGCAAAAACCAACAAAGGCTGTTGTTCCAACTTTTCTTCCACTAGTAAAGTAAGTTATAGCAATTACACCAATAATAACGACTGGCCAAGGTGCCATAACAATAACACCTTTTAATTCAGTATACCCTCTGAGAAGTCCGTATCCAATTGCATCAAATATTAGGCCGTAGTCCGCAATAAAGCTTCTCCAGCCCTTATTAATCCAATGCATAAAAGGGGTATCAAGCCATTTAGGCCAATTAATCAACCAAGTGAAATCAGTATATAGTTCATTTACATTATCAGGTTTTCTTTTTGATGAAAGATAACTAACAACTATTAGTGCGAACAAACCTACAACAGCTATTATTTTAGAACAAACATAAAATATATTTTTTGGAATTATATTTACTAAATTAATAACAAGTGCGACTGACGGTATTAAAAAAATTAATTTTAAAAACAAAAATAAAATATTTTTTGGGATAATTAGATTGTGTGTAGCGACTATTAGTCCGATAAAAATTACAATACTTACAACTTTTATATTTAAATTAGATATTTTATTCATGAATATTATTTTAAGTTTTTTCCAAGGCCTAATAGGCCTTGGAATAATTTATAAATTTATAATGAGCTTTTAACTTTAGCTGCTACGTCTGCAGGAACCCATGATTCCCATTCAGAATGATTTTCTAAATAATGCATAGCGGTAGCTTCCATGTCTCCGCCTGACTCATCAACATAGTATGCTAACATATTATTAACAACTGATGTTGTGATAGTATAAGCATCTGCAAAAGCAATAATATCTGCATTATCAGCAGCAAATTTACCTGTTGCAAGCTTAGTTAAAGCCATATCTTTGTACTCATTAGCACATGAAGGCTCATATGCATCAGGACCATCAGCTTTAATTTTATTTACAACAACCATCATAGAATCCCAGCAAGCTTTATCATAAGCAGGCTCAGTTAAACGAACCATATCAATTTCAGGTTTTCCCATTAAACTTGTTGGAGTCCAATAATAAGTAACAATTGGTTGTCCTTTTGCAAAAGCACCCGCAATTGCAGCATCTAATGCTCCACCAGATCCTGGATCAAAGTTTGTGTAAAGATCACCAAGACCATATTCCATTATTTTTACTAGATTGATTGTGTAACAAGTCCAACCAGAAATACAACTTGTGATTCTTCCTTTAGATGGATCTTCAGGATCTTTAAATAGTTCCCAAATACCAGGTTTTTTTAAATCATCTACACTAGTAATTCCATGTGCTTCAGAAGTTGCTCTATCAACAAAGAAAGCCTGTTCTGATGCAGGCGTATTGATACCAAGGTCAACTAGATTTCCTGAAGCTAATTCTGGATCAATTAAAGCAACGTTGTTATCAGTCCAGTGCTCAAAAATTATATCTAGTTGATTATCAATTAAAGCAGCTAAAATTGGATTTGTACTTCCTTTAGTTACCTCAACATCACAGCCATAGCCATGTTCCATAATATAAGAACCTATAGCCGTATGAATATTAGCACTATCCCAGTCAAAATCTCCAACTTTAACAGTACAAGCATTTGCACTAAAAGAGCTTAGGGAGAAAAATGATAAAAGAGATAGAACTAGAAACGATTTTTTAATAAATTTCATATTCTTTCCTCCTAATTATATGAATTTTATATCGGTTATTTATACAGAAACAACTTTTATTTGAAAAAAATGACAGGTTTATTGGGTATTTTTAATAATCATTTTTCCTCTCTCTATAAGCAACATAAATACCACCTATTATGATAAGTGCAGCTCCTATAACAACAGAATTGCTAGGAATTTCATTAAAAAACAAGTATCCCATAAACCCAACGAATATAAATGATGTATATTCAAAAGGAGAGGTTACAGCCACGTCTGCATGTCTTGCTGCTTGTGACATAAAGTAATGACCAAAAGACCCCATTACACCAAGACTGAGCGCTAAAGTTAAATTAAACACATCTGGGATAATAAATTCTGCCGGAAAAAATATAATGGATGTAAAAAACAATGCAAAAGAATAATAAAATACTATTGAAGTGCTTGTCTCTGTATTCATTAAAGACCTTGTAGATAAATATACAGCAGCCATAAAAAAAGCTGAGCCTAATGGAAGCAAAGATTTAAGTTGAAACAAATCAGTGCCAGGCTTTACTACTATTAAAACACCAATGAAGCCTATAAGTATTGCAAAAATTCTATGAATCCCTATTTTTTCTCCAAGTATTGGTACTGCTAGTAAAGCTGCAATAATTGGAGCACTATGAGCTATGGCAATATTTTCTGAAAGCAATAAATATTTTATTCCAAAAATATACAGCACAACACAACCTACAGATGAAAAGGCTCTAACAAAATGCCTTATTGGTTTTTTTGTTTTTATTGATACTATCCCAGAACGATAAACTAAAAATAAAGAAATGATTGAACCACTTAATGCTCGAAAAAATATAGCTTCCCAGACAGGGAAATTCATTGTTAAATTTTTATAAGTCATATCATTTACACTGAGACAAAACATGCTTAATGTCATTAATAATATCCCGAGTCCTGGGGCTGGAGAAGGCCCTAAGGGTTTCGCTGTTAATGCTTTGTTCATAAAAAGTTTTAAATAATAATTAAATTTATGATAGCCAATAGTAAAGTTATTTTAAATGCAAGATAAATATAAAATAGTTAAAATTTTAAAGAAAAATAAATACCTAGAGATATATTGGGATGATAATCATATAAGCAAATTTCATTTTCTTTGGCTAAGAGATAACTGCCCAACTGCATTTCATAAAGATACAAGAATGAGAAATTTC
Organism: uncultured Alphaproteobacteria bacterium; assembly: GCA_902512325.1. GTDB lineage: Bacteria > Pseudomonadota > Alphaproteobacteria > HIMB59 > CACPNW01. The sequence continues at coordinate 5,403 of CABXIT010000016.1, read as the reverse complement.
AATATTCTATCTGTTAGCAGAAAAATCAAACCAATAAATTTTAGATTCACTAGCAAAAATTTGCATGTTTCTTGGTCTGAAAATAATCATAATTCGATATATAATTTAAAATGGACAAGAGATAATTGCTATACTGAAAAAAATTTACAATCATATAAGTCTGAATATCAATTATGGAATGCGCAATTTGCTAATAAAATTAAATTAATAATATTTGATTATAGAAAAATAGTTTCTGATGAAAAAGAATTAAAAAAATGGCTTCAAGTAATTTATTCATTTGGAATAACTATAATTGAAAATGCACCTACTAAAAAAAAATCAGCTTTTAAAATTTTAGATAAAATTGGAAAATATCGTGAAACATTTTTTGGAACGCCTTTTGAAGTTATAAATATAGCTAAACCCAACAATCAAGCATACACTGCTGATGCGCTCCCAAATCATACTGACCTTCCCTACTATGAATATGTTCCTGGATATCAATTTTTGCATTGCTTAAAAAACGATGCTGACGGTGGTAGTTCAACTGCTGTTGATGGTTTTGCTGTTGCTGAATATTTAAAAAATAAAGAATTTAAAAAATTTAAATTATTAATTGAAAATGAAGTTGTATTTAAAGATAATGATTACACTCAAAAAAACATTAGGATACAAAAATCTCCTATAATTAAAATCAACAAAAATAATGATTATGAAGAAATTAGAATAAATTTAGGCGCTATGGGAACATTGGATCTAAGTCCAAATATTATGCATCACTTTTATGAAGCATACACTTTTTTTTATCAACAACTACACAACAAAAAATTTCAAATAGAATTTAAGTTAAAAGCAGGTGATATTTTTTGTTTTGATAATAGAAGAGTATTACATGGAAGAACAAAATTTGATGCAAATTCAGGTAATAGACATCTACAAGGTTATTATATTGAAAGAGAAGAAATTATTTCAAAACTTAACTATTTAAATGGTATGAAAGTTTAAGTAATTTTTATCCACGTAGATTTTACTTGAAGGTAATTTTCTAAAGCTTGATAACCATTATCTCTACCAATACCAGATTGCTTATATCCACCAAGTGGTATTGTTGTATCAACACCTTCTTCATAATTATTTATATAAACGGTTCCTGCTCGAATTTCTCTAGACGCTTTAATGGCTTTATTAATATCCTTTGTCCATACACCTGCCGCGAGTCCGTATTCAGTATCATTTGCCATCGATATTGCTTCTTCAAAGTTAGAAAAGGTAAGTGTTGCAAGAACGGGTCCAAAAATTTCTTCTTGTGCAATTTTCATATTGTTTTTTACATTTTTAAATATTGTTGGCTCAAAATACGACCCTCCTGTTTCTTTCATAGTAATATTTCCTCCAACTTCAACATTAGCTCCCTCTTCCTTACCAATATTTACATATTTATTAATTTTATCTAACTGTTCAGTATTTACTATTGCTCCAGCAAATGATTCTGGATCAAAAGGATCTGCTGGATGCATATTTTTACTTAATTTAGCAACTTTATCTACAAACTCATTTTCAATCTCTTTTTGAACAATCAATCTAGAACCTGCAGAGCAGACCTCTCCTTGATTGCCAAAGATTGCATAGGCTGAAGCTTCAGCCGCAGCATCAAGATCATGGCAATCTGCAAAAATAATATTTGGTGATTTTCCTCCACACTCTAATTGAACCCTCTTCATGTTCGATTGTCCAGAATATTGTAATACTAACTTTCCAACTTCACCTGAACCAGTGAAGGCAACACAGTCAACATCATTATGAAGACATAAAGATTTACCTGTTATAGGTCCATCTCCAGGCAAAACCGAAAATACTCCATCAGGCACCCCAGCTTCAGATAACAAAGCACCAATTTTTATTGCACTCATTGGGGATTGTTCAGCAGGTTTTAGTATAACAGAGTTACCAGTAATTAGAGCTGGTGCAATTTTCCATATAGCCATCCACAAAGGATAATTCCAAGGTACTATAGCCGCAACTACACCAATTGGCTCTTTAGTAATTAAGCCCATATATTCTTTTGAGCTTGGTGAAATATCATCGAATAATTTATCAATAATTTCAGCGTACCATTCAATATTATCAATACTTGTTGGTAGATCAGCATTATATGTGTCATTAATTGTTTTACCCATATCAATCGTATCTAAGAGTGCTAGCTCTAAACGATCTCTTTCTAATAGTGTTGCAAACTTTAAAAGAATTTTTTTTCTTTGGCCTGGTGATAAATTTGACCAATGACCTTTGTTAAAACTTTCTCTTGCTATTGAAACTGCTAAATCAACGTCTTTTTGATGAGCCAAAAAAACTTTGTTGATAACTTCGCCATTAATTGGTGAAATATTATCAAAATATTTTTCAGATATTGATTTTTGATATTTTCCATTAATAAATAATTCCGAAGGAAAGTTAATATTTGATTTTGTTTTTTTAATATTTTCATGAGTTAAATTCATCATTGATCGTATATACTATTATTTTTTTTTAGCATCCTTTTTAAGGCAGGCCATTCATGTTCCCCAAGTTTATATTTTGGATCTTCATATTGTCCGGCAGCAAATTCTAATATATTATCAGATGGTTTAATTATTTCCTTATTTGTAGCATTCAAATCAATTTGAACCTTGCAAGCCCTATCAAGATAATACATGAGCATAAAAGCTTCACTAATAGTTTTACCGCAGGTTAAAAGTCCGTGATTTCTTAAAATCATCGAATTATTTTTTCCTAGATCTTTTGATATGGAATCACACTCTTCAGTATTAGTCGACATTCCCTGCCAGTCATGATAGCTTATTCTATTATGAAACATTGCTGAGTCTTGAATTAAAATTTCTAAACCATCTTTTAGACAAGACACTGCCAATCCTGACCTAGAATGTGAATGCATAACACAATGAAGATCTTTCCTATCTTTATGAATTGCTCCATGAATTACAAAACCTGTATAATTTATTTCTCCTTGACCAGAAATAATATTTCCATCTAAATCAATTTCTAATAAATTGGATGCTGTAACCTCATCATACCTTAGTCCAAATTTATTTATTAAGAATGTATTTTTATTTGATGAAGTTTTACAAGTTATGTGGTTCCAAATAATATCACTAAAACCATAAATATCAGCTAAATGATATGCTGCAGCTAAATCTAATCTATTTTGCAATTCCTCCTTATCAAAAAAATTATTTTTTTTCATCGTAAAAATGTATAGTTGATTATTGAATTAAATTGGAGTTTTTTTTGAGTATAAATAATATTTCACTTGATATTGATTATGTAAGAGCACAATTTCCAGCTTTTCAAGACACATTATGCAAAAATTGGATATTTGCAGAAAATGCTGGAGGTAGTTATGTGCCAAATGAGGTTATAAATAGATTATCAAAATTTATGATTTCCACAAAAGTTCAGCCATATGCTGAATACCCTATGTCCAAAATTGCAGGTAATGAAATGGATGAAGCAACTAAATTATTTGCTAAAATGATTAATGCAAAAAAGAATGAAATATTAATTGGTGGCTCAACCTCTGTAAATTTGTATGTTCTCTCAAACGCTCTTAAAAATTTTATCAAAAAGGGTGATGAAATAATTGTTACTAATCAAGATCATGAAGCAAACATTAGCCCTTGGAGAAGATTAGAAGAAAATGGAGCAGTCATAAAAGAATGGAAATTTAGAAATGATACAGCTGAATTAGATATTGATGATTTTAAAAAAATATTATCAGATAAAACAAAAATAGTAGCAGTTACACACTGTTCAAACATAGTTGGCTCTGTAAATAGGTTGCAAGAAATTTCAAAATTATCTCATGAAAAAAATGCTTTCGTAATTGGCGATGGTGTTTCTTATGCACCGCATGGTTTTCCGAATGTAAAAGAGCTAGGCGTAGATTTTTATACTTTCAGTCTGTACAAAACTTATGGTCCACATCTTGGATTATTATATGGAAAAGAAGAAATTCTAAAATTATTACCTAATCAAAATCATGAATTTCTAAATGGAAACTATCCGTATACTATAAATCCAGGAGGGCCTAATCATGAAGAATTAGTCTCTTTGATTGGAATCTATGAGTATATAATAAATTTTTATAATCATCATTTTAAAGATAAAGATTTAGATATAAGAGACAAGATTGAAAAAATAAATAATTTAATATCTAAACATGAAGAAGAAATTGCCAACCCAATACTAGAATATCTATCTAATCGGAATGATATTAAATTAATTGGAAAAAAATATATAAAAAACAAAAATAGAGCACCTACAATTTCATTTATTTCGAAACAAAAAACATCGAAAGAAATTAGTAAAATTTTAGTAAAAAATTATATAGCAACTAGAAATGATAATTTTTACGCATGGAGATGCTTAAAAGCTTTAGGAATAGATACAGAAGATGGTGTTGTAAGAATAAGCTTAACTCATTACAATTCAATCAAAGAAACAGAAAAGATTATAAAAGCTCTGCAAAAAATTTAATTATTTATTTTGTTTATTATATTTTTGAAAATTATGTAATGAAATTATCGAAAAAACGCTAAAAATAAAAGAAAATAAACAAGCTATTATCAAAACATTATAATTAAATTTAAATATATTTATTTTATCTTCAGAAATGCTTTTTGTATCAAACATATTTATTAGCAAATATTTTTTGTCTAATATTCCGAAATTAATTTTAGTAGTAGAAATTTTTTCGATTAAAGAATTATTTTTATTAATTTGATTCTGAATATCTTTATTTTTTAATTTTGTAATCTCATTATCATAATGATAAGGGATATTTTCAATATCAGTAAGGCTTGTCTCATTTTTCACTAAGTCTTGAAACATTTCTATCTTTAAGATATTTTCATTATATAATGATTTTAATTTTTCTAAATTAAAATAAATATGATTTTTCAGCTGCAAACGATATTCGTCAATAATTATTTCAATTGTGTAAATTAATTGTTTTTTAAATACATTTTCTGCAAGTTTTAAAAATTCTAATAAAATATCTCGATTATTTTTAATATTGCTTGTATCTGTGGTAAATACTTTCACTCTCATTACTTTGCCATCAAATTTTTCAAATTTAAAATTTAATGCCGTTTCTTTTATTTTATGAAAATTCTTAATTATGGGTAATTTTTTATTTATAAGATCATCATCTTTTAAATAAACAATATTATTTTCAAGATAAAAGGAATAATTAATTGAATTTTCAAGAAAGTCTAAATAATTAGTATTAATATTTAAAGATAATTTATAAATAATTTCATCTACTTTAATTGGAGGAAGGTTTGTTTTTATTATCTGATTATCAATAATATCATCAAAACTTTTATTTATATTTTTTATAAAGAAGTAATTGTTTATTAATTC
>CABXIT010000015.1 GCA_902512325.1 uncultured Alphaproteobacteria bacterium | reverse complement strand
ACCTAATTTTTATTACACTAGTAATTCTTTCATAAAATTCTCATCGACATCTTTCATTCCCACAAAATTAGCTGTATCAATAAGGCCTTTTATAGTTTGATCATCAAGAGGTATTCCATCTGATAATCTTTGCTTTTTGTTATTCTTTTCTATTTCACCAGGCAACAGTATTTCTTCTACTCCTTTAGCTTTAGGAGAGGCTTTAACCCAGTTAATTAACCTCTTAATGTCATTTTGAAAATAAGATTCTGAAACAGTTTTCTTTGTATCAATTATGATTGCAAAAGTATTATTAATGACAGTATGAGAATTAGAATTATCTGGATGACTACTGTTTCCACCAGTTAATGTCCCTGATAATATATCAATCATAAATGCTAATCCAAAACCTTTGTGACCACCAAAAGGCAATATTGAGCCAACTGTTGAATAAAAAACTTCTGGATCATTAGTAGGATTCCCATGACCATCCAAAATTAAACCATCTGCTAATTTTACTTTTTTATTTTTAGCTACCTGTATTTTACCTTCAGCTACAACTGAAGTAGCCATATCTAAAACTAGATAATCATTATTTTCCAATGGAACTCCTATTGCTATAGGATTCGCAGATAACCTTCTATCAGTTCCTCCATGAGGTGCCATTAATATTCCAAATCCTGAAGTATTAACAAACATTATAGATACACAATCATTTGTTGCAGCTAATTCTGACCATGCTCCTACTCTACCAATGTGACCAAGGTTTTTCATTGCTAGAATACAATGCCCTTTTGCTTTTGCTTTAGTAATAGCTATGTCTAAAGAATACTTTGCTATGGGCTGACCATATCCAAAATTTCCATCAATATGTAAGAAGTGATCCTCTTCTTTTAAAATTTTAATTGATTGATTTAATTTTATCTTATCTTGATGTAACCACTCTATATATTTTGAAACTCTTATAACGCCATGAGAATCATGTCCAACAAGATTAGAGTCAACAAGATGATCTCCTAATATTTTAGACTCTTGTTCATTGGAGCCAGAATGTAAAAAAATATCAGCTACAAATTTCTCAAGTTTTTTGGGATTATAATTATTCATATTATTTTAAAATTTAACTTATTATCAATCATTACTATCAATACACAAAAGTGCATAGGGTAACAATTCAAATTTTACAGAGCCATTAATAGTGAACTGTTTTTGAAAGTTTTGAGAACGATAAACTTCTGGAGATTGCATTGCTTGCTCAATATTGCTTTCATTGAGATGTCGAATATTAACTGAAGAACTCAAATTTTGTACAGTCAATTGCTGTACCTCTGAACTTAAATTGGCTATAATAATCCTTGTATGACTTTCCTTTTTTAGACCCAAACCAGTTATTTTTAGAGGGTTGCTTGAAGAAGTACTTATAATCTGACCTTCAGCAAATTCTCCTACATCTGCAAAAACGTGATAAATAGGAAAAACAGCTCCTTTTAGTGAGTGGAATTTTTCTGGAACATGTGAACCAAATTCAACTTCCATTACTCCGCGCCAACCAGTCGTTTCGTAATAGGTTAGACTACGGGTCTCACTTTCAGATAGATTCTTTAAACTACCTAAAGTCCAGGCCGCGCCAAACAGTGACATCTGCCTAACATCTACTTGAGAAGGTAACTGATTAGATTCTACGTTTGCTTCAGGAGCTGTCGCATTTGGATTAAAGCGCATTTTTAGTGTGATGGGTGAAACTGATATCGGTTTATTGTTAGAAAAATTGCGAGCACTTTTTACTGTTTCTCCTTGAGCTGACAATGTTTCCACTAATGATAAGTTGTCAAAAGCATGTACCTGCGGATTAATCGAATAAGTAATGAAGTCCATAACTTTGAAAGGGGGGATGGAGCGATTTAGATCGGCAAAAAAAACATTAGTTCCAGATCCAACATTGCAATTATGATCATAGTCTTTTAGGTATTTTCGGGCTAAGATTATCCATTTTTCAGAGGTAGTCATTTCCTTTTTGTGGAAAATAAGCCAATTTACAATGGGTGGCTTAATTTGTTTTAATAATTCAACAAATAATTGTAATTCTGACTCAGCTTCATTTGAAAGAAACAATGCAGTTTCTAAATTAATTCCTAATTTATTAGCTTCCTTAGATGATTGGCGCAATTTTTTTTTATAATCTGGATTTGATAAATAAAGACTAAGTCTTTGATGAGATAGATTTAAAGTTTTTAATCTTTCAATTTCTTTTTCATTGAGAGGTTGACCATGACTAGCTTCATCTAATCCAATTTTTGGCAGATTTCTTAGTGCATTTTTCCCTATCGAAAAAGTAAGCGTATCATCAGTTTTAGATGGTTTTATTATTTTGTCTTGTTCTCTTATGGATAAAGTAAATGTTTGAGAAATTTTTGTCCCAGTTTTAACCTCTACTGGAGATGGGTTTTTAAGAGGAGTGCCATATGCTTTGAATGATGCATCTGTCCAGTTTCGTTGATCTTCCATTTCAAAATTTTCACCTTCAAAACGAACTTCTGCCAGCACATTAGGTACAACCTGATAGACTAGTGCGCGCATGTTTGAAAATGGTTCAACAGGTGAGGGCTTACCATCAATGATGCGTTGTGGAGCAATAAATTTTGGGAATAAACTTTTTTCAAATGCTCCACTAACATGTTCTATTTCACAATCAGCTCCTGCATATTCCATTGGATATAATATACAGAAACCGATACGGTTACGCCAAAATGTTGATCGTGCCACACCGTCCATACTAAAGGTGATAGTACCATCGGGTTTACCAATAATATTTCCCTCCCATAAGAAATCAACGTTGTCTTGTATGTTACTAACACTGTAATTGATGTTGAATGAGTCATTAGCAATGTTCATCCTTACATTTGATAAAACAGGTATTACTGTATCCCAATTATGATCGCGCACTGCAACATAAACTCGACGTATAATTTCTTTATCACCAAATTTAATATAACGAAGATCTCCTGCTTCATAAAATAAGTTTAATGGTCCAGCCTGCAGATCTATCTGTTTTGGTAAAAGTTCATCTTTTCCATAATATTGAACGTTTTTAGATAGTTTCATTTTTTTGTAACTTTAAGAGCACCTAATTGCCAATTATTACAAGTGAACCACCTTTTGCAGCTGATTGATAGGCTGCTTCTACTAGTTTTAATGTTTTTAAATTATCATCAACTGAGATTTCAGGTTTTAGATTTTGTGGAACTGTGTCTATCCAATGACGACATGTTTGTGTGACACTATCTTGAACAACATGCCATGGTTTTTCACACCAGTCAGCAACACTTGGTTCAGCATTTATTGTATCAATTTTTTCACCAGATCTTTTTATAATTTGGTAACCAGCCCCTAGAACTACCGAACCATTTGTTCCTTCAACAGAGACTAAAGTTTCTGGAAAAATATCTGGAGCTTGTTTTGATCCATAACTACATTCAACAATTGCAGTGCGTTCTTCTGAAAATCCTAACATCATTGTAGCCATATCTTCACCAGCAATATCTGACCGAGTTTTCTGAGTTCGACAACAAATAGAACTTGCTTCCCCAAACAAAAATCTTGCAACATCTAGAACATGGACGCCCAAGTCCATTAGTATTAGCTGTTCTACTTCCTTAAGATAAGGTTGATTTTGATAAATATCGAAAGATGTACGAAAACTTATCTTGCAAAAAAGATGTTTACCAATTTCATTATTTGAAATGAAATTCTTCAGATCTCTTATAGGTTTTTGGAACCTAAAATTTTCATGAACCATCATGGGTGTTTTTGTTGTTTCAGCAAGATTAACAATCTTAGTTGCTTCTTCTAATGAGGGAGCCATAGGTTTCTGAATTATTGCAGAAATATTTAGAGAGGCTGCCAATTTTGCAAGATGATAATGTGATGGCGCAGTAGTGACAATATCAACAACATCAGGTCGAACTTCTCTTAACATCACTTCAGCGTCAGTGAAATATGGAGTACCTTTGGAAATATTACTTGCATTAATAGCGCGTTCTTCATCTAGATCACAAACACCAACTAGATCTACATCTCTAAAGTTACTCCAAGAAAGAATGTGATTTGTTGCAAAAAATCCGCAACCTATTACTGCAACTTTTTTTTTATTTTCATTTACCATTTAGAGAATTCCATTTTTTTTGGAAGGTAGGTTTTTCGAAGACTTCGGGATTAATAACTCCCTTAGGACGAATTCCATTTGAGAGGTCAATCATATGCTGACTACACTTTTTACCCATGTCACGAAACAATTCCTGAGTCCATGCAATACTATGAGGTGCAAGTATTACATTATCTAATTGACAAAATCGATTTGGTTCAAGGACAGGCTCATCATCAAAACAATCCAAAGCAGCTCCTGCAATTCTTTTTTGTGAAAGTGCTTCAAAAAGCGCATCTTCATTAATAATTCCACCACGAGCAGTGTTAATAATAAAGGATGAAGATTTCATCAGATCTAATTCGTTATGAGAAATGAGATTTCTTGTGTGTTCGTTTAAAGGGCAATGGATAGTAATAAAATCTGAAAGCTTCATCAATTCCTGTAATGTAACTTTTTTAACTCCTAAATTTTTTGCTTTAGTATCGTCCATGAATGGGTCAAAAACTAGAGGTTGTTTCATACCAAAACCTTTAAGTAATTCGATGACAACTGACCCAATACCTCCTAAACCTATAATTCCTAACGTTCGATCTCGAAGTTCACCACCCATATACTTACTGCGTTCATTCCATAAACCTTTTCGTAAGAGTTTATCTTTGATAATCATACGATGTCCTAGAGCGATCATCCATCCAACTGTAGCTTCTGCTACAGGCCTGTCAGGAGCCCCAACTGTTGTACAAAGGACAACATCCGCCTCGGTACAAGCAGAAACATCCACACCATCATAACCAACACCAAAGCGACTAACAGCTAATAAATTTTGACTCTGAGATAAACTGTGACTTGTTACTGTTGGAGTAAGAACAATAACACCCTGAAAACTCTCTATTTGCACTGGCTCAATCTCTGATTTGTGCTCATTAAAAAAATTATACTCAATACCGCTAGTAGTTGTTAGCTGTGTTAAATCGAAATCAGGATAGATAATTTCTCCATCTTTTTGAAAGTCTCCAGTTAAAGCAACACGAAAAGTCATTTTTTATTTTCAGAACCTGAGTCTGTTAATTTCTGCCCATCTGCAGGATCTAAACTGGTTGCAGGCATTTGATCACGATTAACCTCTTTTAAGGATTGGTGCAAGGAACGTAATAATAGCCCACTATCAGCACCTAAAGCTAGCATTCGAAAACCTTGGTCATACCGTTCTTTTAGATTTTGGATACTAGTTGAGACTACACCACAATGTTTTCCAGCTGCATTTATTGTATCTTTTAATTGAAGTATTTGTTCACTCACCCCAGGACCTTCCCATTGGCCTCGAAAACCAGCAGAAGCTGAGAAGTCTGCAGGACCAAAGAAAAATAAATCAATTCCTTTAACTTTGCACATTTTGGCTACATTGGGAATTGCATTAATATTTTCAATTAAGGGCACGACAAGAACATTTTCATTTGCTTCATTAGCGTGTTCATTCAAGCACTGCCCCCAAGCTGTAGCTCTTTCTCCACCTATTCCTCGTCGACCCTCGGGTGGATATAGGCAATCACGAACAGCTTCTTCAACTTCTTCTACTTTTTCCATCCATGGTATAATTATCCCATCAGCACCAATATCAAGAGCACGCTTTGATAAGGTAGTACTTCTTTCAGCAATACGTACTAAGACAACAGTATCACTTCGCAATGCTGCCCTAATATGTGAATTTATATCTTTCCAGTCTAAATGACCATGCTCTGCATCAATGACGACCCAATCTAATCCAAGAGCAACAGCCATTTCAGTGATTGAAGCCGATTCAAGAGTTACCCATAAACCATAAATAGGCTCATTTTTTTTTAGTTTTTGGCGTAAATTTTGAAGTGCTTTGACTTTCATATTATTTAGATCTCGTTCTATTTAGTAGTGATTTTAAATTTTAACTCCATAATAGACAAAATAATACAAAATAATCAATAAATTAATAAAAAATCTAATTTTTTAATAAACTTTTTTTATTTACTTAGTCTTTATTAGGTGGTTAGTTACCTTAAAAATATGGAGGAATAATATTATGTTAATAAGAAAAATCATATCAGTTGTACTTTTAAGTATGACTGTACTTTTTAGTTTATCTGTAACAGGGATAGCAGCCGCTCAGATAGTTGTTGGTTATGCAGCACCTTCTCTTGATGGTGGACAGAAACAAATATTTGATGGCTTTAGGGTTCCAGCAGAAGCAAAAGGCTGGAAAGTTTTATCTGTTACATCAGGTGGTGATGCACAAAAACAAATCAATGACATTAATGATTTTATAACACAAGGTGTTGATGCAATTGTAGCTGTTCCAGATGATAGTGCTGGAGTTTGTGTTGCAGTAGCAGCTGCACAAGAAGCAGGAATACCTTTTTATACAATTGATAGATCAGCTGTTGGTTGCCAAGTTGAAATGACTGTCCTAGCTGATAACCATCTAGGTGGAAATCAATCTGGTAATGCTGTTGTTGCTCACCTAACAAAAAAATACGGTGAACCTAAAGGAACAGTTTTACATATTACTGGTAACTTAGCACAAAACGTAGCACAGCTAAGAAAGGGAGGATTTGATGAAATTCTTAATCAACATCCTAACATTGAACAAATTACTAAAGAGGGTAGTTGGAAAGCTGATAAAGGAGTTCAAATAGTTCGTGACGTTTTATCAACTCGAGATGTTGATGCAATTTATATGCATTCTGATTGTGTTTACTCCGAAAGTACTGTTCAAACTTTAAAAGAGATGGATCAATATGCACCTAGAGGTGAAGATGGTCATATCTTTATTGCAGCAATCGATGGTTGTAGTGCTAATATAGCTTTGATCCGAGAAGGATCAACAGATCAAGCTTCAGGTCAGCCAATTCCAGACTTTGGAAGTATGGTTGTTGAATACATTCAAAAGAAATTAAATGGTGAAGCAATTGAACCAGGTACTGTTGTTAAAGACGGTGCATTATGGTCTCCAGCTCAACTTGTGATGACTGATGTAGGCTTTCAGCTTTACTTAAGCACTACAGATATTTCTATAGACAATGTAGACAATCCAGGACTTTGGGGTAACCAATAGTTGGATTGAACACCATTTTAATAGGTGTTAAAGAATAATAAATTTTGGAGGGGTTAATTTTTTTATCCCCTCCAAACTGGTAATTCAAAGATTATAAATATAATATAAATATGATTAAAAGATTTTGTTTAGAGTTATGAAAATTCTTGAATTAAAAAATATTTCGAAAAGCTTTGGTGCAATCCATGCTTTAGAAAATGTAGATTTAGATATTTCTCAAGGAGAAGCGCTTGGTCTAATGGGTGATAATGGAGCTGGCAAATCAACACTTATGAAAATTGTTGCTGGAAATTTTTCTCCTACAAATGGAGAAATTTTTGTTGAAGGAAAAAAAACCTCCTTTTCTAATCCTCTTGATTCTAGAAATCATGGGATCGAAATCGTTTATCAAGATCTTAAATTGTGTAATAATTTAACAGCCTCTGCGAATGTTTTTTTAGGTAGGGAAATAAATTCAGGTTTTGGTTTTTTTTCACGGTTAAAACATACTGCTATGAATGATCGAGCAGCAGAATTATTTGGAGAATTAAAGTCGGAAACACGTCCAAATGATCTAGTTGAACGAATGTCTGGCGGCCAAAGACAAGCAGTGGCTCTAGCACGAACGCGTCTGTCTGATCCAAAGCTTGTTTTGTTAGATGAACCTACAGCTGCAATTTCAATTCGCCAAGTAGCAGGAGTTCTTACAAGAATTAAACAACTTAAAGAAACTGGTCATGCTGTAATTTTAGTAAGTCACCGTATGTTAGATGTTTTTGAGTGTTGTGATCGTGTCGCCGTTCTTCGAAGAGGGAACAAAATTGCTGATAAGCCAATCGCTAAAACAAGCCCAGAAGAGGTTACTGGATTAATAACTGGAGCACTAGAAACAGCATGAATTATTTAAACCAAAAAAAAATCATTAATTATTTATTGGGAGGAAATAATGTTTTCATATAATCGTTTATTATTTCTGATTGATCACTTAATTTGGGGTATTTTAATAGTTGTATTTGTTTTTTTCATATTTCAATCTGAACATTTTCTTACTGAACGTAATATTTCCAATATTTTAGCTGCTGCTGCTGTATTAGGAGTATTAGTAGCAGGCCAAACTTTTGTTTTGATAAGTGGAAACTTTGATTTATCGACAGAGTCCACATTAGGTTTAGCAGCTTTAGTTGGTGTCTGGCTGATTGTACCTGCAGGCACACCAACGAATGGTGGTGGAATTTTTATGAATCCCTACTTATCAATTATTTTAACTTTATCTATGGGAGCTTTAATTGGGTATGCTATAGGCTGCTTGATAACTGTTGGTAACATGCATAATTTCATCGTTACTCTAGCGGCGCTGCTTATTATTAGAGGGCTAATGTTAGCCTTTACAGAGGGCGCTCCAGTAAGTGGTTTTAATAATCCAAGTGCAGATGTTTTCTACTGGCTTGGCCATGAAAAAGCTTTCAAGGTCCCAGGTTTTGGGAATATTTTTGTTGCGGTACTTGCAACAGGATTAATTTATTTTATTTGTCATTTAATTTTAAAACACCATAAATTCGGTCGTGAACTATATGCAATTGGTGGTAACAGAGATGCAGCTGAAGCATTAGGTATAAATGTAAATAGAAGAATTAGACAAGTGTATATGCTTAGTGGAATACTAGCTGCTCTAGCTGGTTGGATGTTAGCAGGAAGAGTTGTATCAATTCAACCCAATCTTGGTGAAACTTTTATATTTACTGTTTTTGCTGGAGCTGTCATTGGTGGTGTAAGCCTTCAGGGTGGTCGAGGAACAATGTTAGGTGCGTTAGGTGGAGTTTTATTACTTTCTACAATTGATAGAGGTTTAAATTTAATGCAAGTTTCTGTTTTTTGGATAAAAGTCATTCAAGGATCAATAATTTTAGTAGCTATGCTTATTGATGCACAACGTGTTCGTCTTCAAGAACTAAGCAACATAGCAACTAGTGAAAAAAAATTATGAAAATAAATTATTAAACTTTAAAATCATATTTTTATATTTTTAAAATTTTACGAATGATTAAAATACGGAATATTATTGGATAAAAAAAATGAGTAAATTAAAAGTTGGATTTGTTGGTGTTGGGCTCATGGGTCTCCCGATGGTAAGAAATATTGCAAAAAAAAATTATCCTTTAGTGGTATGGAATAGATCAAGAAAAAATTTGAAAAAAATTAACAAACAAAAAATTGAAGTATGTCAGAGTATAATAAATCTTCCAGATCAATGCGAAGTAATTATAATGATGCTATCTAATGATAAAGTTTGTTTAGAAATATCTAATAAATTAGTTAAAAAAATCAAAAAAAATCAAATATTAATTGATATGAGTTCTACCAAACAAAAAACTGCAATTGAAATAGAAAAAAAAATTAAAAGCAAGGGTGGGTATTTTTTAGATGCACCTGTTTCTGGTGGAACATTGGCTGCAAAAATTGGAAAATTAGCAATTATGGTAGGGGGAGAAAAAAAAATATTTGAAAAAACTAAAAATTTATTAAAGAGTATGGGCTCAGTAACTCATGTAGGAAAAACTGGCTCTGGGCAAGTTGCTAAACTTGCCAATCAGGCAATAGTTGGAATAACAATAGGCGCTGTATCAGAAGCATTAATACTTACTGAGGCTGCTGGTGCAGACCCTAAAGCTGTTAGAAAAGCAATAAAAAATGGATTTGCTGGAAGTCCAATTTTGGAAATTCATGGCAAAAGAATTTTGGAAAAAGATTTTAAACCAGGAGGTAAATGCTCTACTCAATTAAAAGATATGAAAAATATAATTGAAACAGCAAATACTTACAAAATTAAATTACCTTTGTCTGAAAAAATAAAAAAATTATATGAAATAATAGTTAAAGAAGGTAAATCTAATTTAGATCATAGTGCACTATATTTATTAATAAAAAAACTTAAAAAACATGATTCTAATTTATGAAAAGATGTTTTGATTCGATACTCGATAACCGATTTAAACCCGTTGCACTAGCTTTTGGAAATTGAGTGATTAACTAATCTTGAAATTTTCTAGTTGAAACATATAAAGATAAGATACCTAATAATGGATAAACAGATAAAGCTACTACAGGAATATCTGATTTATAATTAAACATTATGAATACTGCAGTTGCAAATATTATCATAAATCCTATTCCTGATCCCAGTAAAAGTCTTTGAGCTCCTGATTTAATAGATATTCGAGCTAAATATAAAATTATTCCAATAGACAAATGTCCTGCTCCCATTAAATATCTCAATACAACACCAACCTCTAAAGCTTCTGGGTTTGAAACTATTTTAGGAAACATAATGATTGTAAGTTTTTCCGGATAAATAAAAAAAATTATACCTATAAAAACCATTATAATACCGTTTAATGCTAATATTGTTCTTGATCGCCGTAATATGCTCATTTCATAAAAATATTAGAGTATATAAAATTGTTAAACAACAAAAATTGTTTATTTTTTAATAATCTTAAAATTATCCATTATTTTAGTTGCAAATCTGCAGCATTACAAAATCATTTTTTTTTATTTTATAAATGATTTTTCGCGTAATTCCTTTTAAGTACTACAATCTAGTGCACGGGACACAGACTACGGATCTGGAGGTTAGGAGTTCGACTCTTCTCGGGCGCGCCATACTAATTTTTTATATTTACCTATATTATTTGTAACTTAATAATTTTGTAGTATTAAGCATTATGATTGAAAATATAAGATTGTCTGATCTTGAAAAAAATCCAGTTTTAAATAAATATTTTGTAACTGCAAAATTAGACAATATTAATCAAAGTTGTACTTATTATAAGGGCAACTTTTATTTAGATTCTTTTAACTACTATCCAATAACTGAAGATTATAAGTCTTTTGATGAACTGTTTGTAAGAGTTAATAAAAATTCAATAGCGCATTATCACACTGAAGATTTTTATAAAAAACTTAAAGATAAGTTGAATAAAATAAAAGTTTTTAGAAATAGTTGTGTAATTGGAAGCAATCCAGGCAATAATTATTTTTCAAATTTGATTCATTTTTTGCCAAGAATTTTTTTTGAAAATGAAAAACAAATTAAGATTGCAGTTCATAGAAATTTATCAAATAAATTTCGATCATTTATGGAACAGTTGTTTGTTTTAAAAAATGTAAATTTAACTTATACATATTTAGATGATGATTTTTATAAATTTGAAAATTCAAAAATACCTCAATTTTTAAATACATTTTCTTCAATAAATATATTAAAATCAATTAGAAACATTATTCCAAAAAAAAAATTGGAATTTGAAAAAATATATATCAGAAGAGAAGATGCAAATTATAGAAGCATTTTAAACGAAGCTGATTTAATTGATAAATTAAAAAAAAATGGATTTAAAATTATTAGTACTAGTCAATATGAGATATTTGATCAGATAAATTTATTCGTTAATGCAAAAATTATTTTATCATCATACGGTTCTGGTTTAGCAAATATAGTTTTTTGTAATCCAGGAACAAAAATTTATGAAATTTCTCCTGATTTCACTAATTTAAATGATCAAAAGTTATCAAAAAGATATGAGATATTATGCAAACTTTGTGAATTAAAATACCATAGGTTTATTGCTGATTCTGTAGATGTAAAAAAACATGATGAATCATCTAAAAAATATATTCATGAAAAAATATTAAAAGAAAGCAATTATTACAAGAACATGATTCTAAAATTAAGTGAAATAGATAAAATTATTAAAATTATTCAACAACCAACTGATGAATAAGATAATATACTAACTATATTCATTTTCATTCTATTGCAGATATTAATATAATTATCTTCAATATATTTTTTTTTCATAAAATTAATTGAAATTAATTTATTAAATAAAAAATCTTTTTGTTTGTAGTTTTTGTAAATTTTAAAGTCTTGAAATTTATTTTCTTTTATTATTAAATTCAATAATTCATCTAAGCTAATTTCATCATCAATTAAAAAATTATTTTTAGCTTGAGAGGAGTTAAAAATTAATCCACCAATCTCATCTTTAATTATTTTTTTCTCTAACTTTCTATTTTTAGAAACTAACTGAATAAAATCTGTATTAATTTTTTCAACCATTGTACTTAGGTGATTTAACTCCTCATTTGTTGGTTTTCTAAATGAATTAAACAAATCTTTTGATTTACCAGCATTAGTTGAATAAACTTCTATTTCGTTTTCTACTTCTATTGTCTGCCCTAAAAAACCAGAGGAAATTAGCTTTGGTTTATTGAAGTAAAACCAATCAGGTCCTTTAACACCAATACTTCCAATAATAGATCCATAGCTTGCATAAATTTTTTCTCCTGAAAGAGAGGACCAATAACCACCAGAAGCTAATATTTCAGATGTATGAAAAATTATACTCGCATTAGATTTTTTTTTAAAAGTTAAAAAGGAATTGTATAATTCATTTGACGCGCTAACGGTCCCTCCTGGTGAATTTATTGATACTATTAAAATTTTGGGATCAATTATAAGAATTTCTTCTAATTTTTTTTGAATTCTAATTGGGGATATAAAATTAAAGCCAACCAATTCATTAAACGAGCTATCACTTTCAATTATAGGTCCATTAATCTCCAAAATAAATATTAGATTATTAGATTCTTCATTGCCTTTTATTAAATTAAATCCATCATTACTTTGACTATTTGTATAAGTTGATATTCCAATAATTATTAGAAAAAATAGTAAAATTGCAAATAAAAACCCTAAAGTTCTAAAAAAAACATTAAAAAAAATATTCATAAGTGCTGTTTTTATATATGAAAATATAAAAAAAAATGGTTTTTTTTCATATTTGGGCTTGATAAGAATTTTTTAATGCTTAAATGATTAGCACTCTATTAGCAAGAGTGCTAATAAAAAAATGTTAATTTTCAATAATTTAAATTGAGGAAAATATGAACTTTAAACCATTACATGACAGAGTGCTCGTTAGAAGAGTTGAATCTGATCAAAAAACAGCAGGTGGGATTATTATTCCAGATACTGCTCAAGAAAAACCTATGGAAGGTGAGGTGCTTGAAACTGGTTCTGGCGCAAGAGATGAAGTAGGAAAATTAGTTCCATTAGACGTAAAAAAGGGAGATAAAATTCTTTTTGGTAAATGGTCAGGAACTGAAGTTAAAATGAACGGAGAAGATTATCTAATAATGAAAGAATCTGACATTATGGGAATTATTACTCCAAATAAAAAAAAGAAAAAATAAATAAATTAAGAAATTAAGAGAGGAATAAAATGTCTGCAAAAAATATATTTTTTGGATCTGATGCCAGAGCAAAAATGCTTTCTGGTGTTAATAAATTAGCAGATGCTGTTAAGGTCACTCTTGGCCCGAAAGGTCGTAACGTTGTTATCGATAAATCTTTTGGCGCACCAAGAATTACTAAAGACGGTGTTAGTGTTGCTAAAGAGATTGAACTTAAAGATAAATTTGAAAATATGGGTGCACAAATGGTTCGTGATGTTGCTAGCAAAACAAATGATTTAGCTGGTGATGGAACAACTACTGCAACCGTACTTACTCAAGCAATTGCAACTGAAGGAATGAAATCTGTTGCAGCTGGTATGAATCCAATGGATCTTAAGCGTGGTGTCGATTTAGCTGTAGATGCAATTGTTTCAGAGATTCAAAAAAAATCTAAAGTTATCAAAACTGATAAAGAAGTTTCCCAAGTAGGAACCATCGCATCAAATGGTGATGCTGAAGTTGGTAAAATGATTTCTAGTGCTATGCAAAAAGTTGGTAAGGAAGGCGTAATAACAGTTGAAGAAGCTAAAAGCCTTGATACTGAACTCGATGTAGTAGAAGGGATGATGTTTGATCGTGGTTATTTGTCCCCTTACTTTGTTACTAATGCTGAAAAAATGATAACTGAAATGAGTGATTGTTTAGTTCTTTTACACGAAAAGAAACTATCAAGCCTACAACCAATGTTACCACTTCTAGAATCAATTGTTCAATCTACAAAACCACTTTTAATTATTGCTGAAGATATTGAAGGTGAAGCCCTTGCAACTCTTGTTGTTAATAAATTAAGAGGTGGTTTAAAAATAGCAGCTGTAAAAGCTCCGGGTTTTGGAGATAGACGTAAAGCTATGTTAGAGGATATTGCTATTTTAACTGGTGGCCAAGTAATAAGTGAAGATCTTGGTATTAAGTTAGAAAATGTAACTATAGATATGCTAGGTGTAGCTAAAAGAATAGTTGTAGATAAAGAGAATACAACTATTGTCCAAGGAGCTGGTAAAAAGAAAGACATCGAAGGTAGATGTAATCAAATTAGAGCTCAAATTGAAGAAACTACATCTGATTATGATAGAGAAAAACTTCAAGAGAGATTAGCTAAACTTGCTGGAGGTGTTGCTGTAATCCGAGTAGGTGGTGCTACAGAAGTTGAAGTAAAAGAGAAAAAAGATAGAGTTGAAGATGCTATGCATGCAACTAGAGCCGCTGTTGAAGAAGGTATTGTGCCAGGCGGTGGTGCAGCTTTAGCATATGCTACTAATGCACTCAAATCTGTAAAAACTTCTAATGATGATCAAAAAATCGGTGTTGATATTGTTAGAAGAGCTTTATTTCATCCACTAAGACAGATAGCTGAAAATGCTGGTGTTGATGGCGCGGTAGTTGCTGGAAAAATTCGAGAAAGTAAAGATAGCAATGTAGGATATGATGCTCAAGCTGATAAATATACAAATATGATTTCTGCGGGTATTATTGATCCTACTAAAGTTGTTAGAACTGCATTGCAAGATGCAGCCTCAGTAGCTGGGTTATTAATTACAACAGAAGCTATGGTTGCAGATGCTCCTGAAGATAAACCTGCTCCTGCTATGCCTGATATGGGCGGCGGCATGGGCGGCATGGGCGGCATGGGCGGTATGGGCGGCATGATGTAGTAACCCAAAATTTTGAAATTTCTAAGCCCCCTTTAAAGGGGGCTTTTTTTATAATAAATTATCTATTTTACTTAAAATTTTAGAGTTATCAGGTTTGGTCATAGAGGACCATGAAGAATTAAGTCTACCACTTCTATCAAAAAGAAATTTATAAAAGTTCCATTTAGGGCTTTTCCCATATTCTGTCTTTAACCAACTAAATATTTGGTGCGCATCATCACCTTTTACACTTAATGGCGAGGAAGTAATAAATCCAACATCATAATTTACTAAACAAATTTTTTTAATATCTTCAGTTGACGAATATTCTTGATTAAATGAATTACTTGTTATTGCTAATATTGTTAAGTCTGTATCTTTATAATTTAAAAATAGATTTTGAAGATTTTCATATTGAGGAGTAAAACCACATCTTGATGCTGTATTGACCATAAATATTGGTGTACCTTCAAATTTATTTAGATACACAGAGTTTCCATCAATATCTTCAAAAGAAAAATCATAAATTGTCATATTTTTTGCATATCCTGTGTTCCAATAAAAAAACATTAATAAAAAAGTAATTAATCTAATGAATTTCATGATAATAATAATTATAATTTATAGATAAATATAATATGGAAGCTATCAATAGTTTTAAGAAACTTTTTTCAGAAGTGTGGAATGAAGGTGTTTTTGGTTTAAATGCCTCTGAAATCATAATAGGTTTTATAATTTTTTTAATATTTTATGTTTTACGAAGGTTATTTGCTAGATTTATTATAAGTAAATTAAATAAGTTAGTAAATAGAACTTCAACTAAAATCGATAACACTGTTGTAGAGGTAATTGAAGGACCATTAAAGTTTCTTCCTATTGTTTTAGGGTTTTTTATTGCAACTTCATACATTGAACTATCGATAGAAGTGCAAGACTTTATTGATTTATTAAACAGAACTTTAATTACAGTTTTTATTTTCTGGTTACTTCATCAACTAGTTAGTCCATTTTCTTATATTATAAAAAATTTTGAAGATAAAATTTCTAAACCACTTGTTAATTGGACTTTAAAAGGATTAGAAATCATTATTATTGTTCTTGGAATTGTGGCAGTTTTAGAACTTTGGGGAATTAAAGTTGGACCTGTTATAGCTGGATTAGGATTGTTTGGTGTCGCTGTAGCATTGGGAGCACAAGATTTATTTAAAAATCTAATCAGCGGTATAATGATTTTAATGGAAAAAAGATTTACTATAGGTGATGTGATTTTAGTATCTAATGAAGTTGAAGGTGTAGTTGAGCAAATAGGTTTTAGATCAACTTTAGTTAGAAGGTTTGATTCAACTCCAGTAATGATACCTAATTATAAATTTGCAGAACAATCTGTTACTAACTATTCAAGAAGACATCATAGAAGAATTCGATGGCTTATAGGTCTTGAATACAAAACTAATATTGATCAATTAAAAAAAATTAGAGATCAGCTAACTAAATTAATTAAAGAGAATAACGATTTTGCAAAAAATGATAACAGTGGTTTTTTTGTTCGAATAGATAGTTTTTCTGATAGTTCAATAGATATGTTAGTTCAGGTATTTACCGTTACAAATGATTGGTCAGAGTTTTTAAAAATTAAGGAAGAGTTAGCAGTTTCTATTATAGAAATAGTTGAATCAAATAAAGCTGGTTTTGCCTTTCCTAGTCAATCTTTGTATGTTGAGTCTTTTCCAGTTGAAAAAACTGAGATATTCAATCCAAAATCCTCAAAATGAAACAAACCTTAGAAACAAATAGAATTGTTACAGGTTCTCTTTTTATTATTGCAAGTATTGCTGTTGCTTTTATTTTGAATTTTGCACAACCTTTTTTAGTTCCCCTAGTAATTGCTTTATTAATTCGCATTCTAATTGATCCAATTATTGATTATCAAATTGATTATTTACATGTTCATAGAATAGTCGCGGTTTTTGTGAGTCTTTGCCTTATAGTTTTTTTATTTATAATCATTGTTCCTTTTATAGGCTCTTCAGTTATCACTTTTTTACAATCTGCGAATGATTATAATAACAAAGTATTAATATTAATTGATATTGCTATTTCTGAATTGAAAGAATTTAATATAGAAATAGATAGAGATACAATAAGAAACTCCCTTAATACACTTCCTTTACTTGATTGGGCATCAACTATTTTAAGTAATAGTGCCAATTTTATTTCAAAGTTAGTTTTAGTAATAATTATGACTCTTTTTTTATTATTAGGAAAAAAGTCTATAAATACATCTCCTGAATGGAATGATATTATTAGTCATGTTAAAAAATATATTTTTACTAAATTTATTACTTCTTCAATAACAGGTGTAGCAGCTGGATTAATATATTGGTTTTTGGGATTGGAACTAGCATTTATTTTTGGATCATTAACTTTTATACTTAACTTTATTCCAGTAGTTGGATCAATTATTGCTGTTCTTCTTCCCATTCCCATTGCTATTTTACAATATACGGATTTATCTTCAGTTCTGTTAATAATTTTTTTACCAGCAATTATCCATCAGATTATAGGCAATGTAATAGAGCCAAAGATATTTGGAGATGCTTTTGGGCTACACCCTATTACTATAATACTATCTCTAATATTTTGGGGAATGATATGGGGCATTATAGGTGTTCTTTTAGCAGCACCCCTTACTGCAATTATTAGAGTTACTTTTGAGAGATTTGAGTCAACAAAGCAGATAGCAAGATTATTGGAGGGAAAAATTCACCTTAAAAACTAATCTATTTTAATATGCCCTTCACTATATCATAGCTAAAACCAGCCCTTGCCATTTTTGAGAGTTTTTTTTCATAATCTGTATTATCATTTAGTAAATTTCTTTTCTTTGCAAATTTTAAAGCATTTTCTTTTTCTAAATTTTGATTTTTTTCATAAAATAAAGAGATCTGTTCATCTGCTAATTTGGCATCAATACCTTTACGAATAAGATATTGCTTTATATAATGTTTCGATTTTACTTGATTTAAAAGTGCATTTATTTTTGATTCAGCATATATTGTATCATTTATAAGTTTGAGTTGCTCTAATTTATCAATAATAAATTTTATTTCTTTATATAGTTGAAATCTTATTTTTTTTTCATCAGTTAATCGTCTAATTTTTTTCTTTAAAATGTATTCCAGATTTTTTTTACTGGAAGAATATTTGCTTAAATAATAAATTGCATATTTTAATAATTTTTCTTTATTATCCATTATTTATAATTATATCTTAAACTATTATTTTAAAAATGTATTAAAACATGTTCAGCTATAATTATTTGTGTATTTATACTTTATTTAAAAAAGAAGTATTTAGATTTCTCAAGGTTGGTATTCAAACTGTTGTGGGGCCAGCAATTAGCTCACTTTTATTTTTAGCTGTTTTTTCATTAGCATTAGGAAGGTCGGTAAATCAAATAAATAATGTTAATTTGACAGAATTTATTGCACCAGGACTTATAATGATGACAATGCTTCAAAATTCATTTGCTAATGGTGCTTCCAGTATAGGTCAATCTAAATTTCAAGGAAACATAGTTGATATTCTAATGGCTCCATTATCTGATTATGAACTTGCAATAGGATATATATTCGGTGCTATAGCAAGAGGTGTAATATGTGGTTTAGTAACATTTCTTGGGATTTTATTTTTTGTTCCACTTAGCATTCATTCTTATGCCGCATTATTTTTTTATACTCTAATGGGCTGTTTTATGATGGGAAGTATGGGGGTTATGGTTGGTATATGGGCTGATAAATGGGATCAACAACAAGGAATTACTAATTTTGTTGTGTTACCTCTAACTTTTTTATCAGGTACATTTTATTCAATCTCTAGACTGCCAGAATTCTGGCAAAACTTTGCTTTAATAAATCCTTTTTTTTATAATATAGATGGTTTGCGATATGCTTTTATAGGCCAGTCTGATAATCAATTATTGTTTGGTGGATCAATTCTCATACTTTTAAATATTTGTTTATTCTTTTTATGTTATTTAATGTTTAAAAAGGGTTACAAATTAAAATCTTAAATTTTTAAAAATGAACATAAAAAATAAAAGCTATATTATGCCCACATATGGTCAAAGAGACTTAGTATTTGCTAAAGGTAAGGGTTGTTACTTATATACTCATTCTGGGAAAAAATATTTAGATTTTGCGGGAGGTATAGCTGTAAACTCACTTGGTCATTGTCATCCTAAGTTAATAAATATTTTAAAGAAACAATCAGAAATATTATGGCACACATCAAATTTATATAAAAATAATAATCAAGAACTATTTGCGAAAGAACTATGCAAAAAAACATTTGCAGATAAAGTTTTCTTTACAAACTCTGGTGCTGAAGCCATAGAGTGTGGTTTAAAGGTTATAAAAAGTTATTGGAATTTAAAAAATAAACATAAAAAAAATATTATTACTTTTAAAGGAGCTTTTCACGGGAGAACCTTTGCCGCTCTATCTGCTCAAAAAAACAAGACTTATTCCGAAGGTTTTGGACCTTTATTGAGTGGGTTTAAGAATATACCTTTTAATAATGAACAAGCCTTAGAGAAAAATATTAATAAAGAAACTGCAGCAATTTTAATAGAACCTATTCAGGGTGAAGGAGGTATTAAACCTGCATCAATTAAATTTCTAAAGTTTATTAAGAAGATTTGTAAAAAAAATGATATTCTTCTTTTTTTAGATGAAGTTCAGTCTGGTTTTGGAAGGTCTGGAAAATTATATTCACATGAATGGGCAAAAATTAAACCAGATATTTTAGCAACAGCAAAAGGAATAGGTTCAGGTTTCCCTTTAGGCGCTTGTTTAGCAACAACAAAGGCAAGTATTGGAATGGTTAAAGGAAAACATGGTTCAACTTATGGAGGAAATCCTCTAGCTGTATCAGTTGGTAGAGAAGTTTTGAAAATTATTTCTAATAAAAAATTTTTAAAAAATGTAGATATAATTTCTAGATATTTATGGAAAAACTTAAAAAATTTGGAAAGTCATTATGATGAAATTGTTGATGTTAGAGGAGCGGGACTACTACTAGGTATAAAAACAAAACAAAATAATATAATGATATCCAATAGATTAAAAAAAAATAAATTATTAACTGTGCCAGCTGGAGATAATGTAATTAGATTGGCCCCTCCATTAATAATTAATAAAAAGCATGTAGATGAAGCAATAAATATAATAGATGAAACTTTAAAAAAATTATTATGAAACATTTTATAGATATAGCTGATTTTAATTCCAGAAAACTTAATGCAATACTTAAAACTGCAAAACAAATTAAAAAAATTCCAAAGAAATTTGCTAATAAATGTAAAAATAAAACGCTTGGAATGATTTTTCAAAAAGAGTCAACTAGAACAAGAGTAAGTTTTAATGTTGGATTTCAAAAACTAGGAGGTCATTCTATTGAACTTAATCCTGAATCAATTGGTTTTGGAAAGAGAGAAAGCTATCAAGATGTTATTAGAACATTATCACAATTCATTGATATACTCATGATTAGAAATGATGATCATAATATTATTAGAAATTTAAGCTCCTTGAATGTTTTACCAATAATAAATGGTCTTTCAAACTATAGTCATCCTTGTCAAATTTTATCTGATTTTCTTACAATAAATGAAAAGTTAGGAAATATAAAAAGTCAAAGAATTTGCTGGGTAGGAGATTACAATAATGTTTTAAGATCTTTGATAGAATTACAATGTTTGTATAAATTTAAACTAAATGTAGTTATGCCAAAAGAGATTTTAAATAAAAATAAGTCTCAAATATTAAAAAAAAATAATACAAATCTAATGGTTACTAATGTTATAAATGAAGGTGTTAAAAATGCAGATTGTGTGATGACAGATGCATGGGTCTCAATGGGTGAAAAATCAACAAAAAAAAGATACTTTAAAAATTATCAAGTGAATAGTGACATAATGAAAAATGCAAGCGTACATGCAATATTTATGCATTGTCTTCCAGCGTATAGAAATGAAGAAGTATCTTCAACGTTACTAGATAGTAACAAATCAGTTGTATGGGAGCAGGCTCAAAATAGAATGTTTGTGCAACAAGCTATAATATTAGATTTATTATGAAAAAAATATTTATTTTATTTACTTTTTTATTTGTTTTCTCATGTCAACCTATTGAAAAAATAGATGGTGTGGTATTTGATAACAATCAGTTTTCCAAATTTGATATACTCTCTGCTTCAGTTGAAATTATTAATATTTTTGAAAAAAAAATATCTAATCCATATATTGGACATACCTTGGAAGTTGACCCCTCTCAAAGAATAATTAATTGGGTAAATGATAATTTTAAGGCAATAGGTAATGAAAATATATTTACCATTACAATCTTAGATGCGTCATTAACTCAAACTAAAATACAAAATAATGAAGCAAAAAATTTCGATGAGAAAACTAATTATAAGTACGAATTATTTTATTTAATTGAGTTTAATTTATACGATGATTCCAGAAATTTACTTGCATCTACCTTAGTAGAAAATTCTAGATCTACTACATCAGGATTGTTAATATCGATTCAGGAGAGAGAAACTATTATAAATGATTTAGTTTACCAGGGTTTGAATGATATATCTAATGAATCAAAGTTACTTATTATAAAATATATGGGTGAGTTTATTTTATAATTACTTTCTCCAGAAGTTTTTAGAAAATAATACTAATATGGTAAAAATTTCCAATCTGCCAACTAACATAGTAATCGCCAGAACCCATTTTCCTAAATCATGTATTTCAGAATAGTTACCACTAGGTCCTATCATTTCACCAATTCCCGGTCCTACGTTTGAAATTGCAGATGCAGAGGCAGATAAAGCAGTTAAAAAGTCTATTTCTAGAAAGCTTAAGATACCAGCAGCTAATATAAACAACAAAACATAAATAAAGAAAAAACTAATAATAGAAGTATATGTATTTTCTGTAACTGTCTTTTTATTAAATTTCATTAAAAAAACAGCATGTGGCTGTGTTAATTTTTTAATTTGTAACCTAAAACCTCTAAATAAAATTTGAAATCTGAAAATTTTTATACCTCCTGTTGTTGAGCCTGCGCAACCGCCAATAAACATAATTATTAAAATAATAATTAAACCGAAACCTCCCCAATTATTATAATTTGTAGAAGTATAACCAGTGCCTGTTAAAATCGATGTAATGTTAAATGTAGCCAATCTTAGTGCTTGAGTCCAATCAATACTTAAATAGTTTTTTAACCATATTAATGTAATAAAGATTATTGCAATTAATAAAGAAAGAAAAAGTTTTATTTGATCATCTTTAAAAATAGATTTTCTTTGACCATGAATAAATTTAATAAATATTACAAATGGCAAACTTCCTAAAATCATAAATATTGTAGAAATATTTTCTAAAGAATAAGAATCAAAATATCCAAAAGATAGACTTTTGTTTGAAAACCCTCCAGTAGAAATAGTTGTCATGCAATGAATTAGAGAGTCAAATGCACTCATTCCAAAAAAATAATATGAGAAAAAGCACATGACTGTAAGGCTTATATACAAACTGGTTATTTCAAAAATAAATTTGTTTATTTTTGGTAGAGTCTTTTCATAAGGATCATCATGTTCCATGTGTAATAATTGCATTCCACCGATCTGTAAGGTTGGGAGAATAGCAACTGCTAGTACAATTATTCCAATTCCTCCAAACCACTGTAACAATGATCTCCAAATAAGAATTCCCTCTGATAAATTATCTAATTCAGATATAACTGTTGATCCGGTAGTTGTGATTCCACTAACTGATTCAAATAAAGCATCTGTAAAGTTTAATGATGAACTTGAATATATAAAAGGTAATGAACCAAAAAAAGCTATTAGCACCCAAGATAAAATAGTTAATAAAAAAGCTTGACGAAGATCAATTTTGATTTTTTCTTTTTTAAAACCAATATAAAGAACAAAACCTATTAAAAATGTAAGAGAACTAATAAAAAAAAATTGTTTCCAATCCTCATTATTATGTATTAAATCAAAAAACATTGGAATTAATAAAGCAATAGATTCAATACATAATAGTAATCCTAGTATGTTAAGTATAGGGCGAAAATCTCGCATATATCAATAATATATTAATTTAAATTATTTTTAACAAAAGGACTATCAAGCGAAAATTGAGGAATAATTGCATCAAATTTTTTACCTTTATTTGTTTCCATTTCATAATGCCCTCCCATAAAACCAGATGGCGTTGATAATGGAGTTCCACTTGTATATTCAAACTTTTCACCAGGATTTAGAACTGGTTGTTCTCCTACTACACCCTCACCTCTTACTTCTTGCTCAGATCCATTAGAATCAATAATTTTCCAATATCTGTTTTTAAGCTGAACTTTTTCATTACTTTGATTATCTATGGTAACTTGGTAAGCCCAAACAAAATGCTGATCGTCAGGTTCTGACTGATCATCTAAAAAATAAGGGTTTACAGTAATATTAATTTTTTTTGTTTTTTTGGAATACATAAATTTTCTAATTTATGCTTTCCCATTATACCAAAATAAATCAAATCCAAGTTAATTTAGTATTTTAATCTCAGCCCTTCTATTTGCTGGGTGTTTTGTATTATCTGGTGTATCAACTGCTAAATCATTCTCACCTTTGCCCAATACAGAGACATTTTTTTCTGCGATTCCTTGACTTAATAAAATCTCTTTTATTGCCTCTGCACGTTTAATAGAAAGATTCAAATTATAATTGATTGTACCTTTAGTATCTGTATGACCAAAAATAATGTACCTATTTAATTCTCTTTTATTTTTATTTAAAAAATCAATTAAGGTATTTTTGCTAATTTGACTAAGTTTTGAATTATCAAAATCAAAATAGATAATTTGCATTACTTCTTTTTTTTCATTTTCTGTAACCACTACAACTTGAGGTGTACTCTCTTCTTCATTATTTTTTTTTACTTCTTCTTTTGTATTTAAATCAGTCATAAATTTATAAATATCATGCATTGAAGTGTGAAAGTCATTTTTGCATTTTTCAATATCCCATACTTGCCACTTCTCTTCCTCTTGTTCTGCCCAGCAATCTAGGGAACTTATAGCTTTAGCAAGATTTTTAGGATCTTTGATAAAAGCTTCATCATAAATTGATAATAAATTATTATAACCTGATTTAATATCCTGAGCCTTTTCAGAAGATAGTTTCCAATAAGTGATTTTTTCTGGGTATATTTTTTCACCATCAAGAGCTCTTAGTGCTTTTTCTGAATAGAGTTTTGCAGAATTCCAATCATGCATTTTTTCAGCTTCAAAAGATGCATTCTCCTTATAATTATACAAAAGGTGTTGTTGGAAAGTTTTAGGATCCTTGATATCAATTTCCTTCACTTGTTCATAAGCCGCAGAGCAAGCCATAAGAAAAAGCATAGATAATATTAAAAACAGTTTAGATAATTTCATAAATATCTCTTTATCTATCCAAAATGGCAAAAGATTGGCTTAATTTAGTTTATTTTAAGATCAAGCTCCCCAGTTTTTTTTATTTATGATGATTTTATGATTGCGTAGGAAAAGAAGTTTAGATACCGCAATGAAATTATTATTTATATAAGGAGTTAAGCATGACTAAACATGTTACATCAGTGGATCAATCAGATAGAAAGGTCCCATATAATCTAAGACAGAGTGGCTCAACACCTGTTCAAATGTTAATTTCAACACGTGTTAGAAAATCTCCATATTGGCATCTTTCTATGGAAGCTGGATGTTGGAGAGCTACTGTCTATAACCGAATCTATCATCCAAGAGGGTATGTTAAGCCAGAAGATGGTGGTGCAATGGTTGAATATGAAGCAATCAAAAATCACGTTACTATGTGGAACGTTGCTGTTGAAAGACAAATTCAAGTTAAGGGGCCTGATGCAGAAGCCTTTACTGATTATGTAATTACAAGAGATGCAACTAAAATATCGCCAATGAGAGCTAGATACGTAATTCTATGTAATCAATATGGCGGAGTTCTTAATGATCCAATTCTATTAAGAATTTCTAAAGATGAATTTTGGTTTAGTTTATCAGACAGTGATATTGGGCTATACCTTCAGGGAGTAAATCATGACAATAGATTCGATGTTACAATTGACGAAATTGATGTTTCCCCTGTTCAGATTCAAGGACCAAAATCTCTTGCTTTAATGAAAGACTTAATTGGCGATCAAGTTCCTCTTGATAATATGCCATTCTATGGACTTGCTGCTGCAAAAGTTGGCGGTAGAGATTGCATAATTTCACAATCTGGTTTCTCTGGGGAGGCTGGTTATGAAATATATCTAAGAGACTCTACTCTTTATGCTGATGATATGTGGAATGCTGTGCTTGAAGCAGGAAAAAAACATAACTTAATGGTTATTGCACCTGCCCATCACAGAAGAATTCAAGCAGGTATTTTGTCTTGGGGTCAAGATATGGATAATCAACACAATCCGTTCCAATGTAATTTGGGTTATCAGGTATCATTATCAGGTAAAGGTGAGTGGAATAAAACTGCAGATTATGTTGGAAAAGAAGTTCTCGAGAAAATGAGAGATGACTTGAGAGCAGGTAATAAACCATATCAACTTCAACTTGTTGGATTATCTTTGGGAGGAAAACCTATTGAAGAATATGCACCAGATTTCTGGTTAATTTCTGAAGATGGGAAAGATCCTTGTGGATTTATAACTTCACCTTGGTATCATCCAGAACAAGGAAGAAATATTGCAATGGGATATGTTCCATTTGACGGCTCTTTGAGTGCAAATGGTTTTCCAGTAGGTAAAGTTGGAACTAAATATAAAGTTCATCTACCTGATCAATATTCTGACACTCCTGGTGTTCCTGTGGATGCTGAAGTAGTGTCTATACCATTTACTGAATCTTTTAATGCTAATACAAGAGAAGTATCTGGAGCAAACAAATAAATTTAAGTAATTTAAAAGCGCTTCTTAAATGAAGCGCTTTATTTTAGAAATCTTTCGAGTTGATTTATAGGAACATATCCCCCTAAGAATTCTTCATTAAAAAATAAAGCAGGTGTTCCTCTAGACCCAGATCCCATAGCTATAAACGAAGACAACTTTACTGTATTTTTAACTTCATCTTTACCCATATCAATTCTCAGTTTTGTTATATTAATATCTAAATCTTTAATTAATTGATCAAGTTTTTCTTGTGTTAAACTTCCTGAAATTGAAAATAATCCATTATGTAGTTCAGTGCCTTTATTCTGATAATTGGCAGCTACTACCATTTCTGCAATTACCTTCGAGCTTTCACTAAGTATTGGATGTTGTAAAAAAACTACACGTGTATCACTTCTTCTTTGAGCAAGATCTATTAATTCAGGAT
The DNA here is from genome assembly GCA_902512325.1 of uncultured Alphaproteobacteria bacterium. Taxonomy (GTDB): domain Bacteria; phylum Pseudomonadota; class Alphaproteobacteria; order HIMB59; genus CACPNW01. The sequence goes on along the minus strand of CABXIT010000015.1, from coordinate 7,008 downwards.
GAATTTTTTTACAATATCCACAAAAGTAATCCATAAATTCAATTACAGTATTTTCAGCATCATCAGGGCCAATTTGTATAATTGCATGTTTTGGGAGAGCTTCTAAAATTTTAAGATGATATGGTTCAGAGTTATCGAAAAATAACTCATTAAGAGTGATGTCTTTGCTAAAAACATTAGTAGCAATGAATATAAAAATAAACACAGAAAAATTTATAAGATTATAACGCATGATTGACCCAATGTATTTAATATGATTAAGAAAGTACAGAATTTTTTTTAAGGATATTTATGAAAACAAAAGCTAAGGTAGTTGTAGTAGGTGGTGGTGTTGTTGGAGTTAGTGCTCTTTATCATCTTGCTAAAAAAGGCTGGGATAATGTTGTTTTAGTAGAAAGAAAAGAACTTACCTCAGGATCTACATGGCATGCAGCAGGCCTCCTTCCTCTATTTAATATGAGTTATTCAGTTGGTCAACTTCATAAATATGCTGTTAATTTTTATAAAACTCTAGAAAAAGAAACAGGACAAAATGTAGGTTTTAGTGTTGTAAGCAATATTCGCTTAGCAACTACAAAAGAACGAATGGATGAATATCATCAATACGCAGCTGTAGCTAAAACTATTGGAGTAAAAGTAAATTTTTTAACTCCCGAAGAGGTCAAAGAGATTTGGCCACTATGTAACACTGAGGGTTTAATTGGAGCTATCCAACATCCTGAAGATGGATACATACAGCCAGCAGATTTAACACAAGCTTTAGCAAAAGGCGCTAGAGATAAAGGGGCTGAAATTTATAGAAACACAAATGTAACTGGTATTAAACAGTTAGAAAATGAAATGTGGATTGTTGAAACAGATAAAGGAAGCATCGAGTGTGAGCATGTTATTTCTTGCACTGGAAATTTTGCTAGACAAACTGGAAAGATGGTTGGTTTAGATATTCCCGTAATACCAGTGGAACATCAATACATTGTAACTGAGCCTCATCCTGAAATACAAAAAAGAAAAGAACAAGGTTTGCCTGAGATGGGAGTTCTCCGTGACTCTGACAGTTCTTGGTATATGCGAGAGGAAAGAGGAGGTTTAATTCTTGGACCTTATGAAAAAGGAGCTCCTGCTTGCTATGTAGACGGCCCAAGTCAAAATTCAGAATTTGAATTATTTCAAGAAGATATTGAGAGAATTGAACCACACATAGAATCTGCAATTCATAGAGTTCCAGTGTTTGGAGAAGTTGGTGTTAAAAAAGTATACAATGGCGCTATCTGCTATACACCAGATGGGAGCCCTATTGTTGGACCTGCTTGGGGTTTAAAAAATTTTTGGATAAATGAAGGTCATAGTTTTGGAATAACGGCAGCAGGAGGCGCAGGTTGGCAACTAGCTGAGTGGATAGTTGATGGAGATCCTACAATTGATATGCTTGGAGTTGATCCAAGACGATTTGGTGATTATGCAACACAATCTTTTCTAATTGAAAAAAATGAAGAAGCGTATGCAAATGTTTTCACAGTCCACTATCCAGATGAAGAAAGAGAAGCTGGTAGACCTTTAAGACAGGCTCCTTGCTATGATCGGTTAAAAAATCTTGGTGCAGTATTTGGTCAAAAATTTGGTTGGGAGAGAGCAAATTGGTTTGCGCCTGAAGGCGTTGAACAGAATGATGATTGGTCTTTTAGAAGATCTAATTGGTTTACTCATGTTGGTAATGAATGCTTGAACGTTCAAAATAATGTAGGCATTTTAGATATGACTGCATTTGCTAAATGTAGAATTTCAGGACCAGGTGCAAAAGATTTTCTTGATAATTTAGTTGCAAATAAATTACCTCAAAAAAAAGGAAGAGTTAATTTGTGCCATGCATTAAATACCAAAGGAGGAGTGCACTCAGAATTTACAATAGCAAAAGAATCTGATGATTCTTTTTATTTAGTTTCAGCTGGAGCCTTCCAAAGACTTGATCATGATTGGATAAAAAAATGGATGCCGAATGATAGATCAGTAATTTTTGAAAATATCACAAACAGTATTGGTGTTCTTGTTGTAGCTGGTCCAAAATCAAGAGACTTACTTAGCAAAATTTCTAATGCTGATTTTTCTAATAAAGCCTTTCCATGGCTATCTGCTCAAAAAATAGATGTTGGATTAGCTCCTGCAATTGCAATGAGAATGAATTTTGTTGGTGAATTAGGCTGGGAACTTCATCATCCAATTGAATATCAAAATCATATATTTGATAAATTAATGGAAGCTGGCAAAGAATTAGGAGTTAAACCTTTTGGAATCAGAGCAATGGACAGTCTTAGAATTGAAAAAACTTATAAGCTTGTAGGCACAGAAATGTCAATTGAGTATGCTGCTTATGAATCTGGGCTTGATAGATTTGTTCACTTAAATAAAGGTAATTTTATTGGAAGAGATGCTCTGGTTAAATGGCAACAAGACGGGTTTGATAATAAAATGGTTACTTTAGAAGTTTTTGATATTAATGATGCTGATGCATTAGGTAACAATGCTATTTATAATAATAATGAAGTGGTTGGGCGTGCGACAGGAGGTAACTACGGATTTAGGGTGAAAAAATCACTTGCAATTGCTATGGTCAAACCTGAATTTAATAAAGTTGGAACCGAATTAGAAATGGATATTTTAGACAAAAAACATAAAGTTGTTGTTATAGAAGATAGCCCTTACGATCCCATAAATGAAAAAATTAGAGCGTAGTATATGAAAATCTTAGTTACAGTAAAAAGAGTCATTGATTATAATGTTCAAGTTAGAGTTAAAGCAGATAACTCAGGTGTAGAAAAAGAAAATGTAAAAATGTCAATGAATCCTCCTGATGAAAATGCAGTAGAGGAAGCGCTAAGAATAAAAGAAGCTGGAAAAGCTGATGAAATAATAATCTTATCTGTCGGAGAAGAAAAATGTCAGGAAACTATTCGTACAGCACTTGCTATGGGAGCAGATAGAGGAATATTGATTAAAGCAAATGATGATATTGAACCTTTATCAGTATCCAAAATAGTTGCTAAAATTGCAGACAATGAACAACCAGGTTTAATATTGATGGGTAAACAGGCAATTGATGATGACGCAAACCAAACAGCTCAAATGACTAGTGCATTATTAAATTGGCCGCAGGCAACATTTGCTTCAAAAATTGAAATAGAAGAAAATACTGCAATAGTAACTAGAGAAATAGATGAGGGTCTTGAGAGAATAAAAGTTAAGATGCCTTTTATAGCATCGTGTGACCTAAGATTAAATGAGCCAAGATACGCTTCTTTGCCTAATATTATGAAAGCAAAGAAAAAACCAATTGATATTAAATCAGTCGAAGAACTAGGTATTGATGTTAGGCCTAGAATTGAGAATATTAAAATATCTGAACCACCAACTAGACAAAAAGGAGTTATGGTTGCTGATGTTGCTGAATTAGTGCAAAAACTAAAATATGAGGCAAAAGTTATATGAGCATCTTAATCTTAGCAGAACATAATAATGAGGAAGTTAAATCATCAACATTAAACACAATAAGTGCTGCTTCTAAATTAGGTAATGAAATTGAAGTTTTGGTAATTGGTAATAATGTTGATAATATTTCAAAAGAAATTGCAAATTATCAATACGTGACAAAAGTACTTTTATTAGATGATCAAAATTATGAACATGCTATAGCTGAAAAAATAGAACCAGTTATTGTTTCTATTGCTGACAACTATTCTCATATTTTTGCACCTGCAACAACATTTGGAAAAAATGTTATGCCAAGGGTTGCTGTAAAATTAGATGTTGCCCAAATAAGTGACGTCATCAATATTGAGAGTGAAGATACTTTTATAAGACCAATTTATGCTGGAAATGCACTTGCTACTGTTAAGTCAAATGACACCAAGAAAGTTATTACAATTCGTCCAACTTCATTTGATGTTATTGCTAAAGAAGGTGGATCAGGAGTTATTGAAGCAATAAATTTTGTTTCATCTGAAAATTACACAGAGTTTTTAGATAGAGAGGAATCTAAATCTGATAGACCAGAATTAAGTACTGCAAGAATTGTAGTATCAGGTGGAAGAGGATTGCAAAGTGCAGATAATTTTAAATTGATAAGTGATATTGCTGATAAATTAAATGCAGCTATAGGCGCTTCTAGAGCTGCAGTAGACGCAGGATACGTAAGTAATGATTATCAGGTTGGTCAAACAGGTAAAGTAGTAGTTCCTGATCTTTATATAGCTGTTGGCATATCTGGAGCTATTCAACATCTTGCTGGTATGAAGGAAAGCAAAATTATTGTTGCTATAAATAAAGATGAAGAGGCACCTATTTTTAATGTTGCTGATTATGGGTTGAGTGCCGATTTATTTGAAGCACTACCTCAACTTTCATCTGAATTAGATAAATTAAATTCAATAGAAAAATAATTATTATTTTTAAATAAATAAAAAAAGCTTTATTGTAGCTTATGGAAATTCAAAGAGAGTCAATGGAATATGATGTTGTCATAGTTGGTGCTGGTCCAGCAGGTTTAGCTACATCTATAAAATTAAAACAAATTAATCCTGATTTAAATGTATGTATTTTAGAAAAAGGATCAGAAGTTGGTGCTCATATTTTAAGTGGTAATGTTTTTGAAACAAGAGCTTTAGATGAACTAATTCCTGACTGGAAAGAAAAAAAAGCTCCAATAAAAACCAAAGTTAAAAAAGAAAAATTTTTATTTTTAGGAAAAAAAAGTTCTTTAAGTTGGCCAACATGGCTGCTGCCTAGCGTTCAAAAAAATCATAAAAATTATATTATTAGTTTAGCTAATCTATGTAGATGGCTTGCTACTCAAGCAGAGGATTTAGGTGTTGAAATTTTTCCAGGATTTGCAGCTTCTAAAATAATATATGATAATAATAATAATGTTATAGGTGTTCAAACAGGAGATATGGGTATTGATAAGGCTGGAAATTCAAAAGATAGTTTTGAGCCTGGTCTAAATATTTTAGCCAAAGTAACTGTTTTTTCAGAGGGTTGTAGAGGACACTTGGGAAAAGAGGTTGTTAAAAAGTACAACCTTGATATTGATAAATCACCCCAACAATATGGGATAGGCTTCAAAGAAATTTGGGAAATTCCAGAAAAAGAGCATGATGAAGGCACAGTTATACATACTACTGGATGGCCTTTAGATAATTCTACGTATGGTGGAAGTTTTTGTTACCATGCAGAAAAAAATCAAGTTTTTATCGGCTATGTTATTGGATTAGATTATCAAAACCCATACTTATCACCTTATGATGAGTTTCAACGTTTTAAAACACATCCCGCAATTGCTAAAATACTAAAAGACGGAAAAAGAATTTCTTATGGAGCAAGAGCTTTAATTGAAGGAGGGTTCCAAAGTTTGCCAAAAATGCATATGCCAGGTGCATTGATTATTGGTTGTGATGCTGGCACACTTAACATGCCTAAGATTAAAGGATCTCATACTGCAATGAAAAGTGGAATGATTGCAGCTGAAACAATTAATGAACATATCACTGCGAATAAACCACTTTCAGTATATGAAAATAAATTTGAAAAATCATGGGTCTACAATGAGTTATATACCGCACGTAATGTAAAACCTAGTTTTCAATGGAGTTTAATACCAGCAATAATATTTACAGGTATAGATCAAATTATATTTAGAGGGTATTTGCCTTTCACCCTTAAACACTCTCATTCTGATCATGAAAGTTTAATTCCTTCCCATAAAGCAAAAAAAATTGATTATCCTAAATACGATGGAAAACTTACTTTTGATAAAACCAGTTCTGTTTTTTTAACTGGAACAAATCATGAGGCTGATCAACCAGTTCATTTAAAATTAAAAAACCCGGATTTACCAATTAATTATACATTAAATGAATATGATGAACCTGCTCAAAGATATTGTCCTGCAGGGGTTTATGAAGTTGATAGAACAGAACAAAATGACCCTAAGTTTGTTATCAATTCTCAAAATTGTATACATTGCAAGACATGTGATATTAAAGAACCATCTCAAAACATAACATGGGTTACTCCTGAAGGATCAGGTGGTCCAAATTATGCAAATATGTAAAAAAAAAGGAGCCCGTAGGCTCCTGAAGGATTTAAATATTAATTGGGAGGAAAAATATTAAATCTAATTTTTATTTAATGGATTTTTGATGCATTTCTAGTATGTTAAAAATATATTTAATATGCATATTTTGCATATATAAAAAATATTGTATTAATTTTAAATTTTTTAACAAAAAATAAATAATAAAAATATATAAAGACCTTTAATATAATGAAAATTAAACCACATAGTAAAATTGCCTTTACCTTTGCTTCCTCAGAAGTAAATTTTTTAAGTCAACAATACATAAAAATAATTGAACTTTTAACAGGAAAAATAAAATTAAAAAAATTGTATGATCAGTATTTATTAGAAAATAATTCTCCAGAAAATTTTTGGAATGATGCAGTTAAAAAATTACAGTTTAATTTGCAAATAAATTATAGAGAAGGAAGTTTTATACCTAAGAATGGAAGATTAATTGTTGTTGCTAATCATGCATTTGGAGTAGCTGATGGAGTTTCATTATGTTCGGTTGTTTCAAATATAAGGCAGGACTATAAGATGATCACACATAAAGTTCTTAGGCAAGCAGATGCAGTAAAAGAAAAAATTATACCAATTGATTTTTCTCAAAATAGAATTGCTATGCTAGCAAATATTGATGCAAGAAAAGAAGCGGAAAAAGTTCTTCAAAATAATGGGGTTATTGTTATTTTTCCTTCTGGACAAATAGCAACAAAAGAAGATTTGAAATTAACAACGAAAGCGCATGATGGTGATTGGAAGCAATTTGTATCAAAATTAATTATTAAAACTAAAAGTTCAGTTTTGCCATCATATTTCGAGGGCCAAAATAGTCAACTCTATCACATTGCTAATAAGATGGGTCAAACATTCAGATATTCATTATTGATGCATGAATT
>CABXIT010000014.1 GCA_902512325.1 uncultured Alphaproteobacteria bacterium | reverse complement strand
TATGTTAGATTTTATCAGTTTATGTATGGTTTTTATCCAAGAGATGAAGTTTGGAGAGTCAATCTTAGTTATATTATGTTGGCAGTTGCTGTTGTGCCATTATTGTTTGATAAATTTCCATTCAGAAAACATTTTTTAAAATTTACCTATATATTTCCTGTAATTGCTTTTTTCCTTTTAAATGGAGGACTCGGACTGGAGTCAGTTTCTACAAATAAATGGGGAGGTTTGCTTGTTACATTAGTTCTAGGTTGTACAGGTATCGCTCTAGCTTTCCCCTTAGGTATTATTTTAGCACTAGGTAGGCGTTCTGACCTACCAGTTATTAGTATGATATGTACTTTATTTATTGAATTTATAAGAGGTGTTCCGCTTATCACACTTTTATTCTTTGGAATGGTTATGTTACCACTATTTTTGCCAGAAGGTATTGATATGGATGGCTTAGCGCGTGTATTGGTAGCTGTTACTTTGTTCCAATCAGCTTATATGGCTGAAGTAATAAGAGGCGGTCTTCAGGCTATCCCTCAAGGTCAATATGAAGCTGCTAGATCAATTGGTTTGTCTTACTGGCAAATGAATATGAAGGTTGTTTTACCTCAAGCAATTCGAATTTCTATTCCATCTATTGTAAATACTTCAATTGGATTATTCAAAGATACAACATTAGTTATCATTGTTGGATTATTAGATTTACTTGGAATTGGAAGAGGGGCTTTAGCTGACACTACCTGGTTAGGTTTAGCCTATGAAGTTTACTTTTTTGTAGCTTTAGTGTTCTTTATTTTCACTTTTGCAATGTCTAGATACAGTTTGTATTTGGAAAAAAAGCTTAAAACAGGTATTAACATGGGAGCAGATTAATATGTCAGAAAATTCAATAATTTCATTACAAAATGTAAATAAGTGGTTTGGAGAATTCCATGTTCTTAAAGATGTTGATCTGGAAGTAAACAAGAAAGAAAGAATTGTTGTTTGTGGTCCTTCAGGATCAGGAAAATCAACAATGATAAGATGTATAAATAGATTAGAGGAACATCAAGAAGGTACAATAATTGTTGATGGTATTGAGCTTACAGGTAATTTAAAAAATATCGATAGTGTAAGAAAAGAAGTAGGAATGGTTTTTCAACAATTCAATCTCTTTCCACATTTATCAGTTAAAGAAAATATTACACTTGCTCCAATCTGGGTTAAAAAAATGCCTAAAGCTGAAGCTGAAGAGCTAGCAATGCAGCAATTAGAAATTGTTAAAATACCTGAACAAGCAGATAAATATCCTGGTCAACTATCAGGTGGGCAACAACAAAGAGTGGCAATAGCTAGATCCCTAGCAATGAAGCCTAATATTATGCTTTTTGATGAGCCTACTTCAGCTCTAGATCCTGAAATGATTAAAGAAGTTTTAGATGTTATGATCGATCTAGCAGAAGGTGGCATGACTATGATAGTTGTAACCCATGAAATGGGTTTCGCCAAAACTGTAGCTGATAGAATGGTATTTATGGATGAGGGTAGAATTGTCGAACAGGCAGTGCCTGATAAATTTTTCAATAACCCTGAGAGTGATCGTACAAAATTATTTTTAAGTCAAATTCTTAATCATTAAGTAAAATATTAACGCGTCGATTCATCCTTCCTTTGTTTTCTACTTTACCAATTATAATTTCACCTATTTCTTTTGTTGTTTTGACATGCGTTCCACCACAAGGCTGAAAGTCAACATTGCCTATTTTAACAAATCTTAATTTCCCATCAATTTTAGGTGGTTTAACAGACATTGTCCTAACTAATTCTGGTTGACTCTCTAATATTTTACTATCTATAAATTCATAAATAATTTGATGATTATTTCCCATTAATGTGTTAATTTTTTTCTGAAGCTCATCTTTGTTTATTTTTTTTTCTGGATCATTAAAGTCTAGTCTACTTTTCTCGAAACCAATTTGTCCTCCAGTTACACTAAGAGGGATAGACGCACACATTAAATGCAATGCACTGTGCATTCTCATGTATTTGTATCTTTTGTCCCAATTTATTCTTGCTGTTACTTTTTGATTTACACTTAAGCTATCTATGCTTTTTAATATATTCTTTATTGCATCTTCTGATTTTATTGTATCATTAACCTCTATTTTTTGACCATTAGTTATAATTTCCCCTATATCTCCTGGTTGACCACCACTTTTCCCATAAAATATAGTATCCTCTAATTCTATTGCTTTATTTTCATGATCTATTTTTTTAATTTTAGTTTCTATTTCTTTTCTATATGTGTCTTCTTCAAATATTTTTGCCATAATTTTTTCTAACAGATTTTTATATTATTATGTTGACTTTTCTATTAATCTAAATAAATTAGAACAAAACAAGAACATTATTATATTTATATTAAATATAATTATTGTTTATCAATTATTTAATTAATTTTTTTAAAATTATGAATGAGAAAAATATATTATCAATTGTCCATATAGGAAAGAATAAGAGAATTGTTACACCTTTATTTTTAGACTCTGTATCAGCTGGTTTTCCTTCTCCAGCAACTGATTATTTGGAAAATAAGCTTGATCTAAATGAGCATCTTGTAAAACATCCCGCAGCTACTTTTATTGTCAAAGCAAGCGGCACTTCAATGACAGAGTCTGGAATTTTATCAGGAGATCTTTTGATTGTGGATAGGAGCATTGTACCAAAAAACGATAATATTGTTATAGCATCCGTGTTCGGCGATCTAACAGTGAAAAAATTACGAAAGAAAGGATCTACATTATTTTTAATTTCAGCTAATAATGAGTATCCCAGCATTGAAGTGAAAGAAGAGATGGAATGTTTTATATGGGGGGTTGTGACTTATGTCATACATAAAGCAATTACAAAATAATTACCCTTGCCTAGATAATTCCATCGCCTTGATAGACTGTAATAATTTTTATGCATCATGTGAGAGAATATTTAATCCAAAGTTAATGGGAATACCTATTGTTGTTTTATCAAATAATGATGGTTGTATAATAACAAGATCAGCTGAGGCTAAAAAACTAGGTATTAAGATGGGGGAGCCATATTTTAAGGCAAAAAAAATTATTGATAAAAATAATGTAAAGGTTTTTTCTTCTAATTATTCGCTATATGGAGATATTTCTCAACGAGTTATGGAAATCTTGGCAAGGTTTGGACCTGATATAGAAATTTATTCTATAGACGAGGCTTTTTTGGGATTAAATGGTTTTGAAAATTATGAATTGAGCACATATTGTAATTACATACGTCGTACCATAAAGCAATGGGTAGGTATTCCAGTGAGTATAGGTGTAAGCTCAACAAAAACACTCTCAAAAATTGCAAATAATTTAGCAAAAAAAAACAAAGAGTATGATGGTGTGTGTATATTAAAATCTTGGTTTGATATAAGTCAGGCTTTAAAATTAACTCTTATAGAAGATGTCTGGGGCATTGGAAAACGATTGTCTGTTTTTTTACAAAAATATAATATCAATACTGCATATGATTTTATTCAACTTGATAAAGGGTGGGTAAGAAAAAATATGGGTGTGGTGGGGGAGAAAACATTTTTAGAACTTTGTGGTATATCATGCATTGAGTTAGATTTAATTCCATCAGATAAAAAAAGTTGTTGTGTTTCACGTTCATTCAGTAATCCAATAGAAAAAATTTATAATTTAGAAGAGTCAGTTTCCAGTTATGGAACAAGGGTTTCAGAGAAAATAAGAGATGAAGGATTAGTAGCTGAGTCAATGAGTGTTTTTGTTCTTACAAATTATTTTAATAGAAAAGAAAAGCAGTATTCTAACTCAGTTAAATTGCAACTCCCTTACCCAACTAACAATAGTATTAAAATTGTGAAACGAGCCTTGGAAGGAATAAGAAAAATATATCGCGAAGGATATCGTTACAAAAAAGCAGGCGTTATTTTATATGGTTTAAGCAGGTCAAATCAGACAAAAGGTCTTTTAGATTATGATAGAAAAAGTTCAGACTCGGTTATGAATACAATGGATAGGATTAATGAGCGTTATGGTAGTTCTACAATTAGACTAGCATCTGAAGGTATTGAAAAATCTTGGAAAATGAAAAGAGAGAATGTATCACCTTGTTATACAACAAGATTTGAAGAGCTTGTTAGAGTCAAATTAAGGTGATGAAAAACAAATTTATGAAATGGCTCCCCGGGCCGGGCTCGAACCAGCGACCGATCGGTTAACAGCCGATTGCTCTACCACTGAGCTACCGAGGAACATATTTTAGCTGTTAATAAAAAAAAGAAAAAAAACAAGTAAAATATGGAGGCTCGGAGCGGAATCGAACCGCTGTGCAAGGCTTTGCAGGCCCCTACATCACCACTCTGCCACCGAGCCAAATTTTTTGGACAATTAATCTGTTATTAACTTCAAGTCAATTAATCAAAATTAAAGAACGAAAAAAATAAAAAACATATCAATTTTTAATGTTATTATGTATATGAATCTTTAAAAAATATCCTTTAATGAATATTAATTTTGATAAAAATCGTGAGGTGATGATAGAAAATCAGCTCAGACCTAATAAAATAACAAATATTATAATTCTAGATATTTTTAATAAGGTTTCCAAAGAAAAATTTATATCTGAAGATAAAATGAATATTTGCTATTCAGATCAGGATATAACCATAAGGGACTCTAGGGGATATCTTAAAAATCTTCATTTAGCACAAATTTTAAATTTTTCAGAAATTCAAAATCATGAAAAAGTATTACATATTGGTGGGTTAACAGGATATCTTTCTGTTTTAATCTCGAAATTATGTAAAGAGGTTTATGTTACTGACAATGATCAAGAATGTATAGAAAATATAAAAAAAAATTTTATAGAAAATAAAATTACTAACGGATACATTTTTAAAAAAAATTTTTCTGAAGGCTTATTAGATAAAGAGCCTTTTGATTTAATTATAATTGACTGTCCACAATATAATATTAATCTTGATTTACTAAATCAAATAAATGTGGGAGGTAGGATATTGTATATTGAAAAAATAAATGATGAACTATCTAAAGCATATAAAATGACTAAATATATAAATAATTATTCTAAAGATTTCTTATTTGATGTTTTTTCTAATTTTTGTCTTACAAAAAAAGTAGAAAGTTTTAATTTTTAATGAAAAAATTATTATTAGTTATTTTTCTATTATTTTCTAAATTAGCATTTTCAATTGATATTGATGATTCGATAAAAAGCACAATTGAAAATAATCCAAAAGTTAGAATTGCATATGAAAAATTAACAGAATCAAAAGAATTAATTGAAAATGCTTACAATCAAAAATTACCAACTATAACTAGCACAATATCTGGAACATACTCAACTTCTGATTCCTCAACATCTACAGCAACAACAACACCTGAAACTTTTACTGATAAATATAAACTATCGCTCAGTCAAAATCTATATGATGCAGGTGAGAAAAATTTAGAAATTGAAAGATCAAAATTATTGTTTGAAAAAGAGGTGATAAATTTCAAAATAACTATTCAAAATTTAATATTAAGTGCCATCGAGGGTTATCTGGCAGTTATTAATTATGAAAAAACTCTTGAAGCAAGTAAAAAAAATTTTGATTCAGTCACACGTTTTTTAGATGAAACTATAACAAGATTTGATTTAGGTTCAGCTACTCTTTATGATCTACAAAATGCTGAGTCAGCTTATGCAATTGCTGAAACTAATTTATTTATTTCACAGCAAAATTATAATGTGAGTAAAATTACATTTAATAGAATTGTTGGATTAGATCCTATTAATTTAGAAGACGTTATGGATTTAAGCAAAAACATTGATTTGAATAAATTTATTCAAAATATAGAAAAAAATAATTACTCATTAGCTCTTCTTAATAATGATATTGAAAATACAAGTATACTTCTTTCTAAAGAGAAACTTAGTAATAAAGCATCAATAGATTTATCAACATCTATAGAATATTCTGATTCAGGAAGAATTGACTCTGGTACTGAAAAAACAAACGGAACTTTGGGTTTAACTTTAACTATACCTATTTTTCAACAAAATAATGATAAGTCTGATATTCGAAAATATCAGTCACAACTATTACAAGCAGAATTGACTTTTGAAGATACAAAACAAGATCTTATAATACAGGCATCAATCTTGTATAAAGATTTTTTAATTAGTAAATCAAATATATCCTCAAACAATAAGCAGTTAATGTCAATCAAAACTTCTTTGGAGAGTATAAAAGAAGAATATAATATTGGCACTAAAACAATAACAGATTTGATTGATGCTGAAAGTGAGCTCCTTACTGTTAATGTAAATTATCACTCTTCAAGAAAAGATATGATTTTAAATTATTTTAATATTATGGCTCTTGAAGGCTCTTTAATTTCAACTTTTGAAAAATTTCTTCCTAATTATAATTAGTCTTTAGTATTTCCTTTTCTTAATTTATAAGAGATTTATGGCAAATAATGAATCTATAAAAGATACACTAGAAGTAATAAGAAGAGCATTAGAAGATGAAAATGATTTTTCTGAAAAAAATGACAATGTCCTGATTTTAAATAAAAAGATTAATGATGACGGTACTGTAAAATTTTTAGGTGAGTCTAATGATATTAATGAAATTAATAATGTTATAGAAAAAAAACTAAGTGATTTATTAGAAAAAAAACTTAACAATATGCTTGAAAATCAACTACCAAATATACTCGATAAATATTTTAAAAATAAAAAATAATATGCAGCTTCCAAAGTTTTTTGATTTTTTAAATGATGAAAAAAATATATATTCTGACTGGGAATCATCAAATAGTTTTAAATCTAAAAAAAATAAAGATTCGTATACTATTATGATGCCTCCACCAAACGTTACTGGAAGTCTTCATATGGGGCATGCGCTGACTTTTACTATTCAAGATATTTTAATACGTTACCATCGTATGAAAGGTAAAGAAGTTTTGTGGCAAGCTGGAACAGACCATGCAGGAATTGCAACTCAAATGGTTGTTGAAAGAAAAATTGCTGATGAAGGTTTAAATAGAAGAGTATTAGGAAGAGAAAAATTTATTAAAAAAGTTTGGGAATGGAAAGAAGAATCAGGTGAAACTATTAATAATCAATTAAGAAGATTGGGTGCATCTGCTGATTGGTCTCGAGAGAGATTTACTATGGATGAAGGATTATCTAAAGCTGTAAGAAAAGTATTTGTAGATTTATATAATGATGGAATAATATATAGAGATAAAAGATTAGTAAACTGGGATCCTAAATTATTAACTGCAATTTCTGATTTAGAAGTTGAACAAAAAGAACAAGAAGGAAGTCTGTGGCATATTAAATACCCTATTGATAAAGATAATTTTATTGTTGTAGCAACAACCAGACCAGAAACAATGCTTGGAGACTCAGCTGTAGCTGTTCATCCTCAAGATTTAAAATATAAAGATTTAATTGGAAAAACTTGCATCTTACCCCTTGTTGAAAAAAAAATTCCTATTATTGCTGATGAATATGCAGATCCTGATAAGGGTTCAGGCGCAGTTAAAATTACCCCTGCACATGATTTCAATGATTTTGAAGTTGGAAAAAGGCACAATTTAGAATTTGTAAATATTTTTGATCAATTTGCTAAAGTGAATCAAAATGCCCCTTCTCAATTTCAAGGTTTAGATAGGTATGAAGCGAGAAATTTAATATTAGAAGAACTTAGTAAATTAGATCTTCTCATAAAAGAAGAAAAGCAAGAAATGGTTGTCCCTTATGGTGATAGATCTGGAGTAGTAATTGAGCCTTGGTTAACAGATCAATGGTTTTGTAACGCAAAAAAATTATCAATTGATCCCATTGATTCTGTAAAACAAAAAAATACAAATTTTGTTCCAAAAATTTGGGAAAAAACTTTTTTTAATTGGATGGAAAATATTCAACCATGGTGTATTTCAAGACAATTGTGGTGGGGACATCAAATACCTGCATGGTATGGTCCAGATAATAAAATTTTTGTAGCATTATCAATAGAAGAAGCAAAACTATTGGCAAATAAACATTATGGCAAAGAGGTAGAATTAAAGCGAGATGAAGATGTTTTAGATACCTGGTTTTCTTCAGCACTTTGGACATTCTCAACATTAGACTGGCCTAATAAAACATATGAACTTGATCGATTTTATCCTGGCAATGTTTTGGTAACAGGATTTGATATTATTTTCTTTTGGGTTGCTAGAATGATGATGATGGGATCCTATTTTATGAAAGAAACTCCTTTTCAGGATGTTTATATACATCCATTAATTAGAGATGAAAAAGGTCAGAAAATGTCTAAATCAAAGGGCAATATTATAGATCCATTAGTTTTATTAGATAAATATGGTGCTGATACTTTGCGTTTTACTCTGACTGCACTATTAAATCCTGGAAGAGACGTTAAATTAGCTGAAGATAGGGTCAAGGGTTATAAATCATTCACCAACAAAATTTGGAATGCAGCAAATTTTTTAAACTTAAATAATGTTTCTTTTTCAGATACGATTGATTTTAAAAATATTAAATTAGATAGCAGTAAATGGATATTAAAAGAGTTTGAAGAAATTCAAAAAAAATATTTTGAAAACATTGAAAAATATCAATTTCATGAAATAGCCAGTTTATTGTATCATTTTACATGGCACACATATTGCGACTGGTATATTGAATTTATTAAATCTGATTTTAAAAATTCTAAAAAGTCTGAAGAAACTACAAAAGTTTCAGGTTGGGTTTTCGTTCAAACATTAAAATTACTTCATCCTGTAATGCCATTTATTACAGAAAAGCTCTGGCTTTCACTTGTAGATAAAAAAACATTTTTAATGAGTCAAGAATTTAAGAAAGTTAATTTTGATAAATCTTATGAAGAAAGTAAAAAAAATATATTAAAAATTATTGAAGTAATGACATCCTTAAGAAATCTTAGAGCAGATCTAAATATATCATATAAAAATGAAATTGATTTAATTATAGATACAAAAAATGACTATTTAAAAAAATTTATTTCTAATTATGAAAAGGAATTTAAAAGACTTATAAAAACAAAATCCATATCTTATGAAAAGAACACTACTAAAAAAAAATCAGCCTTTATAGTTTTAAGTGAAATTACTATTTTGATCCCCTTAGAGGGCATTGTTGATACTGAAAAAGAGTTATCTAAGCTAGATGAAAAAAAATTTACTTATAACAAGAAATTAAATTCAGTTATGGATAAACTTAACAACAAAACTTTTATTGAAAAAGCTCCTGATAATGTTATAGAAAATTTTAAAATTCAAGAACAAGAAATTAAATCTTCTATTGAAAAAATTAATGAAATAATGAATACTATTAATTGAATGACTGATAAAGGTTCAAATATTAAATCTAGACTGCCAAGCAGACATGTAAGCGTTGGTCCAAAAAGTGCACCTCATAGATCCATGTATTACGCAATGGGAATGACTGAAGAACAGATTTATCAACCTTTTGTTGGAGTTGCTACAACCTGGAATGAATCTGCACCATGTAACATTACATTAGGAAGACAGGCACAGGCTGTAAAAAAAGGAGTAAATGAGTTAAATGGCACTCCTCGTGAATTTACAACCATAACTGTAACCGATGGAATTGCTATGGGTCATGAAGCAATGAAAGCTTCCTTAGTAAGCCGAGAAGTTATTGCTGACTCTGTAGAATTATCAGTTAGAGGTCACTGTTATGATGGTATCGTAGGACTTGCTGGGTGTGATAAATCACTTCCTGGATTAATGATGGCAATGGTAAGACTTAATATCCCTTCAGTTTTTATTTATGGCGGCTCTATATTACCAGGTAATTATAAAGGAAAAGATTTAACGATTATTGACGTTTTTGAAGCAGTTGGAAAACATGCATCAGGTGAAATAGATGAAAGTGAACTAAAAAATATTGAAAAAGTTGCATGTCCTACTGCTGGTTCATGTGGCGGTCAATTTACAGCCAATACAATGGCATGTATATCTGAAGCACTTGGATTAGCTTTAACTAACTCTGCAATGACACCTGCAACTTATGAAGAAAGAGATAATTACGGTTTTGAAAGTGGTAAAGCAGTAATGAGTCTTATAGAAAACAATATTAGACCAAGAGATATAGTTACTTTAGACTCTTTAAAAAATGCAGCAGTTGTTGTTGCTGCTACTGGCGGATCAACTAATGCCGCATTGCATCTACCAGCTATTGCTAATGAGGCAGGTATAAAATTTACTTTAAGTGATGTTGTCGAAATCTACCAATCAACCCCATACATTGGCGATATGTCCCCTGGTGGTAAGTATGTAGCAAAAGATCTTTACGAAGTAGGGGGTGTTCCTATCGTAATTAAATCTTTATTAGACGGTGGTTATATAAATGGAGATTGTATGACAGTTACAGGCAAAACAATTGCAGAAAATCATAAAAGTGTAATATTTCCTAAAGATCAAGATGTTGTTTATACATGTGATAATCCAATAAGTGATCACAGTTCAGTAGTTGGTTTGTGGGGAAATCTTGCTGAGGAGGGATCAATTTCTAAAATTGCTGGTTTAAAAAATCTGTCTTTCAAAGGTAAAGCCAAGTGTTTTGATTGTGAAGAAGATGCATTAACAGCAGTTTTAAAAAATGAAATTGTTGCAGGTGATGCAGTAATTATTCGCTATGAAGGCCCTAAAGGAGGTCCTGGAATGAGAGAGATGCTTTCAACTACAGGAGCAATTTACGGTCAAGGACTCGGTGAAACAGTAGCCTTGATCACTGATGGTCGTTTTTCTGGAGGCACAAGAGGGTTTTGCATTGGTCATGTTGGGCCAGAGGCCGCAGTTGGTGGTATGATAGGGCTTTTAAAAGATGGTGATGAAATTATAATTGATGCAATCAAAGGACAAATAAACGTTTCTTTAACAGATCAAGAAATAGCTAAAAGAAAAAAAGAATGGAAGCCAAGAGCTACTAATCATAATTCTGGATCAATCTGGAAATATGCACAAACCGTCGGTCCTGCTTATGAAGGTGCTGTTACACAACCAGGTGCAAAAGAAGAAACACATACTTACGCTGATATCTAATTTTCTAATGTAATTGTAACTGGCGTGTGATCAGAAGCTTTTTCCCAACCTCTAGGTTCACGGTTTACTTCAACTTTTTTTATTAAATCCGTAATATTTGCAGTAGTTAAAAAATGATCAATCCTCAGACCATTACCTTTTTGCCATCCTCCTCCTCTATAACCCCAAAAAGTCCAATTTGTTTTACCAGCCACAAAGTGTTTAACTAAGTCAGTAAAGCCCATATTAATTAAAATCCTATATTGCTCTCTTGTTAATGGATGTGCACACGCATCATTTTTGTAATTTTCAGGAGAATATACGTCATTATCTGATGGAATAACATTAAAGTCGCCAGCGATTATTATTGGTGTGTTTTTATCTTTTAGATCTAGAATATAATTATTAAATTTTTTCATCCACTCAATTTTATAATCAAATTTTTTTGTTTCAATCGGGTTACCATTCGGAAGATATATGTTTATTAATTTAATATTTTTTTTTATTTTTTTTAACTTTATTTCAGTTTCAATAAATCTAGCATTTGGATCATCATATTTTGGGATTAATGTATTTGTTATATTCAAAGGATCTTTGCTTAAAATAGCAACACCATTCCAAGCTTTTTGTCCATTTACATATGGAATATATCCAATGTTTTTTATTATTTCTTTTGGGAAGCCATCTTCAATAGTTTTTAACTCTTGAAGTAAATAGATATCTGATTGATCTTGTTTTATAAATTTTTCTAAATGTTCAATTCTTGCATTAACAGAATTAACATTCCATGTTGAAATTTTCATTAAATAGAAAAAGAGGTGCCACAACCGCAAGATGATGAAGCTTGAGGATTGGTAATCTTAAAAGAAGAACCAATCAACTCATGCACATAATCAATTTTTGAATTTTGAATTAATCCCAATGAAGTTTCATCAATAACCACATTAATTTTTTCTTCTTTGATTAGGATATCATCTGTATTCTTTTGTTTTTCGAAGTCAAATTTATATTGAAATCCAGCACAACCACCGCCTAAAACAGTTATTCTAAAATAACTAGCGGAGTCTTTTTTTAAAACAGATGCAATATGTTCTTGAGCATTGTTTGTTATTTCTATCTTATTCATTATAAATCAATATATACTATTCTATATTTAGACTTTATAGCAAAATTTGCAATGTTTGAACATTTAGCCGCCACACCTAAAACAAGTAAAGGTCGATTATTTAAGGAAAATAACTCTGACCATAATAGAAGTCCATATGAAAGAGATAGATCTAGAGTAATTCATTCAAGTTCTTTTCGTAAATTGAAATTTAAAACTCAGGTATTTATTGAAAGTGAAAGTGATTATTATAGGACAAGATTAACACATTCTTTAGAAGTATCTCAGATATCTCGATCTATTTGTAGATTATTAAATTTAAATGAAGATCTGGGTGAAACAGTTGCATTAGCGCATGATTTAGGACATCCACCTTTTGGCCATAACGGCGAGAAAGCTCTAAATATTGCTATGCAAAATCATGGAGGTTTTAATCATAATGATCAAACTTTAAGAGTTCTTACTCATATTGAAAAAAGACACCCTGATTTTAGAGGTTTAAATCTTACATGGGAGAGTTTAGAAGGTATTGTAAAACATAATGGGATAGTATTGAATAATATACCTTTTCATACAAATTTATATAATAAACAACATAATTTATTGCTAAATAAACAGCCATTCTTAGAATCTCAAATTGCAGCAATATCTGATGATGTAGCATATAATAATCATGATGTTGAAGATGCTATAAGGGCGGGATTATTATCTATTGATCAACTTCAAGAAAATATTTTTTTTAACAATATAATTAATCAATTAAAAAAAGAATATACTATTATTGATGATAAGTTATTAATGTTTCAAGTCTTGAGAAAAAGTATGTCTTTAATGATTGAGGATATTTACAATCAAACTAATAAAAATATTCTTGATTTAGATATTAAAACAAAAGAAGATCTTCAAAATTATAATAATTTTGTTGTCACATTTTCCTCTTCTATGCAATCAAAAGCAAAGGATATAAAATCATTTCTATTTAATAATGTTTATAATCATCGAAATTTACTTGATAAAAGACAAAATGTAGAAAAAATTATTTCAGATTTATTTAAATACTTTTATAATTCTCCTAACAAACTTCCCGAAGATTGGCGAAGTATAAATGAACCTATAGAAAGGGTAATTTGTGATTACATTTCAGGTATGACAGATAGATATGCTTCAAGACTCCATAAGGACTTATATGAATAATCATATTGATCTACTTTTTACTTATTTTAATGAATTTGCAGACACTTGTATCAAGAACAATTATCTTGATAATTTTAATAGAAAATCAATAAGTATAGATTTTTCATCAAAGTCGAGACAGGGAGATATATCTTCCAATTTTTATCTAGTAGCTATAAAAAAAATTTCAGACAAACAATTTAATTTAAAAGATGAGTTACTATCTGGTATTCATAATCTTGCTTTTATTGATAAGTGTGAAATTTCAAAAAATGGTTTTATAAATATAAATATTAAAAAAAAATTTTTAATAGAACAGATTCAATATTTACTTAATGAACAAACTCAATTTGGTAAATCAAATGAAGGTAACGGAAAAAAGGTCAATGTTGAATTTGTATCTGCCAATCCAACAGGTCCTGTTACTGTGGCCCATATGCGTGGTGCAGTCTTGGGTGATGTTATATCTTCTTTACTTTCTAATACTGGGCATCAAGTAACAAGAGAATACTATGTTAATAATGCGGGATCTCAAATCGATATATTGGGGAAATCTTTATTTAAAAGATATTTAGAGTTACATGGTGAGAAAGTTGAATTAAATAGTAATGAATATCCAGGAGAATATCTAATTGATATTGCCAAATTAATTAAAAAAAAAGATGGAGATAAATGGCTAAATTATGACTCAATTGATAGAGAAGAATATTTTAAAGACTTTGCTGTTAAATATTTAATAGAATTTATTGAGAAGGATTTGATGTTGTTAAATATCAAATTTGATAAGTTTTCTTTTGAAAAAGATATAGTTAATAGTAGCATTATTAATGACTTATTTAATATATTAGATAAAAAAAACTTACTTTATAATGGCATTCTTGAAAAACCTAAAGGAGATGACTCTGAAGACTGGGAACCAAGAGAGCAATTACTTTTTAAATCATCTTCAATACTCGATGATCAAGACAGGGCGTTTAAAAAATCCAACGGCGAATGGACATATTTTGCTAATGATGCCGCATATCATCTAGATAAATATAATAGAGAATTTAATAAGTTAATTAATATATGGGGCGCTGATCATGTCGGATATATTCCACGAATGAAGTCTGTATTAAAAACAATTGCCAATAAAGATGATTATCTTGAAATTGTGACATGTCAAATAGTGAGACTTATCAAGAATAATAAAATATTAAAAATGTCCAAAAGAGAAGGAAATTTTATCACTTTGCAGGAAGTTTATAATCAAGTAGGAAAAGATCCTCTTAGATACTTTATGGTATCTACTAAAAGTGAAACTTCTATGGATTTTGATTTAAATAAAGTTATTGAAAAAAATAAAGATAACTCAGTTTTTTATTGTCAATATGCTTATGCAAGAGCATCTTCGGTTATTAACAAAGCGGAAGATTTAGGTATTGATATAAAATCATTTAATAATTTTGATGAAATTATTAAATATTTAACAAAAGATGAAATAGAAATAATATTAAAATTATTATCATATCCATATATTGTAAAATTAGCCTCTAACGCAAGAGAACCTCATCGATTAACTAATTTTATTGAAGATGTATCCGCATCTTTTCATTCATTCTGGAATAAAGGGAAGGAAAATGAATCTCTTCGTTTTATAGATGAAAATAACATCATAAAAACTCAAACAAAATTAATATGGCTTCAATCCATGAGGTTAGTCTTTGAAAATATATTTAATATTATTGGTATTGATTATCACGAAACTATGTAATGAATGCAAGACCTTTATTTAAGAAAAAACAATCATACAGAAAGATAATAATTGTTTTATCTTGTCTCATTATTATATTTTTCTTTTTTTATTTTTTTATACTCTCAAATGAAAATGAATTTATAGTTATTCCAGAAAATACTGATGTTTTTTATATTGTTCCTGAAGATAGAGGAGGGGAAAAGGTGGCAAATCTTGATAAGAAAAGTCTTAATATAACTACAAAAGAGATTGCTGAACATGAAATAGAAAAACCTGAAGATTTATTATTTAGCATTCAATTTTTTACCCATAGTCAGATGATAAATGTTAATCAATATTTACAAAAATTAACTAACTTTGATGAATCAATATATAGTATAGATGATTTTTACATCTTAGCTTTAACATCAGAGATAGGAATTGAATACTTTTTACTATATAAAAATTTTACGACTCGATTAGATGCTAAAAATTATTGTATAAAATTTTTACCTAAAATGAATAATTGTTTAGTAGTTGATACAACTAAATTTTAAATTAGCCAGAATCATAAAAATTTATTATAAGAAAATATGCTTGATATTACTAATGCAATTGATGATTCTGCTCCTTCAAAACAATTTAATATTTCCCTCAGCACATACGAAGGTCCTATTGACTTACTGTTAGAATTAGCACGAAAGCAAAAAGTAGATTTATCAGAAATATCTATTCTAGAATTAGCTGAACAATACATTAATTTTATTAATCAATTTCAAGATATACACTTGGAGATTGCTGCAGATTATCTTGTTATGGCTGCCTGGCTTACATATTTAAAGTCTAGACTACTTCTTCCAAAAGATGAGAAGTCTGAAGATCATACTTCTGAAGAATTAGAAGAAGCTCTTAAATTTCAACTCCAAAGACTAGAAGCTTTTCAATCAGTTTCAAAAAAACTATATACTAGACCACTTATCGGAAGAGATTTATTTTACGGTGGTTCAGCAGAAGGTGTTAAAGTAAAATATAATATTACATACTCATCATCTTTATTTGATTTACTTCGCACATATTCTTTTATTATTCAAAAAGATGAAAGACCAAGTCATTTAACTATTGCATATTCTGAATTATATTCTGTAGACAATGCTATACAAAGATTGCAAAATATTTTTGGAGAAATAACTGAATGGACAAATTTTTTAAATTTAATTCCAAAACTTAATAGTAATAAAATAGTGAATAAATCAATCTTATCATCTAATTTTGTTGCTTCATTAGAATTAGCTAAAAATGGATTTATTGATGTAAAACAGCATAATCCATTTGGCAACATATTTGTAAAATTAAGACAGTTATGAGTATTAATAGAGATACAAAAATTTTAGAAGCAATTTTGTTTGCATCTGGAAATCCTGTATTAGAAGAAGATTTAAAAGAGAAAATGATTAATAAAAAAAATTTCAAGAAAGAAATTGAAGATCTTAAATTATTTTATGAAACTAGAGGCATTAATTTAATTAAAACTGGTAATAAATGGTCTTTTCGAACTTCAGAAACCATTAAAGATGAATTAACTATTTTTAAAACACAAAAAAGAAAATTATCAAGAGCTGCAATTGAAACTTTATCAATAATTGCTTATCAGCAACCTATTACTAGATCTGAAATAGAAAATATAAGGGGTGTTCAAATGGGAAGAGGTTCAATAGACCATTTAATGGAAATAGGATGGATTAAACCATCTGGAAGAAAGAAAATTCCAGGAAAACCAGCTTTATGGGTTACTACAGATCTTTTTATTGAACATTTTGGGATTGAAAACATTTCAGATTTACCTAGCAAAAATGAATTAAAGGCTAGTGGATTCCTTGAAAAAAGATCAGCAATTGCTACTATTACTGATATTGCTAGTAAAAATAACCTTACAGAAGACCCAGATTTTGAAGAAGAAGAAACTTTAGAAGATTTTATACCAAAAGAAAACCCCTCATAGTCAAATAATCTTCAATATTCTTTGATTTTATGTCGTTTATAGAGTTTTACTTTTTCAAATTTTACGTTATGAGCATTCATAAAAGGAGATAATTTATGACACCAAGCATTTGGCAGCTTTTAATTGTATTAGTAATTGTGTTATTATTATTTGGTAGAGGTAAAATACCTCAGCTCATGGGCGATATGGCTAAAGGAATTAAATCTTTTAAAAAAGGTATGAGCGATGAAGATAAAAAAGAAGATAAAAATATAGAGAATAATTCTGATAACGAAAAGTAATTATGCTTACTTTTGGTTGGGGTGAAATTCTTTTAGTTCTTGTTGTAGTCATTGTAGTAGTAGGCCCAAAAGATTTACCTAAATTAATTAAACAATTCTCTACATTCGCAAAATCTCTTAAAAAATTATCAAGAGAGTTTAAATATTCTTTAAATGAAATTGCTGATCAAGAGGAATTTAAAGAAATCAATAAAACTATAATGGAAGCAAAAAATATTAAAGATGATTTAAACATAAAGGACAAATTTCAATCTGAAGTTAAATCATTAAAAGAAACAGCTAATATAATTGAAAAAGAAGTTAAGGATCTAAAAAATTTAGAAAATGAAATTAATTCAACAAAGAAAACATCTACTTTAGTCGAAAAAGAAGTTCATGATAAAAATAAAAATAAGACTCAAGATGAGGCTAATTTAATTTAGAAAATATTATGACTAATCAACAATTTAAAGAAATGTCATTAATTGATCATCTTACAGAATTACGTAAAAGGCTTTTGTGGAGTTTTATTTATATAATTATAATTTTTGTAATTTGTTTTTATTTTGCAAGTAATTTATTTTATTTTCTCGCCAAACCTTTAGTTAATTTATTGCAAATTGATAAAGGGCAAGGATTTATTTATACTGCTTTACAAGAGGCTTTTTTTACAGAATTGAAAATTGCTTTTTTCTTTGCTTTGTTTTTTGCTTTTCCATTAATTGCTATTCAAATATGGAAATTCATTGCTCCCGGCCTTTATAAACATGAAAAAAATGCTTTTTTACCCTTTTTAATAGCCACACCCATTTTATTTTTTGCTGGTGGAGCTATGGTATATTATTTGATAGCACCACTTGCTTGGAATTTTTTTCTTTCCTATCAAAATATGAGCACATCTGGAGTGCCTATAAGGTTGGAGGCTAAAATGGGTGAGTATCTCTCTTTAATGATGCGATTTATTTTTGCTTTTGGTTTAGCATTTCAACTTCCGGTTGTATTGGGTTTGATGGCTAAAGTAGGTATAGTCACATATACTTCTCTTAAAAAATTTAGAAAATATGCAATAGTTATTGCTTTTTTATCAGCAGCATTCTTAACTCCTCCCGATCCTTTTAGTCAAATTAGTCTAGCTTTACCAATTATAATACTTTATGAAATTTCTATTTACATTGCTAAAATTATTCAAAAAAATAAAAAAGACGACTAATGCATAACATTAACTATATTAGAGAAAATCCTACAGAGTTTGACAACTTTATGAAAACAAGAGGTGAACATCCCATAGCTAATAAAATTATTGAAATAGATAAGGTAAAAAGAGAAACACAAACAATTTTGCAAAATTTATTAGCTGAAAGAAATCTAATATCCAAATCTATTGGGCAATTAAAAAGTCAAAAAAAAGATGCTTCCAAAGAAATGGAAAAAATAGAGGATATAAAAAATAAAGTTAACACTTTAAAAGAATTAGAAACAGTAAAAGATGATGAATTAAAATCAATTTTAAGTAGACTGCCCAATATTCCTGACTCTAGCACACCAATAGGGGCTGATGAGAGTGAGAATGTATTCTATAGAGACTGGGGTAATAAACCATCATTTAATTTTAATCCTAAACTTCATTTTGAAATAGGTGAAAACGCTAATTCAATGAATTTTGAAACTGCAACAAAGCTATCAGGATCAAGATTTGTTATTCTTAAAGGCCAACTCTCTAAATTGGAGAGAGCTCTTGCCAATTTTATGATTGATAAACACACTTCAAAAAATGGATATATTGAGATGCATGTTCCTTATTTGGTAAAAGCAGATACATTATACGGGACTGGTCAATTGCCAAAGTTTGCTGATGATCTTTTTACTGCCGGGGATGATCACTGGTTAATCCCTACAGCGGAAATACCTTTAACTGCTCTTCATAGTAATGAAATACTAAATACTAATCAGCTGCCAATGCGTGTTACTTCTTATACGCCTTGTTTTAGATCTGAAGCTGGGGCAGCAGGTAAAGATACGAGAGGTATGCTCAGGCAACATCAATTTACTAAGGTTGAATTAGTTTCACTAGTTGAGCCAGAGCAATCCAAAGATGAACTAGAAAGAATGCTTAGTTGCGCTGAAGGTATTCTTCAAGATTTAGACCTTCATTATAGAGTTATGATATTGTGTACAGGGGATATGGGTTTTAATGCTAATAAAACATACGATATAGAGGTATGGCTTCCTGGCGAAGATCAATATAGAGAAATTTCAAGTTGTTCAAATTGTGGTGATTTCCAGGCAAGACGAATGAATACAAGATATAAAGATAATGATAAAAACGTCCATATACATACTTTAAATGGATCAGGTTTGGCAGTAGGTAGAACATTAATTGCCATTCTAGAGAATTATCAAATGTCTGATGGCAATGTTCAAATTCCTGAAGTGTTAAAAAAATATTTTGATAATCAAGATACTCTTTTTTAGTGCTCGACGTTAAAAAAATCCGTCTCATTTTAGAATTACGAGAGTCTGGCATATCAGACTCTAAAATTTTATCTGCTATTGAGAAAATTCCCCGCGAAAGATTTATTCCTGAAAATTTTAGAAATCAGGCTTATGATAATTTAGCTCTTCCAATTGGAGATAATCAAACAATTAGTCAGCCGTTTGTTGTAGCAAAGATGACTCAATTATTAGAAGTTGAGGCATCACATAAAGTGTTGGAGATAGGGACGGGTAGTGGCTATCAAAGTGCAGTACTATCGAAATTAGTAAGGAGAGTTTACACGATAGAAAGAATAAAAAATTTATTAGTAAAAGCAGAAAATATTTTCCAAGAATTAAATATTTCTAACATAGTTCTAAAATATGCTGATGGTAATTTTGGATGGAAAGAGCAAATTCCATTTGATAGAATTATTATTACTGCTGCTACATCAAGTATCTCAAAAGAAGTCGCATCACAAATTCATGAAGGTGGAATTATAGTTTCTCCCATGGTTCAAGAAAATAAACAAATCATTGTAAGATATACAAAAATAAATAATGTTTTGAAGTCAGAGGTTTTTGACGATGTTCTTTTTGTTCCCAATCTTTCAGGAACACAATAAATTTTTAATTTAAAATTATTTTATATTTTTTATTACAATAGTAATAATAGGATAAACCAATTATCCAATGCATTGCAGCCAATGAAAAGAAAATTAAATTATAATTTTCACCTATTTGATGAAAGATAATCGAAATCAATATTAATGGCATTAAGACAAATCTCATGACAGCCATATACATTACTATTATAGCTCTTTTTAAGCCCTGAAATGTAGCATTCCCAATA
The DNA here is from genome assembly GCA_902512325.1 of uncultured Alphaproteobacteria bacterium. Lineage (GTDB taxonomy): Bacteria > Pseudomonadota > Alphaproteobacteria > HIMB59 > CACPNW01. The sequence continues at coordinate 18,194 of CABXIT010000014.1, read as the reverse complement.
AAGAAAAAGGGGAAGGCAGGAAACATTAAAGCTGAAATTTTTAAATAATCAGATCCATATTGTTTCACATTTGCATTATCAGTGAATAAATTCATCGCTAGGTCTGCTGTTAAAAATATTATTAAGCCTAAAAGAGATAAAACTATTACTCCTATTTTTATGCCTTTTTTATAAGTTTCTAAAACTCGTTGGTATTGTTTAGCACCATAATTTTGACCAACAATAGATACAGTGGCAGTACTTAACCCAAGAAGTGGGAGAAAAAATAATTGCTCATATCTTCCTGCCGAAGTGTAACCAGCAATAGCTTCCACGCCAAATATTCCAACGAAATATATTAAAATATATGATCCTACTGCAATCATCATCATACCTATTGATGATGGTATCCCTTGTGATAAAATATTTCCAATTATATTAAAATGGGGAATAATGGTTATTTGAACATATTTGTAGATCCGCGTTTTAGATAATTTAATAAAAAGATAAAATATCCCTGCAAATTGGGAAATAATTGTTGCGTAGGCAATTCCCTCTATTCCCAAAGGTGACATAATTTGAAAAGAAAAAATTTTACCAGATATTAATATTGGGTTTAGAAGAATATTTAAGAAGAAACTAAAAATTAAAACATTCCTATAACTTTTTGTATCTCCTTGAGCACTTAAAGAGGAGTTAATAGACATTAAAATAAATATAAATATCGAACCAAAAAATATTATATTTATATATCTTATAGATAACTCTAGTGTTTCTTGATCATTATTTATTGAACTTATGATGGAAGGACTAAAGTATATACCAATTACAGTAATGATGATTGATACAATTATTGATAAAATAAATGATTGAGAAAAAACTTTACCAGAATTTTCTAAATTATTTTCCCCTATACTATTTGCTATTAATGATGTCGTTCCAATACTTAAGCCAACACCTAAAGCAATGATTACAAAATATATTGGAAAAATTTGACCTATAGCAGCTAATGCTGACTCTGATATCATTTGACCCGCAAAAATTGAATCAACTATTGAGTATAAGTTTTGAAATATTGTACCGATAGAAGAGGGGATAGCTATTCTAATAAAAAGAGAATAAATGCCGTCATCTTTAAGATTAATTTTTGAATCCGCCACTTATATTCTTTGTATTTTTGGTTTAATATTACAATTCTCATCTTTAAAAATTTGAAATAATTCTTTTACGCAGTCCTTCATATTATTGATGAGAAAATTACTACCATTAAACAAAATGATTCCACTTCCTTTCATTCCAATCTCTTCATTGTATTTTTTTAAAGGTAATTCAATGCGAGTAATTCGGTTTGATCCTAACTTTCTAATATTTTCAATGAATAGATCATTATTTTCTATATTCAAAACAGGATACCATATCATTGCTGTTACGTTTTGATATGCCACATCTAGCATTTGCAATACTTTTACCACTTTTTCAAAATCATCTTTTATTTCATATGATGGGTCAATGAGAACAAGAGTTTTTTCTTTTGGTTTGATTTTTTGTAAAAAAAATTCAAAACCATCCTTATTATAAACTTTTGAGTTAATTTTTTTTGCTAAATGTTTTTTTAAAAGTTGAACTTCGTTGTTATGAAGTTCATAAAATAAGAGTCTATCACTGCTATCGGAGAGATAACTCATAATAGAGGGTGATCCTGGATAAAAAGATAGTTTTTTTGAATTATTAATATTTCTTAAAACTTTTAAATAAAATTTAATTGATTGATTTTCATATTTGTAGTTTTCTAATTTATTAATTCCATATTCATATTCCTTGTTTTTGGACATATAATCACTCTTGAAATCATAATCTCCACTACCTGCATGTGTATCAATGTAACTTATTGAATTATTTAGCCTTTTTAAGCTTTTATAAGCTTGTATTAGGCATATATGTTTAAATACATCAGCTTGATTGCCAGCATGATATCCGTGTTTATAACTTAGCATTTGAAAACTCTTTTATATTATTACTTGCAATTAGTTTAATTATTGTTAGTTACAATATTAATTAATTACCGACGAGATTTATACTTATATTTATTACTTAAAATACAAATCTTAAAAAACCCCATACATATATAAAAAGGAGATTACATGGCTACAGGTAAAATTAAATGGTTTAATCCAACCAAAGGATATGGATTTATTGAAAATGATGCAGGAGGAAAAGATGTTTTTTTACATATTTCTGCACTAGAAGAAGCTGGAATTGAACAGTTACAAGAAGGTGAAGCTGTTTCATTTGAAATTGGTGAAAACAGAGGAAAAGAAAACGCAACTAACGTTAAAAAAGTATAATAAATTTATTTGATTAAAATTTTAGAATGGGCTGGAGTAATTACAGCCATTTTATACTCTTTATTTGTTGCTCTAAACATTGGTTTAGAGTTCCTGGGCTTTAGTTTATTGTTTATATCTGCACTTTTGATTGGAATGTGGGCATATAAACTAAAGTATAAGGGTATATTATTATTACAAATATTCTATGCTAGTGCAGGAATTATAGGTATGTATAGATGGTTTGGATAAAATTAATTATATCTTTTTTTATTATATTCACTTCGGTCAATGCTTCAGAATTATCTCAAGAAGAAATTTCTTATTTTAAAATTATTGATTTAAATAATGATGGATTTGTCTCTATTGATGAAATTAATCAATCAGCAGGTATATTTTTTCAATTAATTGATATTAATAAAGATAATAAAATTTCTTTATTAGAATTAGAAGAGTTAAAAGCAATAATTAACATTTTGAAATGAGTATTTGGGGAAGATTACTTGGAGGCGCTGCAGGGTTTGCATTAGGTGGGCCTATAGGAGCTATACTAGGTGTAATGGCTGGTAGTGCATTTGATCGCAAAAAGCAAAAAACATTTAATTATTCTCAAATATCTCAAGAACAAAAACAACAAATTTTTACAATTAGCTTTATTGTTTTAGCAGCTAAACTTGCAAAAAGTGATGGGCAAGTTACAGATGATGAAATTCAAGCTTTTAAGGAAAAATTTAATGTACCAAAAACTGAATTAAGTAAAGTAGGGAAAATTTTTAATGAAGCTAAAAAAGATGTATATGGTTATAAACAAATAGCTGATCAAGTAGGATTGGTATTTTCAGATAATAAAATATTACTTGAAGAAATGCTAAATAATTTATTTTTTATTGCTGCATCAGATGGTCAAATATCTTTAAATGAAGTTGATTTATTAAGGTCAATTTCTCAATCATTTTCATTCGATGAACAAACCTTTCAAAGAATATTTCAAATAAATTTAAATAATAATACTTCTGATCCTTATAAAATTTTAGATGTTAGTAGAAAAGACACAGATCAGGAAATTAGAAAAAAATGGATCAATTTAAGTAAAGAACATCATCCTGATAATTTGATTGCTAAAGGTATGCCAAAAGAATTCATCGAACAATCAAATAAAGAACTTGCTTCAATTAATCTTGCTTATGATAAAATCAAAGAAATTAGAGCAAAATCTTGATACCAGAAGAATTATCAATACAATCAGTAGAAAAGGTATATAAAAAAATTAAAGAATTCATAAACTTTACTCCTCTTATAAAAGCAAACCAAATTGTTGATAAAGATCTAAATACAAACGTTTATTTAAAATACGAATGCTTTCAAAAAAGTGGATCTTTTAAAGTTAGAGGTGCAATTAATAATATTCTTTCTATTGATAAAAAAGATCTTAAAAATGGAATTACAGCAGTTAGCGCTGGCAATCACGCTATTGCCGCATCTTATGCTGCAAATATTTTTAATCTTAAAAATAAAATTTTTCTTTATGAATCTGCAAATCCCTACAGAGTAATTCAGTGTAAAAATTATAATGCGAATATTTTATTTACTAATAAAAATAAAGCATTTGATGAAGTAAAAAGAGCAGAAAAAGAAGGGTATAAATTTGTTCATCCATTTGATGGAGTAAATACCTTACAGGGATCAGCTACACTTGGTTTAGAAATTATAAATCAAATGAAAAACATTAACGCAAAAATAGATAATGTCTTCATATCAGTTGGTGGTGGAGGTCTGATTAGCGGTGTTGGCTCTGTACTTAAACAGTTTTTTCCTGAAATTAAAATTTTTGGTGTTGAGCCTGATAAAGCTAAAGGAATAACAGACAGTTTAAAGATAGGTGCTCCATTAGGTAAAGTGGAAATAAATAGTATAGCAGATAGCTTAAGTGCACCTCTTCACATGCCTTATTCTTTCAATGTTGCTAAAAATGTAATTGATCATATGGTTAATGTATCAGATCAAGAAATGATAAATTATATGTTATATACTTTTATTAATCTAAAACTATTATTAGAACCAGCTTGTGTCGCTGGTTTTGCTGCTCTAAAAAAATTAAATTCTTCAAAATTTAGAGGTCAAAATACTTTACTTATATTATGTGGATCTAATATTGATTATCAATCTTGGAATAAATTAGTTAAAAGCTAATTATATAAATTCCCACCTGTAATATTTTTTTTTACACCTGTTGTATTTGGTGTACTTAAAATTAATTTTTTAAGAGATCTTATACCAATATAGCCAAACATTTGCGACTCAATTAAATCCCCATTTAATCCATAATCATCAATTAAGGAGATTCGTAATTGAAGATTCAATTTCTTTATTTGTGATATTAAATATTTATTTTTTCTTCCGCCACCAGTAAATATTAATTCATTAACATCAGAGCAAATTTTATTGTCTAATAAATTCATTATAGAGAAAATTGTGAAATTTATAGATGTTCTTAATGCATTATGAACTTTAATTTTTTTTAATTCTCTAATTAAATAATGAAAGTTATTTCTATCTAGAGATTTTGGATATTTTTTTCTAAAAAATTTATCTTTTTTAAATAAATCTAAAATTTTTTTATTTATATTACCTTTTGACGCTACTTTACCATCTTTGTCATATTTTTTTTTAAAAAAATACATCATTAAGTCATCTGATATTGCATTAGCTGGGCCAATATCAGAAGATATAAAATTTTTTTTATATATTAATGAAAAATTTGCTACTCCACCTAAATTTATGATTACAGCTTTTGTATTAATTTTCTTAATTAAAAGTTTATGATAAAATGCACCAATTGGAGCACCTTGACCTCCATTTTTAATATCATTAATTCTAAAGTTACTTATTACTTGTATTTTAAAGAAATTTGATATTAATTTTGGATTACCTAGTTGTAATGAAATATTTTTATTTGGAATATGTAATATGGTTTGTCCACTTAAACTTATATAGTCAACTTCATTTTTTGTTATACTAAATTCCTTAAAAAATTTTTTCAAATATTTTATGACTAAATTTGATATTTTAACATCTTGAGAATTTATTAATTTTTTTTTACTATTATTTTTAATATTTATTTTTTTTATTTTAATTTGTTCATTCAGTGAATATTGATAACTTTTTTCTTTTAGTATTTTAATTTTATTAACTCCATTTGTAGCTATATAAGAAAAATCAATTCCATCCATCGATGTACCCGTCATTATACCAATCACATTAAATATTTTCTTTTTTTTCATTAACAAAACTCTATAACATTCATAAATTTATGATGTCACTAGATAATAATAATAATATAAAGGCAATATTACTGATTATATTAGGTATGTTTGTATTTTCTATTCAAGATACATTGATCAAGTTAATATCTGACTCAATAAATATTTATATTATTTATATAATCAGGTCACTAGTTGGACTTATAGTTATTATTATATATTGCATGATTAATAATATAAAATTAACTCTTAAGACCTATTACCCTTGGATTACTTTTTTAAGGGTATCAGGTTTTTTCCTAGGCTTTAGTTTGTATTATTTTGCTTTATCAAAGATTTCTTTACCTGAGGCAGTAACTTTATTTTTTGTTAGTCCTTTTTTTGTAACTATAAGTTCAAAATTTATTATTGGTGAAGATATAGGACTTTATAGATGGAATGCAATTATAATCGGTTTTATAGGTGTTTACTTAGTTCTTGATCCTGATTTTCAAAATTTTAATATTTATAGTTTATTCCCAATCTTTTGTGCATTTTTTTATGCTTTAACAGTCGTTATTCAAAAAAAAACATCTGATAAAGACTCTCTATTTACACAAATAATTCATACTTATTTATCAGCTATTTTTTTTTCAATTATAATTTATTTTCTTGTAAATAATTTAACATTTACTCCGTATCAATTATCAGAATATAATTTTATTCTTATGAGTTGGGACATTCCTAATTTATATTTTTTTTCAATCTTATTAATTATTGCTATTACCGGTGTAATTGGATTTTTTGCTATTTTTGGCGCATATCGTATAGGATCACCTTCAACCATTGCTCCATATGAATATAGTTTAATAATTTGGTCTATATTATTTGGTTATTTAATTTGGAATGATTATTTAACAATAAAAGGTATTGCTGGTCTTTGTTTGATATTATTTGCTAGTTTTTTTACTCTATACAGGGAATATCAATTAAGTATTAAAATCATTACAGATAAACCAATAAGATAATTTTAAACAACTTATCAACAAACATATGCACATAAAAATTATTATTTAATCTTTTTTATTTGATAATTAATATTTCTAGGGTTAAATTATAAACACTTATTACACGCAAAGGTAGTAAGCAAATTAAATAAAGGAAACTTTATTTAGTTTGTATCGGGAGGAAATGCACGATACATAAAAAAGACCTAGCTTGCTGGGTCTTTTTTTTTGTAAAATACACTAATTATTAGTAAAAATGAATCAATGTCATATAAAAAATATAATAAAATTTTAGATATTTTTTTAAATAATCTTATCCCAGAAACTAAAATATCAGTTTCTAAAGGAAATAAAATATTTGGGGCCTTTGTATTAAAAAAAATTGATTTAAGTTTAGTTGTTACAGGTACTAACAACGAAACAGAGAACCCACTTTATCATGGAGAGATTTCTACTATTTTAAATTTTTTTAAATTAAGAAATTTAAATCCAAAAGATTATTTATTTATTTCCTCTCACGAGCCTTGTTCTTTATGTTTGTCTGCTATTACTTGGAGTGGCTTTGATAATTTCTATTACTTATTTCATTATAAAGAAACTGAATCAATTTTTAATATTCCTCATGATCTTAAAATTTTAAAAGAAGTCTTTAAAATTGAGCAAGGTAAATATTCAAAAAATAACAGTTACTGGGAAAGTTATTCAATTATAGAAGATATTAAGGAGTTACAAAATTCAGAAAACGATAAATTATTAACAAAAATTAAAGAAATTAATAAACTTTATGGGGATTTATCAAGAAATTATCAATCAGCAAAAATTTCAAGCTATATTCCTCTAAAATAATTGAAAATAAAGCACAATAAGTATAAATAATCATTAACGGGAGATACTGTAAATTCTACAGAGCCGAAGGAGCAACGACCCGGAAACTCTCAGGCAAAAAGGACCGTTAGAATAAAAAATCTGGAAAAGAGATTAATCTCTACCGAAGGAGTAAAAACTCTCAGGTAAATATACAGAGAGGGCTTAACAGGAGTCATTTTGACTGAAGAAGCTCTACAAAATATTTATCTAAAAGATTTTCATAAAAAAAATGATGCTAAATTTGTACCATTTGCAGGTTATGATATGCCAATTAATTATAAGCAAGGTATTATAAATGAGCATATACATGTAAGAAACCATACTGGTGTCTTTGATGTTTCTCATATGGGTCAAATTCTTATTCCTTTTAACGAAGAAAATATTTCTGCTTTAGAATCTTATATTCCTCTGAATATAAAAAAAATAATATCAAACAAATGTCACTATTCATTTATTTTAAATTCTACTGCTGGAATTGTCGACGATATTATGCTTTCAAAATTCAAATTTGAAAACAATGAATTTATATATATAGTTTATAATTCATCAAGAAAACAAATACTTAATAAAATTTTTAATGCTACTATTTCAAATTTTAAAATTTTTGAAGACCGATGTTTGATTGCTATACAAGGACCTGAATCCTTTTCTTCTATTAGTTCGATATTAAACTTACCTGCATCTATGAATTTTTTAAATATTCAAATTCTTCAATATGATGATAGCAATCTTTTTATTTCTAGATCTGGCTATACTGGTGAAGATGGTTTTGAGATATCAATATCAAATAATAAGGCAGAAAAATTAATTAGTGATATTCTTAATATTAATAAAGTAATGTTATGTGGTTTAGGTTGTCGTGATTCATTAAGAGTAGAAGCTGGTCTAAGTTTATATGGAAATGAAATAAACGAAGATATAAATCCTGTACAAGCAGGTTTGTCGTGGGCTTTAGATAAAAACAGATTGCAAGATAATAATTTAAATGGTTCTGAAATTTTATCACAGGAATTAAGTTCAATTTCATCAGTAAAAAAAATTGGATTAAGTCCAATAAATAAAATCATGTTAAGGAATCAAATGACTATTCATAATAATAATAAAGAAGAAATAGGATTTATTACTAGTGGATGTTACTCACCAATTTTAAAAAAATCTATTGGAATTGGTTACATAAATAAACTTTCAAATATTTCTGAAAAAAAATACGTTAATGTTCGTGATAAATATGAAGAAATTAAACTTGAGAAAATTCCATTTGTGAAAAAAAATTATAAAAAAGGAGATTAATATGGGTGAAAAAAAATATACCGAAGAGCATGAGTGGGTTCAGCTTAGTGGCGACATTGCAACTGTTGGCATTACAAATCATGCTCAGGAAAGTTTAGGTGATATCGTTTTTGTGGATTTGCCCACTTTAGGTAAAGAAGTTAAAGCAAAAGAAGAATTATGTGTTATTGAGTCTGTAAAAGCTGCTTCAGATATTTACTCGCCTTTAGATGGTGAAGTTTCAGAAATAAATGATAATTTGTCAAAGGATGCCTCTATAGTTAATCAAGATGCTGAAAATGAAGGTTGGATATTCAAAATAAAACTATCTAATTTAGAACAATATAATACTTTGATGTCTTTAGATCAGTATTTAGAATTTTTGGATAAATAAATGATCGATATAAATTCTTTTGCAAGTAGACACATTGGACCTAGAAATGATGATATAGATTCAATGTTAAAATTCATAAAATGCAAAAATCTTGATGAACTAATTCAAAAAACTGTACCTGATCATATTTTATTTAAAGATAAATTAAAATTAAAACCAGGAATGTCAGAAGAATTTAATAAAGTTAATATGCAACTTTTATCTTTAAAAAATAAATTTAAAAAAACATATATTGGTCTTGGTTATCATAATACAGTGACACCAAGTGTTATTTTGAGAAATATTCTTGAAAATCCTGGTTGGTATACTGCTTATACACCATATCAGCCTGAAGTCTCTCAAGGTCGTTTAGAAATGCTAATGAACTTTCAACAAATGATAATTGATCTTACTGGATTAGATATTGCTAACGCATCTTTATTAGATGAGAGTACTGCTGCTGCAGAAGCTATGATGATGGCATACAAGATAAAAAAAAATAAACAGCATACCTTTTGTATTCAAAATTCTTGTCACCCTCAAACTTTATCAGTTTTAAGGACAAGAGCTAATCCTCTTGGAATAACAATTATTGAAGGTAAGCCAAACGAAGATACTTTTGGTAGTTTGATACAAAATCCTGATACTTACGGAGAAATTGAAGATTTAGACAAACTTATTAAAAGTAATAAATCTAGGGAAATTGTATCAATTGTTGCTGCAGATATTATGAGTATGGTTATTATGAATTCCCCAGGTTCATATGATGCTGATATTGTTATAGGCAATTCTCAACGTTTTGGAGTTCCAATGGGATTAGGAGGACCTCATGCAGCATTTTTTGCAACTAAAGATGAATTTAAAAGATTAATGCCAGGTAGATTAATAGGCGTATCAGTAGATCGAAACAATAAAAGATCTTATAGAATGGCTCTTCAAACTCGTGAACAACACATAAGAAGAGAAAAAGCAACCAGCAATATATGTACCGCTCAAGCTTTGTTAGCAATAATTGCAGCAGCTTATGCTATTTATCATGGGCCGGAAAGGTTAAAAAATATTGCTTCTACTGTAAATCATAATACTAGATATCTTAAAAAATCATTAGAAAAATTAGATTATAAAATTAAATCTAATAAATATTTTGATACAATAGTCATTGAAGACTCTAAAGCTAAAGAGTGGTTTAATAAATCTGTGGAAGAGGGAATTAATTTTAGACTAATTAACAACACAACATTTTCAATAACTATTGATGAAACTACAACTTTAGAAGACATCGATAATTTAATTGTTTTTTTTAATGCAACCAATAAAAAAATAGATGCTAACGAAATTGAAAAGAATCTTGAACCTATTTTTAATGACGAAAATATTCTTAGAAAAGATAAAATATTATCCCATCCAATATTTAATATTTATCATTCTGAGACAGAAATGATGCGATATCTAAAAAAATTAGAAAATAAAGATATTACACTTAATAGATCGATGATTCCCCTTGGCTCATGTACTATGAAATTAAATGCAGCCTCAGAAATGTTGCCAATAACGCTACCAGGATTTGCAAACGCCCATCCCTTTTTAGAAAAACATCAAAGAGAAGGTTATAATCAAATGATGAGAGAGTTAATATCTATGCTTAAAGATATAACAGGATTTGATGCAATTTCATTACAGCCAAATGCAGGAGCCCAAGGAGAATTTGCTGGTTTGCTTGCAATTAAAAAATTTCATGAATCTAATAATGAGTATGATAGAAATGTTTGTTTAATACCTAATAGTGCTCATGGAACTAATCCAGCAAGTGCACAGATGTGTGGTATGGAAGTATCCATTGTTAAATGTGATGATTTAGGAAACGTAGATTTAAATCATTTGGACATCAAAATTAAAGAAGCTGGAAATAAATTAGCTGCTTTGATGATTACTTATCCATCTACACATGGCGTATTTGAAGAATCAATATCAAAAATTTGCGAAGCAATTCATAATGCTGGCGGTCAAGTTTATATGGATGGTGCTAATTTAAATGCAATGGTAGGAATTGCAAAGCCTGGAAATTTTGGTCCTGATGTTTCTCATATGAATCTACATAAAACTTTTTGTATTCCACATGGTGGTGGTGGTCCTGGCATGGGCCCTATTGGAGTCAAATCACATCTTGAGAATTTTTTACCAGGACATCCAATTGTTAAAAATGAGCTTGGATTAACAGAACTTGATGCGGTTTCTGCCGCTCCATGGGGAAGCCCTTCAATTTTACCTATTTCTTACTCATATATTTCAATGATGGGAGATGAAGGATTAAAATTAGCTACACAAATAGCAATTTTAAATGCTAATTATATAAAAGAAAAATTAAGTGATTTCTTTCCTCTTTTATATTCTGGTAAAAACGGAATGGTCGCTCATGAGTGCATAATTGATATTCGCCCAATCAAAGATGAATTAAATATATCTGAAGAAGATATAGCAAAAAGACTTATCGATTATGGTTTCCATGCACCAACAATGTCCTTCCCTGTTCCAGGAACGTTAATGATCGAACCCACTGAAAGTGAATCAAAAGAAGAAATAGATAGATTTTGTACTGCTATGATTTCTATACATAATGAAATTCAAAAAATTCGAGATGGTAGTTATGACCGTGAAGATAATCCGATAAAAAATTCACCACATACTATAGAAGAAGTTTCAGCAAATGAATGGAACCATAAGTATTCTAGAGTGGATGCAGTTTTTCCTCATTCTTACTTATATAATAATAAATATTGGCCACCAGTTGCAAGAGTAGATAATGTATATGGTGATAGAAATCTTTTTTGTGTATGTCCACCTATTGAGGATTATGAAGATGTATCCAATGCATAACTAAATGATTTATTTAAATTTACTTTTAGTTTTTATATGTATTGTATTTATACATGAATTTGGTCATTATCTTTTTGCAAGAATATTTAAAGCTGAAGTTACAGACTTTTCTATTGGTTTTGGAAAACCATTATTAAAATTCACGGATAAAAATAATACTGTTTGGAAAATATCACCAATTCCTCTGGGAGGTTATGTAAAAATAAAAGGCCTTGATTCAGTATTCCAAAAAAAACAAAATCAAGAACATGGCTCTTTTCAATCATTAAAACTTTATCAAAAAATATTTATTCTTCTTGCTGGAAGTTTTTTTAATGTATTCTCTGCGTGGATTGCCTTATTTTGTATCTTCTTTTTTTTTGGTATTGCTTCATTTGCTCCAATAATAGGTAAAGTTTTAGAAAATTCTTCTGCCGAAGAAAATGATTTACAAGTTAATGATATTATTATTTCTGTTAATGATAGTCAAATATATGAGTTTAGCGATATTCCTAAAGCTTTAGGTAATAGTAAATATATCTCAATATTGATTCAAAGAAACAATGAGCTTATAGAAAAGAATTTTGAATTAAATTTTAATGAAGAAATAAATAGATTTGTCATAGGAATATCAAGTAATAGCGATCCTGTTGTTGATAAATTTAATTTATATGAATCAATCCAAGAATCTTTATCGTTCATTCCAACTTACTATTCTGCATCTATAAATTTTTTAAGGCAATCTTATCAAGACAATACTTTAAAAGAACAGTTAGCTGGACCAGTAGGAATTGTCAAAATGGCTGATCAAATGATGTTAGATAAAATACGTGGAGTAATCTTTTTATTTATTATAATTTCTTTATTTGTTGGTTTTTTTAATCTTCTACCTATTCCTCTTCTCGATGGAGGTCATATTGTTTACTTTATAATAAGTAAGATTTTTGCAAATTCCCTTCCTGAACTTGTAACTAGAATTTATATTGTAACTGGATTAACAATTATATCTTTTTTATTTATTTTTGTTACATTTAACGATATTTTTTATAAATAATTTTTAATGAAATGAGTGATATGTCAAATTTTAATAAAGTAAAAACTTTTATGAATACCTACGGTCAAGAAGTAAAAACTATTCCCGAATTTCCTGACTCTAAAATTGTTCAATTAAGGATAGATTTAATTCAGGAAGAATTAAATGAATTAAAAGAAGCTATTAATAATAAAGATATTATTGAAGTAGCTGATGCTTTAACTGATATACTTTATGTTACATATGGAGCTGGTCATTCTTTTGGCGTTGATCTAGATAGTTGCTTTAATGAAGTTCAAAATTCAAATATGAGCAAATTAGGAGAAGATGGAAAGCCAATTTACAATGAATCAGGCAAGGTAATGAAAGGACCAAAATATTTTAAACCAAACATTAAAAAGATTATTGGATTAGAGTAAATTTAAGGAATTCTCTAATGCAGTTTTTAAATCTTCTGGATCTTCAATACCAATTGACAATCTTACTAGCGAATCACTAATCCCAAGCTCATCTCTTATACTTTTATCAATTGAAGCATGAGTCATTATTGCAGGATGTTCAACTAAACTTTCAACACCTCCTAAACTTTCAGCTAAAGTAAAAATTTCTATATTTTCTAAAAATTTAAGTGTACCATTTAAGTCTGTATCTAATTCAATAGATATAATACCTCCATAACCATTCATTTGTGATTTTGCCACTTCATGATTAGGGTCTAATTTTAAACCTGGATATCTAACAGTTTTAACTTTTGGGTGATTATTTAAAAATTCACTAATTAACATTGCATTTGAATTATGTCTTTCCATTCTAACACCTAGTGTTTTTATGCTTCGTATTAATAAATAACAATCAAAAGGAGAGGGAACGGAACCAATAGCATTTTGTAAATATTTTATTTTTTCTGCTAATGGTAAATCATCTTTAATAATTATTACACCTCCGATTAAGTCTGAATGACCTCCAAGATATTTTGTTGAAGAATGTAATACAACATCAGCTCCCAAAGTTAATGGTTGTTGGTTATAAGGAGATGCAAAAGTATTATCACAAACAATTTTGATATTTTCATCAGTTATTTCAGATTTTATTTTATTTATATCAACTATTTTTAAAAGGGGATTTGAGGGAGTCTCTATCCAAATCATTTTTGTATTATTTTTTATAAGACCTGGCCAATTATTTTCTTTATTAAAGTCAGTATAAGTTATTTCAATGTTTTGATTTACACTTTTAACTTTATCAAAAATTCTTCTTGTCCCTCCGTAAACATCATCCGAACAAATAATATGAAAATTTTTATCTAAAGCATCAGTTAAACAATTAATAGCAGCCATGCCTGATGAAAAAGCAAATGCGTGTTTACCTTCTTCTATTTCTGCTAATAATTTTTCTAAAATTTCTCTAGTTGGGTTATTAGTTCTTGCATATTCATATTTAAAATCACCGGGACTTTTTTGCTTAAAAGTTGATGATAAATGAATTGGCGGCATTACTGCTCCAGTTTCTTTATCCTCTTTATGTCCACTATGTATAACTTTTGTATTAAATAATTTTTTCTTTTGCACCATATTTATAACCAATCTGGAATAGGTAAATTATTATCATTTAAAAAATTTTTATTAAACATTTTATCATAATATTTATTTGCATCATCGCATAAAATAGTGACTATTGTATTACCTGGACCTAATTCCTTTGCCATTTTAATAGCACCCATTACATTAACGCCAGAACTAGTTCCAAGGAATAGGCCATCAGTTTTTATTAATTTATATAGTATTTCTAAGCATTCTTTGTCATCAACATAATATGACATATCCACTGAACAGTTTTCTAAATTTTTGGTAATTCTTGCCTGTCCTATACCTTCAGTAAAAGAAGGTGCTCCTTTTTTCTCTAATTTACCTGTAGTGAAATAATTATACATTGATGAGCCTTGTGAGTCTGCACAGGCTATTTTAATATTTTTATTTTTTGATTTTAGACCAATTCCAACACCTGTTAAAGTTCCTCCAGTTCCAATAGAACAAGTAAACCCATTAATTTTTCCGTTAGTTTGATTAAAAATTTCAGATGCAGTTGTTTGTTCATGAAATTTGTAATTAGATATATTCTCAAATTGTCCTGCCCAAAATGTTTTTATGCCTCTTTCTTTTTCAATTTCTTTTGCTAATCTCTCGGAGACTCTTTGATAATTACCTAAATCAGAAAAAGGTTTAGGATCTACTAAATGGAGCTCAGCCCCCATATTTTTTAATATGTCTCTTTTTGATGGAGCAGTTATGTTTGGCATAACTATAACAGTTTTATAACCTTTGGCATTGTTGACAAGAGTTAAGCCTATACCTGTATTACCAAAAGTCCCCTCAACACATATTCCGTTTGGTTCAATTAAATTATTTTTTTCAGCATCTAAAATTATTCCTAGTGCAGTTCTATCTTTAATAGATCCACCAGGATTAAGAAATTCAGCTTTTCCATAAATTTCACAGTTCGTTATTTCAGATGGATATTTAAGTTTAATTAAAGGGGTATTACCAATTAAATCAATAATATTATTTGTTATCATCAAAATCTCTTACGCCATAAGGCTTAAAACTCGTATCAGTATTTGTGCTTATATTTTTAGCAGGATTACCAACCATAGTTGCGTTTGCAGGTACATCTTTTAAAATTACTGTATTAGCTCCTATTCTTGATCCTTCTGCTACAGTAATAGGTCCCAATATTTGAGCGCCAGAACCAACAATAACATTATTTAATAAAGTTGGATGTCTTTTACTATTTCTCTGATCTTCTGAATTTTCAGCTGGTGATATCCCTCCTAAAGTTACTCCGTGGTATAGTGTAACATTATCACCTATTATAGAACTCTCACCTATTACAACACCCATGCCATGATCTATAAATAGATTTCTACCAATTTTTGCCCCTGGATGTATTTCTATTCCAGTTAAAAAACGACTAAACTGAGATATTATTCTAGCAATTAAATAAAATTTATTATTCCAAATTTTATTAGCTAAATGATGAAAAAAAACAGCTTTTACACCGGGATAAGTTAATATTATACTTAGTTTATCACGTGCAGCTGGATCTCTTTTAATTATTGAGTCTAAATAATTATTCATATTTTTTTATTGAACGGCCCAAGCATATTACTGCAAAATATATAGAAGTTAATACCCAAAGTATAAAAATAATAGTGCTATCAATCATAAAAATTTTAGAGGAGGGTGTTGTAACCAATTTTAAAGTTGTGGCCGACCATATAATAGTAAAAAATATTGTTAAATTTCTTAATTCTTTAACTCTTAATGGATGAACAAATTTAATTGGAACAAATGTTAAAATTAAACAAATACTAATTACTGCAACATTTATGTATTCATTTGTTCCTAATATAAAAAAATATAAAACAACAATATTCCACACAGCAGGAAATCCTCTAAAATAATAATCTTCAGTTTTCATTTGAAGATTTGCAAAAGTAAAAAGAGATACTAAAAAAATAGCTGCAGGTAAAATAATTTCTAAAAATCCAGGCACCATACCAAACCAGTAAATCATTAGACTTGGAATGATCACATAATTTAAGTAGTCAATGACACTATCTAAAATTGTGCCATCAATATTAGGGGTTTGTTCAGTAACATTAACTTTTCTAGCCAAAGTTCCATCCAAACCATCTATTAATAAAGCTAATCCTAGCCATAAAAATGCACCAACTGCATCACTATTTAGAATAGCAATAATTGCTAAAAATCCCAAAACTGCGCCAGAACCTGTAAATCCATGAACAGCCCAAGCAGCAATTTTGTTTTTATTTAATTTGTCTAAATTTATAAACATTAAAAAATTATATCATTATATACAATAAATATTTGATAATTTTATATTTATTTGCAGAATCAAATGATATTTTAAATTATGAATTTTATAACAGATGTAGTTTTACCTATTGCCTTAGCATTTATAATGTTTTCTCTAGGTCTTGGATTGTCAATTTCTGATTTTGCAAGAATTTTTTTAAAACCAAAGGAATTTTTAGTCGGATTTATATCACAGTTAATTCTTTTACCAATTGTTGCTCTAATACTTGTTTATATTTGGCCTTTATCTCCAGAGATAGCAATAGGTGTGATGATACTTGCTGCAGCACCAGGTGGCGCAACATCAAATATTCTAACTTCGTTTGCTAAAGGTGATGTTGCTCTCTCAATTTCTTTAACTGCAGTAATAAGTATATTAAGCGTAATTACAATTCCATTAATTTTAGGTATTTCATTGTCTCTTTTAGGCACAAATTTATTAAGTGAAGGAATTTCACTTATTGATATAGCATTAAAAATGTTTTTAATAGTTACCATACCTGTTTTAATTGGCATGTTATTAAAAAATATTTTGAGTTCCTTTGAAAATTTATCAAAAAAAATATCCACTGCTTTATTTTTCCTAGTTTTATTAGGCGCTGTTTTGGCTGAAAGAGAAAATGTAATTGCGTACTTTGCTCAAGCTGGATTAATTACTCTGGTTCTAAATATAGTTATGATGCTTATAGCTTATTATTTAAGTAAATCTTTTATTCTTAATATATCTCAACAAAAAGCTATTACACTTGAATGCGGCCTTCAAAATGGAACACTAGCAATTGTAGTTGCAAATGTTTTTTTTGATGGAGGTGCTTATTTAATCCCTGCGGCGACCTACAGTTTAATTATGTATGCTACTGCACTTCCTTATATTTATTATTTAAGAAGAAATTAAAACTGGAAAAGTTTTAGAGTCCAAAGGTTCACCATTTTTTAATTTAATATATGGAAAAGGTGGAGACATTTCACCCTTTCTTTTAATATAAGTAGCATCATCCCCAGTGAATCTAACAGAAAAAGCCCTACGTCTATTTTTTGAATTATTTTCAGGAGCACCATGTACTGTAGAGAAATTAAAAATAACAGCGTCTCCAGGACTAACTTTCCAACTCTTAATGTTATATTTTTTTCTATTGTTTTCTATATTTGGTATATGCTCAAATTCTCCATCTTTTTGCTCATAACTATGTCCAAAGAATTTAGTTGGTAGAAATTGTTTGTTCCATTTATTAGAACCCATAACAAATTCAGGGGAACATGATTTACTAACTTCATCTAATGGTATCCAAAAACTACAATTATCTTTTCCATTTACACAATAATATGATTGGTCTTGGTGCCATGGAGTTCTTTTTGTCGACCCAATTTCTTTTAC
>CABXIT010000013.1 GCA_902512325.1 uncultured Alphaproteobacteria bacterium | reverse complement strand
TAATTCATTTATTTCTTCAAATTTAGTTAAAGAAGTTCATAAGCTTGGAGGGGATGTATCAAAATTTGTTTCTGATAATACGATTAAGATTTTAAATAATAAAAACACTTCATCATAGCACTTGCCTTCATTAATTTTGAACTATATAGACATTTTGAGTGGGGCCCTTAGCTCAGTCGGTAGAGCAATTCCCTTTTAAGGAATGGGTCGCAGGTTCGAATCCTGCAGGGCTCACCATTACTTTATGAGGCAAACAATAATTAAAAATATTGCAACTGGAATTACCAAGAAATGCGATATTTTATCCAAAAATGATAATTTTTTAGAAGTTGTGTTAGTTGATACAACTATCAAAATAATATTAAAAAAGAAATCAGATATTTATATAGGCTCATATAAAAATATGGAGTTTACTTCAGAGGGGTAATCCTTTTTTGTAGAATTGATTTTTCAGTATCTAAATCTTCTTTTAATAATTGATTAATTTTTTTTTGACTTATTAACTTTCCTTTTCCAACACCAGGACAATTAACTGATATGTCTTTATTCCAAACTTTTGTATTCATATTATCATTCCAAAAAGGCCACGTTCTACACTGAGAGGGTCTGTTTTTATAGACTGAACACATTTTATCTTTTAAAAATATACAATTTCCTTTTAGCTCATCTTTTTCAGCTAAATGAATAAATCCATCAGTTATTTGACAATATTTTTTTTTAAATGCTTTTAATGATAATTTAAAATATTTTGAAAATCTTTTTAAGTCAAAATTACTTAAATAGACAAAACCATAAGAGTCTCTTGAAACACAACATTTTCCAGAACCCTGACATTCAAATCTTATACCATTTTTATAATTAATTAAATCATCCTGCATTTAATGTCCTTATAGCTGTATCTCTCTCATGTATGAACAATAAATCTCTAAGGTTTTTATTATTTTCTAATTTTGGATCATTATTAATTATTTTTTCTGCATTTAATTTTGCTTCCTCTAATAAGTCTCCATCATAACTTAAGTCAGCTACATTAAAAGATGGTAATCCTGATTGTCTTTTTCCAAGAATTTCTCCAGGTCCTCTTATTTTTAAATCTTCTTCAGCTATGAGGAAACCATCATTCGTTTCTGTCATAATATTTAATCTTTTCTTTGCAGTGTCGTTTATGTTTTCTTTATGTAATAAAATACAATAAGATTCTTCATTATTTCTTCCTACACGTCCTCTTAATTGATGTAGCTGTGCTAATCCAAACCTTTCAGCGTGTTCGATAATAATTGTTGTTGCTGATTTAATATCAATACCAACCTCTATTACTGTAGTTGCAACTAAGATACGATAATCCTCATTTTTAAACTTTTCCATTGTCGCTTCTTTATCTTTTTCATTTAATTGACCATGAATAAGCAAGACTTTATTTTTAAATAATTTATTTAATGAATGATAACGATCTGTCGCTGCTTTTAAATCAAGTTCTTGTGATTCCTCTATAAGAGGGCAAACCCAAAAAAACTTATCATTTGAATTTTTTATCTTATTTCTGACCCTTTCTATTAAATTATTTTCCTTTTTTAATGTTAGTACTGATGTTTTAATAGGTTTTCTTCCAATAGGTTTTTCAATTAACCTGCTTTCATCCATATCACCGTAGGCTGCTAAGGTTAAAGTTCTAGGAATTGGTGTGGCACTCATTACTAAAATAGACGGTCGAAATCCTTTATAATTAAAAGCCATTCTTTGGTAAACTCCAAATCTATGCTGCTCATCGATTACTGATAAACCTAATTTATTAAAATTTACACCTTCTTGTATTAGGGCATGGGTTCCAATTAATATTTTAGTATCACCATTTTTAATTTTTTCTAATTTATCTAATCTTTTACCGCCTTTATCTTTTCCTGTAAGTATATCTATTTCTATTGGAAGTTTATTAATTAGTTTAGAGATATTTTCGAAGTGCTGGTATGCTAAAATACTAGTAGGGGCCATTAGAGTTACTTGATAACCAGACTCTATTACTCTAAGCATTGAAATTAGAGCAACTATAGTTTTTCCAGAACCAACATCTCCCTGAAGTAATCTAATCATTTGTTTGTTTGAAAAAAGATCACTTTCTATTTCCTTCAGAACTAATAGTTGAGAATTAGTTAATTTAAATTCTAAATCTTTAATTAAATTATTTTTAAAATTACCATTACTTTTAAAAGAAATTGATTTTTTTCTATTATCAATTGTTCTAACAATACAAATTGCTAATTGATGTGCAAATAATTCATCATAAGCTAACCTTCTTCTATAAAAATTCTTTTCATTATATGTGTCATCTATTTCTGGATTATGTAATTTTTCCACAGCATCTTTCCAGGAAGTAAATTTATATTTTTTAATTAATATTTTATCAATCCACTCTTCTAAATTAGGGACCGATTGCAAAACTTGATTTGATAATTTTATAAAGCTTTTCATGTTTAGTCCTGCTGTTAAACTATAAACAGCCTCTTTCTCTCTTAATAACTGAATATCAGATATGTTTTCTATGCTTGAGGGGTGAGTAATCTGAAATTTATTTTTAAAAAATTCTAGTTTACCAGAAATCATTTTTATGCTTTTGATTGGCAAAACTGATCTTACAACAGGGTGTCTAGCATTAAAATAAACAATATCTATTGGTGTATCATTTGCTAAGCAAGTTACTCTGTATGGTTGTCTTCTGAATTTTGATGGATAATGTTTTACAACTTCTATTTTTAAAGTAACTAATTGACTTATAGGTGCGTCATGAATATTTTCATAATATTTTTTTTCAATAATCCTGTATGGAAAATGCCATAAGAAATGCACATTTAGTTTTATCCCTAATTTATTTATTATATTTTCTAATTTTGGTCCAACACCCTTTAATCTATTGATTGGAGAGAGTAATAAGTCTAAATGTTCAGGTTTCATAGAATATTATAATATTTTTACTATATTCTATTATTAATTATATGACATTAAATTCACTAAAAAAGATTATCAAATACAGGTCAAATTACTCAGGAACTAAAGAGACCGATCTATTGTATAAAAAATATTTTATTAATAATATAAATAAATTTAGTGAAAAAGAATTAAGATTGTTAAAATCAGTTTTTGATATTTATTCAGATAACGATATTTACGAGATTCTTACAAATAAAATTGAAGTTAATATAGAATTCAAAAATCTTTTTGAAAAAATTTTAAAATTTAAATGAAATCAATAGGTCCTGTCATTGATAAAACTGAGGCTTTTATAATTTCAGAGATATTCCATAAAAGTGATACATCGTTGGTTTATATAGGAAAAGATGATAGAGAAATAATAAATATCAAAAATAAATTAACTTGGTTGCTTCCAGATCAATTGGTCCTTCTATATAAAGCCTGGGATCAGATCCCATACGATAATATCTCACCCTCTAAAGAAATTCAAACATCTCGATTAGAAACACTTTTTCATCTTAGTTCTAATAATGAGAAAAAAATTATTATTTTAACTACTTTGAATGCAATAGTTCAGAAAACTTTACCTAAAAATGAAATCAAAAAAAATTTTATTACAATTTCAAAAAATTCAAAAATAAATATAGATAATATTCTGCTTCTACTTATTAAACTAGGTTATGAGAGAACTGCATTAGTAAGAGATAAATCTGAATTTGCCATAAGAGGCTCAATAATTGATATTTTTCTTCCTCAATTTGACAAGCCAATTAGAATTGATTTATTTGATGATGAAATTGAATCGATTTTTGAATTTGATCCTATCACACAAAAAAGACTCAATAAATCCAGTATAAAGTTATTTAAACTTAATCCAAGTAGTGAATTAATTATAGATAATAAAAATTTAGAAAAATTTAGATCTAAATTTAGATCTATATTTCAAAATTTTAGAAAAAGTCAAACTTATGAAATGTTTTCTTCAGGAATGATTCCTTCTGGGGGGGAGCAATTTCTCCCTTTATTTTATGACAATTTAGAAACATTATTTGATTATTGTAAGAATAGCGAGATATTAGTTCATAATAATATTATTGAGTTATTTGATGAAAGAATTGAGAATTTAAATGATTACTTTGAAGCAAGAAATAACTCTAAAGACTCTTTTTTTCTAAGGCCACATAATCTATTTGTAGATAAAGATTATTTTGATAAAATTTTAACTAATTTTCCTATTACAAAATTATCATTATTTAATAGCGAAGGTGATACTCCAACAAATTTAAAAAAAATAAACAATATATCTTCAATTAGAAAGAGTATTGATTTTGACTTTATAAAATTTTTTTTTGATATCAACTCAGCTAGTAAAAAAATTATTATATGCTGTAACTCTGAAGGATCACTTGAAAAAGTTTATAACATATTAAATGATAACATTGTTATTTCCCCTGTAGAGATTGAAAATTTATCAGAACTATCTGAGGAAAAAATACATATAACTGTTTTAGAGTTAGAGGAGTCATTTGAATTAAATAATATAATTTTTATTAACGAAAAAACTATTTTTGGATATTCATTAGCTATTAAGTCGAGGAAAAAAGATCAAAAAAAAAAATTTCTTTTTGAAGAGTTAAATAAGTTATCTCAAGGTTCTTTATTAGTACATTCTGAATATGGTATTTGTAGGTTTAATAATATTAAAAAAATAGAATTAAATGATTCTGTTCATGATTGTTTAGAGCTTGAGTTTGCAGATACTCAAAAACTCTTTTTACCAGTTGAAAATCTTAATTATATTACAAAGTATGGAGATGAAGATGAAAATTCCATTAATTTAGATAGATTGGGAGCTTCAAGTTGGCAAAAAAGAAAAGCAGAAGCTAAAAAAAAAATAAGAGATGCTGCAAAAAAATTAATTAGGATTGCTTCAAAAAGACTACAATCCAAATCCCTTCCTATCAATACGGTAAATACAGAATATGATAAGTTTTGTAGTACATTTCCTTATGTTGAAACTGATGATCAATTAGGTGCTATTAATGATGTAATAGATGATTTTGGTAGAAACACACCCAGTGATAGGCTTATAGTAGGGGATGTTGCTTTTGGTAAGACGGAAGTAATAATTAGAGCTTTATTTCTTGCTGCAAAATCAAATATTCAGTCAATTGTTTTTGTACCAACTACTCTTTTATCACGACAACATTATAATAATTTTTTAAAAAGGTTTAGCATATTTAATATTAATATTGCTGAAGTTTCACGTTTAGTATCGCAAAAAGATAAAAAACAAATTTTTAGTGATTGTGCTGAAGGAAAAATTGATATTCTTATTGGAACACATGCTTTATTAAGTGATAAGCTAACATTTAAAAATTTAGGATTAATTATTTATGATGAAGAACAAAAATTAGGCACCTTACAAAAGGAAAAATTCAAAGAGATTGCGCCAAATGCTCATGTCTTAGCATTATCTGCCACTCCTATACCAAGAACTCTTTCTATGTCTTTGTCTGGGGTAAAAGATTTAAGCCTAATTTTAACTGCACCTTTTGAAAGATTGTCCGTTAGAAGTTATGTTACAGAATTTGATGAAATAACAATCAAAGAGGCTATTAAAAGAGAAGTTTATGGAAGAAAAAATGGTGTTTATTTTGTGACACCAAGAAAAAAAGATATTCCATTTATTGAAAATTTCTTAAAAGAGAATCTTCCTGAAATTAAGTATGTCGTAACACATGGTCAATTAGCTCCTTCATTGATAGAAAGTAGAATAACTAAGTTTTATAACCAAGAAGTTCCACTAATGGTAAGTACTAATATAATTGAAAATGGTTTAGACTTACCGCACGTTAATACCATTATTGTTTATAGATCTAATTTATTTTCTCTAGCCTCTCTTTATCAATTAAAAGGAAGAGTAGGTCGTTCTTCCAAAAGAGGATATGCTTATATTACATACAAGGAAAATGAACTTAAGGATAATGCTAAAAAAAGACTTTCAATAATTAATTCAGCAGACTCTTTAGGTGCTGGTTTTAATATTGCTTCCCAAGATCTTGATATGAGAGGAGGTGGATCGATTATTGGCGAGGAACAAAGTGGATTTATTAGAGAAATAGGAACTGAACTTTATCATCAGATGCTAGAGGAAGAAATACTATTTCAGAAACAAAAAATATCAAATGATAATTCTATTAAAAATACATTTCATCCTACAATTAAAATACCTGAGGAAATTTTTATACCAGAAGATTATATTGATGATCTAGATTTAAGACTTTCAATTTATAAAAGAATTTCAAACGTAAATAATAATAATGAATTATCTAGTTTGAAAATTGAACTTACAGATAGGTTTGGTTCGATTCCTAAACAATTACATAATTTATTCAATTTAATAGAAATCAAAATATTATGCATTGAATATAATATTGAGCAATTAGAATTTAGTAGAAAAGGTGTTGTAATTGGTTTCTATCAAAATAACCCAAAAAACCCTCAAAAATTACTAGACTTATCTATTAATAGACACAGTCAATTTACTTTAAGACCAGATCAAAAGATATTTTATGATTTCATGGGGCAACTAAATACAAGTAGATTCGAGTTATCTAAAAAAATTTTAGATCAAATAAAATAATTCATATAATATATGTGATTGGCGGAGAGACAGAGATTCGAACTCTGGAAGGTGTTGCCACCTTGCCGGTTTTCAAGACCGGTGCTTTCAACCGCTCAGCCATCTCTCCTTTTTGTTGGAATTGTTATACTTTTAAATAAATTAAAGTCAAAATATAAAGGATATAAAAATATACGAATTTAAAAAAATTTGTTACTTTAGAGTAATGTTTCTTAAATATTTATTTATTTTAATCTTGTTTTTTAGTTATTCTTTAAAAGCTTGTGAAAAACCAAATATGCCAACAGAAAGTGAATGGAATATTTGGTTAGAAGAAATTCGTACAGAAGCTAAGGAGAAAAATATTAGTGAGAAAACAATTAATTTATATTTATCTAATGTTAAACCACAAAAAAAAATAATTTTAAGAGATAGGTGTCAACCTGAGTCGACAATTACTTTAAAAGAATATTTGTTCTATAGAGTTGATAAATCAAGAATTATTGCAGGTAGAAACGTTTTAAAAGAACATGAAGTTCTTTTAAATAAAATTTCTAAGTATTTTGATATTCAGCCTAGATTTATTGTAGCTGTTTTAGGAATGGAGAGTTTTTATGGAAGAAATCAAGGAAAAGTTGATACCATTACTGCAGTAACTACTCTTGCTTATGATAGAAGAAGAAGTGATTTTTATAGGAAACAGTTATTTGCAGCACTAAAAATACTTGATGATGGTTTAGTCCCCTCAGGTCAATTGATAGGAAGTTGGGGTGGGGCAGTTGGAATGACGCAAATGATACCAACAACTTTTTTAGAAAGTGCTTATGACTGGGATGGAGGAGGTATAGATATTTGGAATAGTTATGCTGATGGATTTGCAAGTACAGCAAATTATTTGACTTCCATTGATAAAAATCCTTGGTCAATAGATAGTACTTGGGGGAGAGAAGTTATACCTCCAAAAAACATACAAGAAATCTATCCATCATTAGAACAAGATAATCCAAAAGGTTGCGGTGCTGTAAAAAGAAGATCAATTGCTAAATCATTACCTGAATGGTCTAATTTAGGTTTTAAAACAATTTCAAATTCTAAACTCCCTGAAAGATCTGATCTTGAGGCACGTTTAGTTGCCCCAGATGGAATTAAGGGTAGAATGTTTTTAGTTTATCCTAATTATAAAAATATTTTATATTATAATTGTTCTTCTTATTATGCTATTTCTATAGGACTTCTTAGTGATGAAATTAATAATTAGCTCATTTTTTTTTATTTTAATTGCATGTCAAAATATTTCAAAAGATAATGTATATAATAAATTTACAAATACTAAAAATGTTATTGAAGAAAAAACTAAAAAAAATGTTGTCGAATTAATTCAATCTAAAAATGATAATAAACAAGAAGAGTTATCAAAAGATAAAATTTTTTATTTAATAGGTGATACTTATTATATTGAAGGAGTAAAATATACTCCACAAGAAGATTATGCATATCAACAAGTTGGTCTCGCAACTTATTATGATAAAGAGTTACATAATAAAAAAACTTTAAATAATGATTTAAATAAAGTTACAGAACTACTTGGAAGACATAAAACTTTACCCTTACCTAGTATTGTAAAAATAACAAATTTAGAAAATGGCTTGTCACTAACTGTTAAAATAGTTGATAGGCATGATAATAATGCTTCAATTATTCAAGTTTCACGAAAAGTAGCACAACTTTTAAGATTTTATAAAAATAAAATAGCAAAAGTAAAAGTAGAAATTTTATCTGATCCGTCTAAGCAATGGAAAAATGTAACTATGTCCATTAATGACGTTGATTTTAACTCAACTGTTGACTCTGCACCAACAGAAACAGTTTCGATTTCTAATATAGATAATGAGATTGTTGAAGAAGATAAACAAGAAGTTGTTGAGCTTCCAATTGAATTAGTTTTTGAAGAAGTTGAAAATTTAGAATTATATTTGCATATTAATAACTTTAAAAATTATCAAGAAATTCAGAAATTAATCAAAGAAATACAATTAACTGAAAAATATACTTCAGAAAATAATGGAGCATTTTATAAATTAATAATAGGCCCAATTCAAAATGAGACTGCCAATAAATTAGTTTCGACATTTATAAGCAAAGGCTATAAAGAGAATGAAATAATTCTTGAATAATCTTACTTGTAACATATTTAAAAACTATAAATTATAATATGAAAACACATTTTATTACCTATTTTTTACTTGTTTTTTTTATTTCAACAAAGTTATTTGCAATAGACACAAAAGCAGAACAAGCTGCTGTTATTGATTATGATACAAATGAAATTCTTTTTGAAAAAAATTCTAATTTAAAAACACCTCCAGCATCAATGACAAAAATTATGACTGTTTATGCAGCTTTTGATAGATTGCAAAATACTGACCTCTCAATAAATAACAAATGCTCTGTATCTGCAAAAGCTTATAAAATGGGAGGTTCAAGAACATTCCTAGAAATAGATGATAAAGTTTCAATTGATGATCTATTGAAGGGAATTATTATTCAATCTGGTAATGATGCCTCAATTGCACTAGCAGAATGTTTAGCTGGAACTGAAGAAGATTTTGCAAAATTGATGAATTTTTATGCAAAAAGATTAGGTATGAAAAATACTAACTTTGTTAATTCTTCTGGATGGCCACATAAGGATCACTATTCTACAGTTTTTGACTTAGCCATCTTATCAAATTCTATAATAAGAGAATTTCCTGAATTATACCTATATTTCTCCGATGAAGAATTTACTTATAATGGAATAAAGCAACCTAATAGAAATAAATTATTGAGCAGTGTCCAAGGAGCTGATGGTTTGAAAACTGGTTTCACAAAAGCATCAGGTTGGGGAATTGCAGCCACAGCTAAAAGAGATAATAGACGAATTACAGTTGTGATTAATGGAACAAATAGTTCCAGATCAAGGATGAATGAGTCTTCGAATTTAATTAATTGGGCATTTTCACAGACAAGTCAAAGAGAATTAGTCAAGAAAGGTGAAATGATTTTACAAGCAGATGTATGGCTTGGAAATAAACCAAGAGTAAATTTAGTATCTTCAAAGAAAGTTATTTCAACTCTGTCCTTTGATCAGTTACAATTAATTACATCTTCAATAGAATACAAGAAGCCAATTGAGGCTCCAATTATTAAAGGAAACATATATGGAAAGCTGTTAATTAAAATTGAAGGTAAGCCAAATATAGAAGTTGAATTAGTTGCTGAAGAGGATATTGCAAGTATAAATCCTATTTTAAAAGCTTTTGCCGCAATAAAATATCTTATTTTTGGTACAAGTTTAGATGAATAAAAAAAAAGGTCTTTTTTTAACTTTTGAAGGCCCAGAAGCCAGTGGCAAATCTTCACAAATTTTACTTTTAGAAAAGTATCTTAAAAAAAATAAAATTTCATTTATTACAACAAGAGAACCTGGCGGTACAAAAATTGCTGAGTCACTCCGTAATCTTATTTTAAAAGTTAAATCCAATATAAATATAGAAGAAGAAATATTAATGCTTATGGCAGCCAGATCTCATCATATAAATAATGTCATAATACCAGCTCTTGAAAATGGAAAGTTGGTTATTTCAGATAGGTTTGCAGATTCCACTTTTGTATATCAAGGATATGTTAATAAATTCGGTATTCAAAAAGCTAAAAATTTACATAAAAATATTTTGAATAATTTTTTACCACACAAAACTTTTTTATTTCATCTGTCTACGAAATTAATAATTTCAAGATTAAGAAAAAGAAAATCAAAAAATAAATATGACAAATTAGAAAAAAATTTTCATGATCTAGTAAATCAAGGGTATAAAATAATTTCTAATAATAAAAGATTTATAAAAATAGAAGCATCAAAACCAATTAATCAGATTCATAAAATAATTATTTCACATATAAATTCATTAATATGAGTAAAATAATAGGTTTTGAAAAAGAATTTGATTTAATTTTACAAAATTTAACAGAAGAAAAATTAAATAATTCAATCTTAATTAGTGGAAATAAAGGAATTGGTAAATTTTATTTTATAATCAAAATTATTGAATATTACATAAATTTAAAAATTAATTCTAAGCAAATAAACCATCATTTATCCTTATTAAATAATAATTCTCATCCAAATATAAAAATATTACAAAAAAAAATTGATGAAAAAACAAATAAAATAAAAAATAATATTACAATTAATCAAGTTAGAGAATTAAATAATTTTTTTATAGAGACATCAGTAATTGAAAATTTCCCCAAATTTATTTTAATTGATAGTGCTGATGATTTAAATATAAATTCATCTAACTCACTTTTGAAAATACTAGAAGAACCAAATACTAATACTTATTTTTTTTTAATATCACATCAACCATCTATGTTATTGCCTACGATTAAATCTAGATGTTTGCAATTAAATTTACCTTCTCATAATTTTAAAAACTTTGAGAATATCCTAATTTCTCAAAATTTTACTCTGGATAATGAAATTTTAAAGTTATTATTTGATATAACTAATGGCTCACCCGGTCTTTCAATTGATTTTAATTTTAATAAAATTATAGAACATTTTAATGAATTGACATATTCAATAACTGAATCTGACTCCCTTTCTGACTCTCATAACAATATAATTGATCTTTTTGCTAGTTTTGAGAATGAAAAGTTAAATATACATCTATCACTAATTAAATTTATTTTAATTATATTTAAAAAAGTTAAATTAGGAATTAATGTTAAAAAAAGTTACTTATCTGAAAATATATTACAAATACAAAATTTATCTGATAAAATTACATTAGACTCTATTGATAATAAATTTGATTACTTGATTAATAATCAAAATGATTTATTCACTTTTAATCTGGATAAAAAAATTTTTATGATTAACTTTTTCACAACAAAATAATCAATATGTCAAATTTTATCACTACACCTATATATTATGTAAATGATGTCCCACATATAGGTCATGCTTATACTACAATAGCTTGTGATATTTTAACACGATATAGTAAATTAAAAGGCAATGAAAATTTTTTTTTAACTGGAACAGATGAACATGGTCAAAAAGTTGAAAAAGCTGCATTATTTAATAAAAAAGACCCACAAAATTTTGTTGATGAAATGTCACAAAATTTTCGAGATTTAATTCCTTATCTCGGATGTGAAATAGATGAATTTATAAGAACGACTGAAAAAAGACATAAATTAGCAGCCCAATCATTATGGAATAAATTAAAAGATAATGATCAAATATATTTGTCAAATTATGAAGGTTGGTATTCCATAAGAGATGAAGCATTTTATCTAGAGTCAGAATTAATAAAAACTGATACAGGGTTTATTGCTCCTTCAGGAGCTCCAGTAGATTGGGTAAAAGAAGAAAGTTATTTTTTTAAATTATCAAAATGGGAAGATAAACTAATTGAATATTATGAAACTAACCCTGAGTCTATCCTTCCACATTCAAGATATAATGAAGTTTTAAGTTTTATTAAAGGCGGTTTAAAAGATTTATCAATTTCTAGAACTACTTTTAAATGGGGTATTAAAGTGCCTGAAGCTGATAATCATGTAATGTATGTTTGGATAGATGCTCTTTGTAATTATATTACTGCATTAAATTACCCAAATACTGAAAGTGACTCATTCAAAAAATTTTGGCCTGGTATTCATGTAGTTGGAAAGGATATATTGAGATTTCATGCAGTTTATTGGCCAGCATTTCTAATGGCTGCTGACATAGAGCCTCCAAAAAAAATATTTGCTCATGGATGGTGGACTAATGAAGGTCAAAAAATATCTAAATCAGTTGGTAATATTATCAATCCATATGATATCATAGATAAATATGGATTGGATCAAATTAGATTTTTTCTTTTTAGAGAAATTCCGTTTGGTAATGATGGTGATTTTTCTAAAGATTCAATTGCTACAAGAGTCAATGCTGATTTATCAAATAATTATGGAAATTTAATTCAAAGAATATCATCATTTATTTTAAAAAATTCAGACTCTAAAGTATCTAAACCAAAAAATTTTAAAGATACAGATTTAAATTTATTTAAATCATTTGATGAAACTCTATATAATTATTTAAAGCACATGGAATCATTTAAGATTGATAGAGCTCTAAAAAATATTTTTGATTATTTATCTGAAGTTAATTCATACGTTGATACTCAGGCTCCTTGGTCATTAAAAAATACAGATTATGAAAGAATGGTAGAAGTTTTATATGCTGTAACTTTAATGACAATTAAATGCTCTATCTTATTATACCCTGTTATACCTTCCAGTATTATTAAAGTTCTTAATATTTATAATCTATCAATTAATGATTTAAATTTAACTAATTTTAAAAATTTTTTACCTGATACTATTATATTAAATAAAACTAAACCAATTTTTCCTCGTATTGAATTGTGATTGACTCACATTGTCATTTAAACTTTGAGACTTTAAGTCAAGATTTACCAAATATAATTAAAAGATGTAAAGAAAATAGTGTTACACATTTACTTTCAATAAATACTCAGCCCAAAGATTTTATAAATCATTTAGATTTAATTAAAGATTTTAATAACATTTACATATCTTATGGTATTCATCCTGAAGAAATCAATAACGATTCGTATCTTTCATTAATTGATATAGAGAAAAATATTAAAAACCCTAAATTAATAGCACTTGGTGAAACTGGATTAGATTTTTATCATTCCATTCATTATAAAAAAAAGCAAATTGAAATTTTTGAAGCTCATATTGAGGCCTCAAAAATTTTTGATCTTCCAATTATTATTCATCAGAGAAATTCTGAAGATACAATTATTAAAGTTCTTAATAAATTTAAAAATGATAATTTAAGAATAGTTTTTCACTGTTTTACAGGTTCAAAAAAATTATTAGATTATTGCTTAGAAAATAATTATTATATTTCTCTATCAGGAATTGTTACTTTTAAAAATGCTAATATTCTAAGAGAAATTATACTAAAAGCATCTTTAGATTATATACTAATAGAAACAGATAGTCCTTTTTTAGCCCCTGTACCAATGAGAGGCAAATCTAACGAGCCTTCCTACGTAAAATATACAGGTGAATTTCTAGCTGAATTTTACTCTTTGAAAAAAGAAGATTTTTTTAAACTAACAGATAATAATTTTTACAAATTGTTTTCTAAAGCAAAAAAAGATAATTAAAAATAATGAAAGTAAGAATTTTAGGTTGTGGAGGTTCTTTTGGCTCTCCACTTGCTTGGGGAAAAAATGGTAATATCAATATAAATAATAGTAAAAATCATCGCACAAGATCCTCTATTTTAATTAATGTAAATGATAAAAACTTATTAATTGATACAAGCCCTGATTTAAGATCTCAACTATATAATGCCAAATGTATTAAAATTGACGCAGTTCTTTTTACTCATGAACATTCTGACCATACAGCAGGATTGCCAGATATGAGAGCCATGTCATTAATCAATCAATCAATAATCCCTGCTTATCTCTCAGAAGATATTAAAGAATCAATGATCAGAAATTATAAATATATTTTTGATGGTCATAAAGATTATTCTCCTTTTATGACTTTAAAAACGATTAATAATAATTTTTTAATAGATGATGTAAAAATTGAAACATTTAAACATAATCATGGATCTATTGATGTTCAATCATATAGAATTAATAATTTTGCGTATTCAACTGATATAAAAAACTTCTATGAAAATGATATTGATAAATTAAAAGATTTAGATCTGTGGATTGTAGGATTACTTAGATATGATCCTCATCCTTCACATGCAGGGTTTGAACAGATAATTGATTATATAAAATATATCAAACCAAAAAAAACAATATTCACTCATATGACAGCACTTTTAGATTATGAAGAACTGCTCTCAAAATGCCCAGAAAATATTGAACCAGCATATGACGGAATGACTATTAATTTATGAAAGATACAAAAATAGGATTTATAGGATTGGGAAATGTTGGAAGTAAGGTAGCTTTTAATATTCTTAAAAAAAAATATTTTACTTTATATGTTTATGACTTAAACATAAAATCATCAGAAAAATTAGTTTCTCAAGGTGCTATTTTATGTAAATCACTAAAGGAACTAGTAAATAATGTAACAGTTTTTATTACTTGTTTACCTTCACCAAAGGACGTTAAAAATGTTATATTAAATTGTCTGCCTTTCATAAAAAATAATCATCTCTGGATAGAAATGAGCACAACTGATGAAGAAGATATGAAAATGTTGTCAAGTTTTCTATTTAAGCAAAAAGCACAAGTGTTAGAAGCCCCTATAACAGGAGGTCAGCATAAAGCTGAAAGTGGTAATATTTCAATATTAGTTGGCGGTAGTAAAAAAAATTTCAAAAGATCATTCCCTGTTTTGAGTTGTATTGGATATAAAATTTTATATTGTGGAAAAATAGGAAATGCATCAACTCTTAAAGTTGTCACTAATTATTTAGCTTCTATTAATCTTTTGGCTATTGGAGAAGCTTTAATGGTTAGTAAAAAATATGGCTTAGATCTTAAGACTGTTTATAATGGAATAAAAATTAGCTCTGGTAATAGTTTTGTACATGAAACAGAAAGTCAAGTTATATTAAATGGATCTTATGATGTTGGATTTACAATGGATTTAGTTTGTAAAGATGTAGGATTGTTTAATAAACTTACAAAAAAATTTAACATACCAGCGAAAATTAGTAATTTAATGGTACGCACTTTTAAAAATGGTGAAAAAAAACTTGGAAAAAGATCTTTAAGTACAAGCATTATTAAATTACTTGAAAATGATTGTGGAGAAAATTTACGATCTAAAGGTTTTCCAGCAGCTCTTATTGATTCTAATAAAAAGAAAAAGGCTATAGAGGTAAATAATGATTAAAAAAGATTTTAGTCCAACAGTTTATAAATTTAAAAACTCTGTAATGGATCATGTAGAAAACACTGATTTATTTAATAGTTATCTAAAAACAAAAGATTTTACTCAGGTATTTCAAGGTACATTATGGGCTGAAGGTCCATGTTATATTCCACATAAAGAAATGCTTGTGTGGAGTGATAATCCAAATAACAGAATGATGAAATTACTTAATGGTGAAATTTCAGAATATAGAAATCCTTCTAATTTTTGTAATGGAAATACAATTGATAATCAAGAAAATCTAATTTCTTGCTCACATGGAGGTCGATGTGTTTATAAAACTGATGATGATTTGAATGTATCTATAATTATAGATTCATATGAAGGAAAAAAATTAAATTCGCCTAATGATATATGTGTTAAATCTGATGATACAATATGGTTTACAGATCCACCTTATGGAATTTTGTCAGATTATGAAGGTTATCCGGGTGAGCAAGAATATGATGGATGTTATGTATTTAGATTTAATCCTCATACACAAAAATTGGACGTGATGACGAAAAATCTTGATAGGCCAAATGGAATAGCCTTTTCACATGATGAAAAAAAACTTTATGTTGCTGACACAGGTGAAAATATAAAATGCTTATATGTTTTTGATGTTGTAAATAATGAAATAAAAAATCAAAAATTAGTTTATGATTTTAAACCTTTCTTTTCTGACGGTTTTAGAAGTGACAGAGATGGTAATATTTGGACAAGTGCAGGTAAAGCTATAAAATGCTTTAATCCTAAAAATAAATTGATAGGTCAAATATTGGTTCCCGAATTAGTATCAAATTTAGAATTTGGTGGTAAAGAAGGTAATATTTTATATGTTACAGCTACAAGTTCTTTATATAAAATGGAATTAAATCAAGTAGGTGCAAAATTTAAATGAATATAGATTTAAAAAACCAAAAATGCCAAGCTTGCTCAGGAAATACTCCTAAATTTGATGAAAAACAAATTAGTAAATATTTATCAAATTTAGATAATTGGTCAGTAAATGAAGAACAAAAAATGATTTTTAAGAAATTTAACTTTAAAACTTTTAATGAAGCTCTTAAATTTACTAATAAAGTAGGTAAATTAGCCGATGAAGAGGGGCATCATCCTGATATTTCTCTTGGTTGGGGTTATGCATTAATTATGTTACACACACATGCCATTCAAGGCTTATCTCTAAATGACTTTATATTAGCAACTAAAATTGAAATTATTGTTTAATTATTTAAAATAAATAATTGAAATATATGAATTAAAAAGTCATATAAAAACCAATAAATAAACCATTACCAAATACAAAATGAGCTATTAGATTTTGAACTAAAATTTTAATTCTGTTTTCACTTTTTGATGCAAAAAAACCTAAATTATAAGCAAATGGCATTAAAAAACACCAGCCCCCTAAAACAGTAGTAAAACCAAAAACATATGAAAGCAATATGGAAGGATAATCAAATAATAAATAGTTAAGAATTACTAATAACAATCCATATATTAAACCAATTAAATAATGAAAAAAATATCCCCAAATTAATTCATTATCTAATTCATCATCTTCTAATAAAGATTTTCTGATAAACTTCCCTTTCTTGTAGCCTAAAAAATATCTACCTAATAAATTCCATTTCGGCTTATCAATACTATATGCAAAATTTAATGAATAATTAAACAAATCAAAAATTATTGTAGCTACTAAACCTGAAACTATACCTTGAAAAATAAACATTTGTATTATTAAAATTTAATCAATTGATCTGTTGCAAATATATTCATTTGACAATTAAGCTATCTTTATTGGATTTGAAAGATAATATTAGTCTAATTAAGAAAAATCTTCTTTATTCTTAATAACTAATTCTATAGTTAATTTAAAAGTTATGAAATTCGAAAAATATTTTAAAAATTATAACAAATCAATTTATGATTTATTGATTGATTTAGATACCTCATTAATCGATAGATCAGTTGAATTAATTTTAAAATGCAAAAGAAACAATGGTAAAGTTGTCATTGTTGGTAATGGAGGTAGTTCTTCAATCGCTAGTCATGTAAGTGTTGATTTTACTAAAGTAGCAAATGTACCTTCTAATACATTTAATAATTCTAATTTAATTACTTGTTTTGCAAATGACTTTGGTCACGATAATTGGGTTAAAGAAGCTGTTAAAGCCTATATGCAAAAAAATGATATTTTAATTCTCATAAGCAGTAGTGGAACTTCAAATAATATAATTAATGCCGCAAAATATTGCAATGAAAATAATATTCCTCTGATTACATTTAGTGGTTTTGATAAAGAAAACAATTTGGCAAAGCTCGGTGATATAAATATTCATATAAATTCAAATAATTATAATTATATAGAAATGTCACATCATATAATTTTAGTATCTATTGTAGATATTTTTAAAGAAAATTTAATATAAAATTTTAAGTCCCACAAAATGTTTGATGTACTTTTTCTTGCTCATTTGGTTCTCTTATGAATTCAATAGACTTATTATTTTTATAAGGATTTTTTAAATTTATTAAAAAACTATCTAAATTATTATATTTGCCTTTTTCTACTTCATTTAATATCTTTTCAACGATATGATTTCTTGGGATTATCTTTGGATTAATATTTTTGTTTATAGTTTTTTTATTATTATTTAATTTTCTTCTTTCTTTTAATTTTCCATACCATTCTTTCATGAAATCATTTTTTTGAATGTCATTATTTTCAATATCGACAAATGTATTTGTATAATCCAATTTAAATACATGCATTAAATCAAGTAATTCTTTAATTAGTTTTTCGTCATTTTTATTGAAATTATTAATATTTATTTTATCTCTCATCATGGACATCCACAATTCATGATATTTTTTTTCATACAGTTTAAGTATTTTTTCAATTTTTTTTATAGCTTTATCTTGATTTTCATCAATTAAATGTAAAATTGTTTCAGCTAAACGGGCTAAATTCCAGAGAGCAATTCTTGGCTGATTATTAAATGCATATCTTCCATTATAATCAATTGAACTAAATTTTTTATTAGGATTGTATTCATCCATAAAAGCACAAGGTCCGTAATCAATTGTCTCTCCACTAATAGACATATTATCTGTATTCATAACTCCGTGAATAAAACCAATTCTTTGCCATTCAACAATTAAATTAATTTGACTTTCAGCTATTTTTGTAAAAAATTTTAAATACCTATCATTATTTTTTGATATTTCTGGATACAATCTTTTAATTGAATATTCTAATAAATCTTCTACATCTTTTTTTTCTTTACTTAAACTTGCAAGTTGGAATGTACCAACACGTATATGACTTTTTGCAACTCTTACTAAAATTCCACCTTCCTCAAAACTTGTTCTAAATATTTTTTCTCCAGTTTTTAAAATTGCTAAAGATCGAGTTGTGCTAATTTTTAAATTGTGCATAGCTTCACTAATTATATATTCTCTAAGCATTGATTTTAGTGTCCCTTTGCCATCCCCATTTCTAGAGTAGGGAGTTTTTCCAGATCCTTTTAACTGAATATCAAATCTTTCATTTTGTTTGTTTATATGTTCTCCTAAGCAAGTTGCTCTACCATCACCAAGAATTGTGAAATGACCAAATTGATGTCCTGCATAAGCTTGAGAAAAATAATTAATATTTTTATTGTTAATTGAATTTATTAACAGATTCTCAAATTTGTTTTTTTCAATATTTAGAAATTTTAACAAGTTCTCATTTTTTAAAATTACTTTTAAATTTTTAAAATTTTCAGGTTTAGTATTTGAGTAGAAAATTTTAGGTAAAGTTAAGTAAGAATTCTCAAAATTCCAATTAGTATCCATTTATTGTACCTGATAGATTATTATATCATAAATTATAATTATTATCTATTATACCATTCTATATTGAAAATTATAATTTATAATGATTTATATGAAATATTTAATCTGTTAAAAAGTTTTTTTAATGACCATATTTTATAATGAATAAAAAAATTAGATCTTTAAGCGCTTCTTGTTTGTGTAACGGAATCTCTATGAAAATTAAAGGAGAATTTCGACCTGTAATAAATTGCCATTGCATTCAATGCGCAAAAACTCATGGTAACTTTGCTGCTTATACTTCAGTACTAGAAGAGAATATTGTTTTTAAATCAAAAAAAACTCTTAAATGGTATAAATCATCAAGCAAAGCAAAAAGAGGTTTTTGTAATAATTGTGGAGCAAGCATTTTTTTTAAAAGATATGGCAGTAAGGCTGTTTCTATATCAGCAGGTTTATTTAAAAATCCAAGTAAATTGGAAACAATTTCACACATTTATGTAAAAAATAAAAGAGATTATTATAAGATTGAAGACAAGTTACCTAAATTTAAAAAATATACTTAAATATGAGAGATATTAATTCTATTGTTGATTTTAAAAAACATCCAATAAATGATGACGATTATATTCAAAAATGTAATGCATTAATTAAAAAAAACTCTTTATTAGTTTTAGAAAGCTTTTTATCAATAGATAGCCTTGAAAAAATTTTAAAAGAAACAAAATCTTTAGAAGATAAAGCTTTTTATTGTGATCAGAAACATACAATTTTATTAAATAAACAATCACCTGATTTGGATATTTCTGATCCAATAAATAAATTAATGACCAGTGACAAAGGTTGCGTTCCTCATGACCTCATTAGTGAAAAATCTGATTTAATTTTGTTGTATAATTCAAATACTTTTAAAGATTTTCTAAAATATGTCTTAGAGCTTGATCAAATCTTTCCATATGCTGATAATCTTTCTTCGATTAATCTAAATTATTATCAAAAAGGTCAGCAACTTGGATGGCATTTTGATAATGCCTCATTTGCAATTACTTTAATGATCCAGTCTGCTCCTTTAGGTGGTGAATTTGAATATATTTCTGAGGGAAGAGACTCAAATAACAACTATATTGATAAGACACTAATATCTAGTATTATTGAAGGTAAAACAAAACCTAAGAAACTTGACGTAAGTAATGGCACGTTAATATTATTTTATGGAAGAAATTATCTTCATAGAGTAACCCCAGTAGAAAGTGACATTCCTAGAATTCTTATTACCTTAAATTACAATCAAGAACAAAATATTGAACTATCTGAAAATGCAAGATTAACTTTCTTTGGAAGAGTTAAATGAATTATTAACAATTAATTTTTTAAAATTAAAAATCTAATATATCATTTTGATCAATATTGTGAAAATTTAAACTATATTTTACATGTTATGAATTTATTAGAAAGATTAGATAAAGGACCTATAATTTGTGCTGAGGGTTATTTATTTGCTATGGAAAGAAGAGGTTACTTATCTGCAGGTGCTTTTGTTCCTGAAGTAGTAATTGAACATCCTGAAGTTGTTACACAACTTCATAGAGAATTTATTAGAGCTGGAAGTGATGTGGTCCAAGCTTTTACATATTATGGACATAGAGAAAAATTACGCATTATCGGTAAAGAACATTTATTAGAAGAATTACAAAAGAATGCATTAGAAATAGCTAAAAATGCAGCAAAAGAATTTAAAGATTTGGATCTAATGGTTTGTGGTGATGTAGCAAACACTAACATATATGATCCAAATGACTCCTCAACACTAAAACAATGTCAAAAAATGTACGAAGAACAAGTTTATTGGGCAAAAGAAGCAGGCGTGGATTTTATTGTTGCAGAAACAATTAATTGGACTGGTGAAATGAAAATAGCATTAGAAGCTATTAAAAAAGAAAATATGATTGCTGTCACAAATTTTGCAATACCAAGAGGAGGTGTGACAAGGGAAGGATATACTCCAGCTGAAGCATGTAAAATGATGGAAGATAATGGCGCTGATGTAGTTGGTTTAAATTGTTACAGAGGACCAAAAATGACAATGAAGTATCTTGATGAAATTAGAAAAAATGTTTCTTGTCATGTTGCGGCGTTACCAGTTCCTTATAGAACAACCGAAGAAGAGCCAGGTTTTTTAAATATTTCTGATCATGATTGTGATTGTATTCCAGGAAATAATGCATTTCCAGTCGCATTAGACAATTTATATTGTAACAGATTTGAAATGGGAGAATTTGCTAAAGAGTGTTGTAAAAAAAATATTAATTTTATTGGAATTTGCTGTGGCGCAGAAGCACACCATGTAAGGCAGATGTCTATGGCTATTGGCAAGAAACCTATCTCAATGAAATATATTCCAAATATGGATAAGCATTTTCATCATGGTAATGATAAAACTTTAAAAGATGTTAATAAAAAAATAACTTACTAATTATAATTATAATAAAATAATTGCTTACCTTTAGCTTTAAAATTATTAATTAATTCTTTAACTTCTTTAGTTTTAAACCAATCAATATATTTATTTGCGTCTTTATAATTTAAATTTTTATTCAATTTTGAATTAACTAGAATAATTCCATACTGATTGAAAAGAGGAGGAAAATCTTCACATACAATTTTTAAATTATTCCTATTATTAAATGCAATCCATGTACTTCTATCTGATAAAGTATAAGCTTTTTTTTCGTTTGAAATTAACAGGGTACTTCCCATTCCTTGACCAACACTTAAGTACCATTCATTAGTTTTTTTAATATTAATATTTACTAAATCCCACATTTCTAATTCCTTACGATGTGTACCGCTATCATCACCTCTGGATATAAATAAAGATTTATCATTATAAATTTCTTCAAGTTTTTGTTGCACAGATGTGCATTTACCATTATCATTTTTTGGTCCAACTAAAACATAATCATTATACATAATTTCATACCTTTTTTCACCATACCCATTATTCATAAATTCTTCCTCAGAAGGTTTATGATGAACTAGTAAAATTTCAGCATTACCATCTTTTGCAGTTCTAATTGCTTGACCAGTGCCTAATGATAATACCTGAACCCTAATATTATATTTATCATAAAATTTCTCATTTAATAGATTTAGCAACCCCGTATCATATGTTGATGTTGTGCTTGCAACAATTATTTTGTTTGCATTAGTTCCTACAGAAATTAATAATAAAAATGCAGTTACTAAAATTGATCTAAATATATTTTTTACAGTCATTTTTAATCAATCTAATTTATTTAATAAGTAAATAGATGTGATAACAATTACACCTCCGATTATAATAGTGAATGTTGGTATTTCATTAAAGATTACCATTGTTTGTAAAATACCAAAAATTGGAAATAATGCATAAAATGGAAAAACTTTATTTACTGGATATATTTTATATAAATAAAACATTGACATATGAGCGCCTATTGAAACAAAAATAGCTGAGTGTAATATT
This sequence comes from uncultured Alphaproteobacteria bacterium, assembly GCA_902512325.1. Lineage (GTDB taxonomy): Bacteria > Pseudomonadota > Alphaproteobacteria > HIMB59 > CACPNW01. The sequence continues at coordinate 16,200 of CABXIT010000013.1, read as the reverse complement.
AACAACCATGATTTGATGTTAATATTTATGATATTTTCAACTGCATTACCTTCAAATATATAAGAAGTAGTAATTAAGCATAAGAAACCACATAATCCCATTAAGCTATTTGTTAATGTAACATCAAGCTCTTTTAAATAACGTGAGAATACCTGAGCACTTGCATAGAAAAAAGCCATAAAAGAAACTAAAAATAATGAAAATATTTCATCTTTAATTAATGGATCAAAGCTTAATAAAATCACTCCAAAAAATGATGAAAAAATAAGTATCCATTTCTTGTAATTAACTTTTTCTTTTAAGAAAAAAGAACTTAATAAAATTGCAAATGGTATTGCTAACTGTGAACCTATAATAATTGGTGATACTATATCTGCTGCTTTTAATGACAAAGTCATAAAAAAATTTGTCAAAAAACCCATGCATATTGAAAATATAAATAAAGGAAACCAATATTTTTTATTAGGAATTTTAAATCTCCAAAATGGAATTAAGCAAATACAAACAATTAGCATTCTTAAACTTCCCATTAATATAGGTGGTACACTTTCATTAAAAATTAATTTCTGAGCTGGATAAGCACTTCCAAATAAAAAACTTATTAATAGAAGGAGTAGGTAATGTTTCTTAGTCATATTTTTGAATTATTATAAATTTATTACAGGTAAAACTTAAATTTAATTAGCATTTAAGCGGTTTTTTTAAAGAATAAATGAATAATTGCGTTTTATAGTAATTATATTATGGGTAATTTATATTCTTTAGGAGGAAATATGAAAAAAATTATTTCAATATTTTTTGCTTTATTCTTAAGTCTTACTTTTGCGACTAATGTTTTTGCTGCAAAACATCCTATAACGGGAGAAACTTTAGCAGCAGATCAAACATTTACATATTGGGCTTTAGATGAGCATAGTTCGATTGATCCTCAAATAGTTGAGGATGTAAGCGGATCAGATATTATAAGAGATTTATTTGAAGGTCTTTTAAATCAAGATGCTGATGGAAATTTAGTTCCTGGTGTCGCTGAAAGTTGGTCTGCCAATGATTCAAAAGATGTTTATACATTTAATTTAAGAAAAAATGCAAAATGGTCAAATGGTGATGCTGTAACAGCGCATGATTTTGTTTATGCTTGGCAAAGAGCTGTAGATCCAGCTACTGCCTCTCCATACTCATGGTTTATGGACATCATGTCTATTAAAAATGGTGGAGAAGCAATTAGTGGTGATGTTCCGCCGAGTGATTTAGGAGTTAAAGCTTTAGATGATTATACATTTCAAGTTGAGTTAACTGCTTCACTACCATATTTTGCAGCTATGACTACTCATGCTACTACATTCCCAACCCATAAAGCTACTATTGAAAAATATGGTTCTGATTGGACTAAGCCGGGAAATATGGTTTCTAATGGTGCTTATGCATTAACAGAACATGTTATTAATGAGCGCTTAGTAAGAGAAAGAAATCCATTATATTGGAATAATGAAAACACTATATTGGAAAAAGTAGTAGCTCTAGTAATTCCTGATGAAAATCAAGGTTTAACTAGATATTTAGCTGGAGAATTAGATAAAGGACCAGTTCCCTCAGGACAATTTAAGAAATTAAAAGCTGAATATCCTGATGAGGCAACTTCTTTTCCAAGATTATGTAACTATTATTATACTTTTAACTTAAGTGATAGTGGAATTGATGCATTTCAAGATGTTAGGGTAAGAAAAGCAATGGCTTATGCTATTGATAGAAATGTTATCACTGAGGATATTCTTCAAGCTGGACAAATTCCAGCCTACACATTTACCCCAGGTGCTACAGCAGGATTTGATGTTCCTAAAGTTGCTTTTGGTAAAATGACACAGGCTGAAAGAGATTCTAAAGCAATAGAATTAATGGAAGCTGCAGGCTATGGAAAAGATAATCCTTTATCTTTTACGATGATTTATAATACCTCTGAAGGTCATAAAAAAATTGCAACAGTTATGGCACAAATGTGGAAACAAAAACTTGGAATTAATGCTACTATGGAAAATATGGAATGGAAAACATTCCTAGATATTCGTAGTAAACAAGATTTTGAAATTGCTAGAGGGGCTTGGTGTGGAGATTATAATGAAGCATCAACGTTTCTTGATTTGCTAACTACACCTTCTGGTTATAATGATGGTAAGTATAGTAATGCTGCTGTTGATCAATTAATGACTGAAGCCAAAACATTAAATGATGCGAGTTCTAACTATACAACTATTGAAAGAATACTTGCATCTGAAATGCCAGTTATTCCTATTTATCATTATGCCGGTGTTTTTATGTTAAACACACAACTTAAAGGTTGGCCTTATGGTAATGTTGAACAAAATTGGTATAGTCGTAATTTTTACAAAGTTGCAGATTAATTAAAATATTTAAAGCACCGAATTTTTTCGGTGCTTTTTTTTATGATCAAATTTACTCTCAAAAGATTATCAATAGCTATTCCCACAATATTAATACTAATAATTATTTCTTTTTTATTAATGTACAGTGCTCCTGGTGGTCCATTTACTTCTGAAAGACCTTTACCTGAGCAAGTATTAAAAAATATTAATGCTAAGTATGGACTTGATCAACCAATGTATAAACAAATGTTTAATTATGTTAAAAGTATTGTAACTGAGTTTGATTTTGGACCTTCCTTTAGATACAAAGATAGGAGTGTTAACGATATAATAGCGCAAGGTTTTCCTGTTACTTTAAAATATGGAACCTGGTCATTTATTATTGCAGTTTTATTCGGTGTAAGTTTAGGGATAATTGCAGCAATTAAACAGAATACTTTTTTAGATTATTTTGCTGTTGGTTTCTCTATATCTGCACAAGTGCTGCCAAATTTTGTAATGGCACCAATTCTTGTTCTTATATTTACATTATATCTTGGTTGGTTGCCAGGCGGTGGATGGGAAGGTGGTAAAATTCAATTTGTTATAATGCCAGTAATAGCTCTTTCAACTAGTTATCTAGCAAGTATTGCACGTTTAACTAGATCTTCGATGTTGGAAGTTTTAAATTCAAATTTTATAAGAACAGCCCGCTCTAAAGGTTTGCCAAAATATAAAATAATTTTATCTCATGCTTTAAAGCCAACCCTTTTACCTGTAATATCTTATTTGGGTCCTGCTTTTGTTGGAATGATTACTGGTTCAGTTGTAATTGATATGTTTTTTAGTACAGGAGGAATAGGGCTACATTTTGTTAACGGTGCTCTTAATAGAGATTACTCTACCATTATGGGAATTACAATTTTAGTTGGCTGCCTAACTATTACTTTTAATTTATTAGTTGATATTCTTTATGCATGGATAGATCCAAAAATTAGGTATGATTCATGATTGTTTTAAAGGATAAAATATCCAAATTAAGTACAAATTTATCTCAAATTGATGAGATTAAAGGAAGATCACTATGGCACGATGCCAAAATACGTTTTTTAAAAAATAAAGCCGCTTTAATTAGTCTTATAACTCTCTTACTTGTATTATTGTTTTCATTTATTGGCTCTGTATTTGCAGTATGGTCTAATGAAGAAATTGATTGGAGTGTTCTTGGGGATATATCAACTATGGGTTATCCTTCTTTTAAAACAGGTCATTATTTTGGAACTGATGAACTAGGTAGGGATCTTTATTCTAGAGTGATACAGGGAACAAAAATTTCCTTAATGGTTGGTATAATTGGAGCTTTAATAGCTGTTATAGTTGGAACTATATATGGTGCTGTAGCAGGATATTTTGGTGGAAAAATTGACAGTATAATGATGAGGATAGTTGATATCTTAATGTCAATTCCTTACATGTTTGTATTAATATTATTATTAGTTATTTTTGGGCGATCAATATTCATGTTGTTTGTTGGTATTGGTTTAGTTTCTTGGTTAGATATGGCTAGAATTGTTCGAGGTCAAACTTTATCAATTAAAAAGAAAGAATATGTTGAAGCAGCAATTACAATTGGTGTTAGTCACTTTACTATTATAAGAAGACATATAATTCCAAATTTACTCGGTGTCGTTGCAGTTTATGCTACATTATTAGTTCCTGGAATGATTTTAACAGAATCATTTATTTCTTTTTTAGGACTAGGAGTCCAAGAACCTAATACATCATGGGGTGCATTAATTAGTGAAGGTGCTGGAACAATGAGATACGGAACTCTATGGCAATTGTTATTCCCATTATTTTTCTTTGTTGTTACACTTTTTTCTTTATTTTTTATAGGTGATGGTCTTCGAGACGCTCTGGATCCAAAAGATAGATAATAATGTTAGATATTAAGAATCTTTATATAAGTTTTAAAACTCCTGAAGGTATAGTCAAAGCTGTTAACAATGTTTCTTTTAATTTACCAAAAAATGAAAGTTTAGCAATTGTAGGTGAATCTGGATCCGGCAAAACACAGCTTGCATATTCTATATTAGGTTTATTAGATAAAAATGCCGAAGTTAAAGGACAAATTAACTATCAAAATAAAAATATTCTGTCTTTAAATGAAAACGAACTTAATAAAATTCGGTCTAAAAAAATTTCTATTATATTTCAAGATCCAATGACCTCATTAAATCCCTACATGAAAATAAAAAAGCAATTAAATGAAATTATTATAAATCATAATGGATTTACAAATGATCAGGCAACTAACGAATCGTTAAGAATTTTAGATGCCGTAAAGATTCAAGACTCTAAAAAAACTATAAATAGCTATCCACATGAATTATCAGGTGGCATGAGACAAAGAGTAATGATTGGAATGTCTATAATTTGCAAACCTGAAATTATTATTGCAGATGAGCCAACCACATCATTAGATGTTACAGTTCAGTCTCAGATTATGGATTTATTTAATGATATAAAAAAAGAATTTAATTCATCTATTATTTTAATTACCCATAATATGGGTATAGTTCAAAATATATGTAGTCAACTAATGGTAATGTATGGTGGTAAAATTATGGAACTTGGTGATACAAATAAAATTTTTAAAAAGCCACTTCACCCTTATACAAAAGGTTTATTAGATACAGTTCCTAAAATAGATGAAGATTATAAAAAATTAAAAACAATTAAAGGTAATCCAATTAATATGATTAATCCTCCAACTGGTTGTATTTTCAGAACAAGATGTTCAAATCCTACTAATGAATGCAAGCAAGGAACAACGCATAATGCTTTAATTGAAAGAGAATCACATCATTGGGTAGATCAATGTTGTGTTAATTGTATATAAATGAGTAATTCAATTTTATGTGTTAAAGATGTATGTGTTGATTATACATCAAATAATTCTTTTCTTTTTCCATGGGAAAGAAATAAAATATTTAGAGCTGTAGAAAATATAAGTTTTGAAATATTTGAAGGTGAAACTTTAGGTATAGTTGGAGAGACTGGCTCTGGTAAATCAACTATCGCAAAGGCTATTATAAATATATTGAAAATAAGTTCAGGTAAAATTTTATTTAAAAATAATGAAATATCTAATTTAGATGAAAAAAGTATGCGAAAATATAGAAAAGAAATTCAAATGATATTTCAAGATCCATTAGCCTCATTAAATCCTAGAATGAACGTTGGAGAAATTATTAGTGAACCTCTAATTACTCATTATCCCAACTTAGATTTTAAAGAAGTAAAAAATCAGGTCAAAGACATTATGGAAAGCGTTGGTTTACTACCTAATCAAATCAATAGATATCCTCATGAATTTTCAGGAGGACAATGTCAGCGAATTGGTATTGCGAGATCACTTATTCTTAAACCAAAATTTATTATTTGTGATGAACCAGTATCTTCTCTTGATGTATCTATTCAAGCACAAGTAATTAATCTTTTAAAAGAATTGCAGGAAAAATTTAAATTAACATATTTATTTATTACACATGATTTAAATATAGCAAAACATATGAGTGATAATATTATGGTTTTAAATTTAGGAAAAGTAATGGAAATTAATAATAGTTATGAGGTTTTTAATAATCCAAAGAATGACTATACAAAAAAATTAATCTCATCTATCCCTAAAATTTAACTATATAAACTATACCTTTTCTATTTAATTATTTATATATAAATGTAATATTTTTTTATGAGTGAATTATCAATAAGCCTTGAATGGAAAATACAAGAAGAAGTTTTAATACCTGAAACTTTTTCAAAAAATCACAAAATTGAAATTAATAATAATATTTTCAATGCAGGTTCAGCTCCTGAATATGGCGGTAAAGAAAATGAAATAAATCCTGAACAATTTCTAGCAGCTTCTGTAAGTAGTTGCCATATGATGACTTTTTTAGCTCTTGCTGCTAAAATGCGTTGGCCAATTCAATCTTATAAAGATAAAGCTTATGCTTTTCTTGGTAAAAATTCGAAAGGTAAAATGTGTGTAAATAAAATTGAGTTAAATCCCAATATAACCTTTGATGGTGATTTCTCCGTATCATCAGAAGAGATGGATAAAATGCAAGATAGATCTCACCGATATTGTTTTGTTGCTAATTCCTTATCAGAAGAAGTTGAAATTAAAATAAATTTATGAACGATTTCATTACTCAAGACCTCACAAAAAATATTTTAAAAATTACCCTAAATAATCCTTTTAATCAAAATACTTTAAGTCTTGATATTATCAATAATTTAAAACAAATAATTATAAATGCAGATAATAATAAAGAAATTAAGGTTATCATTCTTAACTCAACAGGAAAAATTTTTTCAGCAGGACATAATTTAAAGGAAATAAATTCTCATAGAAATGACAATGATAAAGGATTAGAATTTTTTAAAACTTTAATAAATAGTTGTTCGGATCTAATGTTAAAAATAATTCATAACTCAAAACCAGTTATTGCAGAAATTAATGGTGTGGCTACTGCTGCTGGTTGTCAATTGGTAGCAAGTTGTGATTTAGCTTATGCTAGTGATGTTTCAAAATTTGCAACTCCAGGAGTTAATATTGGTTTATTTTGCTCAACACCTATGGTTGCTTTATCTAGAGTAGTTAAAAATAAACATGCTTTGGAGATGCTTTTAACTGGTGATTTTATTGATGCAGATAAAGCAAAATTGATAGGTTTGATTAATAATTGCTTTAAAGAAAAAGATCTCCATAATGAGGTTAATTTAATAGCTAATAAAATATCAAATAAATCTTCTTTAACTTTGAAAATTGGAAAAAAAGCATTTTATAATCAATCAGAAATGAAAATCACAGATGCTTATAAATATGCTTCAGAAATTATGATAAAAAACATGATGGAATCAGACTCAGAAGAGGGTATCAAAGCTTTTATTGAAAAAAGAAAACCAAATTGGAATTAAAATGCATTCTCTTTTATTAGATAGAAATTTAGCCTTAGAGGCTGTCAGAGTCACTGAAATTGCAGCTATTGCTAGCTCATTTCATATGGGCAGAGGTGATGAGAAAGCAGCAGATCAAGCTGCAGTTAATGCAATGAGAGATTTTTTAAATGAACTTGATGTTAATGGTAAAGTTGTAATTGGAGAAGGTGAAAGAGATAAAGCTCCAATGCTTTATATAGGGGAAATTATTGGTAAAGGTGAGGTAAAGGTAGATATCGCTTTAGATCCATTAGAAGGGACAACAATTACAGCCCAAGGAGGTGAAAATGCTCTATCAGTTTTAGCTATAGGTGAAGAGGGTAGTTTTCTACATGCACCTGATATTTATATGAAAAAAATTGCTTATGGATACAAATATGAAAATTTAGAAATTAATATAGATGATGAACCAATTAAAATTATAAAAGAATTTTCTAATTACTCGAAAATAAGAGAAGAAAACATTGTGGTATGCATTTTAGATAGACCTAGACATCAAGAATTGATAAGTCAAGTAAGGTCAACTGGAGCTAGAATAAAACTAATTCCAGATGGTGATGTTAGCGCAGTAATTGCAACCTCAATTGATGAAAGTGGAATCGATCTTTACATGGGTACAGGTGGCTCCCCAGAAGGTGTTTTAGCTGCAGCTGCTTTAAGATGTTTAGGAGGTAAAATTTATAGTAAGCTAATTTATGACAATGATGAAAGCTTTGAAAGAGCAAAAAAAATGGGAGTTTTAGATAAAAATCAAATTTTTGAAACAAATGATCTAGCAAAAGGAGATGTTATGTTTTCTGCAACTGGTGTTACAGACGGAACTTTATTAAAAGGTGTAAGAATTAAAAATGATAAAGCTCACACACATTCCGTTGTTATGAGATCTCAAACAAATACTATTCGCTATATTCACGCTAATCATAATTTAAATGTAAAAAAATATAGATCATATTTTAAATAATTCTTTTAAAGTATTGAATTTATTAACTAATTATACATAGTAACAATTATAAAATTATATAACTACAAAGGTATTATTTTAAATTTTTTAAGATATATCAATAAAATTATAAAAAAATCAAATATTTTATGAAAAAAATAATTTTATTAACCTCGTTAGTATTAGTCATTGTTGGAGGATATTACTTTTATAATTCAAATAATATCCAAGTTTCTACTGAATCATACGAGTACGTTAAAATCGAAAAAGGAAATATAAAGAAAACAGTTTCTGCCACAGGAAAAATTGTTCCAACTTCAACGTTGATATTATCATCAGAAATATCTGGCAAAATAGTTAAAATTGAAAAAGATTATAATGAACAAATAAAAAAGGGAGATGTTTTGGCTATATTTGATCAGAATCCTTTTACTTTAAATGTTGAAGAAACAGAAACTTCAGTTGAAATTTCAAAATCAAAACTAAAACAAAAAAAGGCTAGTCTAGAAAAAGCAAAATCAGAATTAAATAATTCTATTTCTAATAAAAAAGGATCAGAATCAAAACTTGATGATTTTACATTATATTTAAAAAAATTATTAAATAATCTAAAAGATAAAAAAGCACTTTATAAAAATAAATTTATTTCAAAGAAAGAATATGAAGATGCTTTATTTGAATATGAAAGTGCTATTTTTCAAAGTAGTTCATTAGAGTCAGAGATTTCATCTTTAAATGCAATAATTAATTCTAGACAAGCACAAATAAAAATAATTAATGCGGAAATTGAAGAAGTAAAAAAATTAATTGAGCAAACACAATTAAAGCTAGAAAGTGAAAAGCTAGATTTAAGTAAAACTAAAATTATTTCTCCAATTGATGGTTTTATTTTAGATAGACATATTAGTGTAGGTGATGTTTTAGGAGCTTATCAAAAAGATTCTATAATGTTTACTATTGCGGAGACTCTTTCTAAAATGAATATTGAAATATTTATAGATGAATCAGATATTGGTAATATTAAAGTTGATCAAATTGTAGAATTCTCAACAGATGCTTTTCCAGATAGAAAATTATCAGCTACAATTACTCAGATAAGATATTCTCCTATAGATGATCAGAATGTTATTACGTATGAAGTATTAGCCTCTTTTGATAACCCAAATAATATTCTCTTACCAGGAATGACTGCTAATGTTGACATTATAGTTGAAAATAAAAGTAATATTTTAAAAGTTAAAAACTCTGCTTTATCAGTTAAATTAAACCAAAAACCTAAAAAACAAACTTCTGGCGCAAGCGGATGGGGGAGTGGCCGACCATCTCAAATGCAAGAGATAATGGCTCAATTAGATATGACTTCAGATCAACAAAATAAAATGAGAGGAGTTTATCCTAAACTTGGAAAATTAAAAGCATCGCTAGAAGCAAAAAATTTATCTCCAGAAAAGATCAGTAAAGAAATTCAGCTCTTTATAGAAAATGGTTTAATTGATTTATTAACTGATGAACAAAGAAATAAATATTTTGCACTTAAAGAATCTCTAAATGTTAAAAAAGTCTACAAACTTATTGATGGTGAACATCAAAAAATTGATCTAATTACTGGATTAAATTCAGGAGGATACACTGAAATTATAAAAGGTGAATTAAATGAAGGTGATCAAGTTATTTCCAAAATAACTGTTGAAACCAGTTCTAAAAAAGCTCTAAGACTTTTTTAAATGATTAATATAAATTCTATTACTAAAGAATATATTATGGGAGATAATAAACTGTTAGCTCTTAATGAAGTTGATGTCTCAATAAAAGAAGGTGAGTTTGTTTCAATAATGGGCTCATCTGGCTCAGGAAAATCTACTCTTATGAATATTATTGGTTGTCTTGATGTTCCTTCTAGTGGTCATTATTTTTTTAGAGATAATAATATTTCTAATTATAATTCAAATATGCTTGCTGAATTGAGAAATAAAGATATCGGATTTATTTTTCAAAATTTTAATTTATTACCAAGATTGAACGCTCTAGAAAATGTTACTTTACCGCTATTATATTCTGGAAAAAGTATAAAAGATAGAACAAGACTTGCATTAGAGGCTTTAGAAAATGTAGGCTTAAAAGACCGTACCCATCATAGACCAAATCAATTATCTGGCGGACAGCAGCAGAGAGTTTCAATCGCAAGAGCTATTGCTGGTAGACCTAAATTAATTTTAGCAGATGAGCCTACTGGAGCACTAGACAGTAACACTAGTTTAGAAATTATGAAAATTTTAAATGATTTAAATTCCAGTGGAATTACAATAGTCTTAGTAACGCATGAAAATGATATAGCTGAATATGGTTCTCGTATTATAAAAATGAAAGATGGTAAAATTATAGAGGATAAAAAAAATGTCTCTAACTGATCTAATTTATCTTTCACAAAAAAGTTTACGATCTAATATTTTAAGAAGTGTATTAACATCACTTGGGATTATTATTGGAGTTAGTTCTGTAATTACCATGATATCAATTGGTACCGGTGCTAGATTAGAAGTAGAACAGCAAATAGAAAGATTTGGTTCTAATAATTTAATTTTAAGATCTCAAAGTTCTAATAATAGAGGTGTTTCTATGGGAAATAATTCTGTTAATAGTTTGACATTAAAAGATATGATTGCTTTAAAAAATGAGTTACCAGCAATTTCAGCTATCGCACCAAGAGTGAGTTTAAGCACTCAGATAATAGCAAATGGTAATAATTGGTTGGCAACAGTTACAGGTTCTACAAATGATTATTTTGAGTTAGGTAATTGGAAATTTGAATATGGAAGAAAATTTCAAGAGGATGAAATTAATTCTGGTTCAAGAGTAGCTATAATAGGTAAGACCGTTCAAAAAAACTTATTTGGCACAGACAATCCAATTGATGAAGTTATAAGAATAAATAAAGTACCTTTTACTGTAATAGGCTTACTTGATGCAAAGGGTGGAACTGCATGGGCTGATCTTGATGATACAATTATAGTACCTTTAAAAACAGCAAAGCAACGTTTAGTTGCTAAAAAATTTCCAGGTGATCAAATTAGAAGTATGACTATTAATGTTTCTTCATCAGAATTGCTTTTTAAAACTGAAAAAGACATAGATACTGTAATGAGGAAACTTCACAAAATTTCTGCAAATGGTAATCCAGATTTTGTAATTAGAAATTATGCACAATTTTTAAATGCTAGACAAGAGTCATCAAGAGTTATGTCAATTCTCTTAGCAACAGTAGCGGGAATTTCACTGATAGTAGGTGGAATTGGTATAATGAATATTATGTTAGTAACGGTTACTGAACGCACAAAAGAAATAGGTGTTTGTATGTCAGTTGGAGCAAAAAAAAGAGACGTATTACTTCAATTTTTAATAGAATCTTTAATGATATCTCTAATTGGAGGATGTTTAGGTATAGCACTTGGATTAGGTGTCATATTCGGCGTAAGTGAGTATTTTAACTGGAAAATGAGTTTAGATTATATGTCATTAGTTTTATCATTTGTTTTTTCTTCCTCTATTGGTGTAATTTTTGGTTTTTATCCAGCAAGAAAAGCAGCTAGTTTAAATCCTATAGATGCTCTTCGTTACGAATAAACTATTATCTTAATAATTGAACAGATGATCGATGTAGTTGCTGCAGTAATAAAAAAAGATAATAAATATTTTATTGCTCAACGTAATAGAAATAAACATTTTGCATATCATTGGGAATTTCCAGGTGGAAAAGTTAATGATGATGAGAGTTTTGAAAATGCACTAGAAAGAGAAATTAATGAAGAATTATCAATTAATATTAAAATAATTAAAAAAATAACATCAGAAAAACATAAAGATGAAAAAATTAATGCAGAGATACATTATTTTTTATGTGAAGCTTTAAATGATAATATTATTTTGTCTGAGCATGAAGATATGACATGGGTATATAAGCAAGATTTATTAAATTATAAATTAGCACCCGGAGATTCTAAAATTATAAAATATTTATTATGATTTTCTAGTCGCTATATAGACGCCTAAAGCTGCTAGTAATAATCCTATCAAATCATTTCTTAGTAACTGCTCTTCTAAAACTATCCATGCCATAACAGCAGTTGTAGGAGGTACTAAGAAGAATAAATTAGATGTTTTTGATGCTGATCCAATCTTGATCAAATACATTAGAATAGTGAATGCTCCAAAAGACACCATAATTATTTGCCAACTCATTGATAAAATAAATGATGTTGTAAAATTAATGTAAGAAATCTCAAATATTATAGAAACAATGAATAAAAAAGTAGCAGCAGCAATAGCTTGATAAAAATTATTAACAGTCAAAGATAGTTTATTTGTAAATTTTTTTTGCCAAATTGTTGCTGTGGTTGCTCCTATTAATGCAACTATGGATGCAACTATACCTAAAAGAGGAATTGTTTTTCCAATATCCAACCCAATGACTAAAATTGTTCCAATTAATCCTAATAATATTCCTATCCATTGGGTTATTGTAACTTTTTCTTTTAAAATTGGACCACTCAAAATATTTGTTAATACTGGTTGTAAACCCACTATTAAAGCAGAAAGAGTAGCTGATAATCCAACACTATATGAAAAAAATACTCCACCTAGATAAAATCCATGAAAAAATATTCCCGTAACGGCTGATTGTAAAATTAAAGATCTTTTAACAAATATCTTTTCTCTAAGAATATATGAAAACAGTAAAAAACCTAATGCAACAATAATAAAACGAAACGAAAGTGAAGCAAATGGACTTGCTGATTGAACTATAATTTGACCACTAACAAAAGCTGAGCTCCAAAAAAAAACAAAAAGTAAAGGAAAAAGGTTTGTCATCTATTTTTATGCAGTTAATACACTATATCTATTAAAAAATAAGGAGAGACTATGTCTATTTTAACAAAATATAGTGAAGTTTTTATGAACAAAGATGAAGCTGGAATGAATGAAGTACTTCATGATGACTATAAATTTACAATGCACGCATCAGGTAATGTTCTGTCAAAAAAAGACGTTATTTCTTGGGCTATGAGTGATGACATCAATAGAGAAAAAGTTAGAATAATATATGAAAATGATGAAATTGGTATTGAGCATTCATTTGTAACATTTTCAGATGGAAATACCCAAGCTGTTATGGCAGTTTTTAAATTTCAAGATGGTAAAATAATTTCTCTTGAAACAGGCGCAACTAACATGCCAAAATAATTACACTCTATTTGAGCAAGTGATTTTATCGCTTGCTTTTATCAATGAATTTTTTTATTAATATTTTAAAGATCAAAAAAATACCAAATTTATCATGGAGTTCGCAAGATCCTCTAAATTTTAAACCTAAATTTAAAACTATTTTATACCTTATTTTAGGGTTAATTTTATTTGCTACAGGAGAAACTCTTTTAATAACGGCAAATCAAGGAGTAAGTCCTTGGACTGTACTTGCTCAAGGTATCTCATTTCAATCAAATTTATCAATTGGTGTAACTACATTCATCGTAAGTATATTTGTTTTATTATTATGGTATCCATTAAGTCAGAAACCAGGATTAGGAACTATTTTAAATATTATATTAATTTCTATTGTGATAGACCTAACAATACCGATTCTCCCTTATCCAAAATCATTTTCTCTTCAAATCATTCAATCTGTAGTAGCTGTTTTTGTTGTAGGTCTTGGAAGTGGTTTTTATTTAACCGCAAACTTAGGACCTGGCCCACGTGATGGATTGATGACAGGATTACAAAATTTAACAAATCAACCAATAGCTCTAATAAGAACAATTATAGAGGTATCTGCAGTAGGTGTTGGTTTTTACCTCGGAGGTATAATTGGTATTGGAACTTTATTATTTGCTTTTGGTATAGGCCCAACAGTATCGTTAGGCATTTTTATTGTAATGAAATATTTTAAGTAGTTATAATTTTTTTTGGCTCAAAATTACATCAACAATTACAGCAATTAATAAGTTCATCATTGTTATTGCACAAATTATAATAAAACTAAAAAAATATATCCACGCCCACCAATATATTTCTTGAAGTGGAAGCATAACAGTTTCCCAACTAGATAATGTTAAAACTTGAAAGAGTGTTATAAGTGAAACACCTACATCTCTCCATCGATAGGGTATAACCTCTCCAAATAAAATTGATCCAATAGTTGCATATATATATAGAATGATAAAAAGTAGCAAACCTACATAAAATACTTTTTTGATTGAGTTTATAAGAGCTTCTATTATTTTTTTTAACTCAGGAATGACTGAAATTAATCGCAATACTCTGAACACTCGTAATAGACGCAATAGTAAATAACTAGAATTATTTGGAATGGGAATTAATGAAATAAATACTATTATTGAGTCAAATATATTCCAACCATTTTTAAAAAAATCTCTTTTATTAGGTTCACTAAAAAAACGTATTAAAATTTCTACGACAAAAAAAACTGTAATTGCATAATCAAGTAATTGAATGGAATTCTTTATAATCGGATTTAAATCATATGTGCTAATACCAACAGTTATTGCATTTAAAATAATAATAAAAATTACAGAAAATTGAAAAATTTTAGATGAATTTAATTTAAATAATGTATTTCTCACTCAATAATTCTTATACTTAAAAAAAAATTATTTTAAATAGTAATATTTTTTTCATCATCTATAGTATTTTTATATGGCAAAAGAAAATCAAGAGAAATTTCAATGTCCTGAGTGCGATTCTAAAAACATTAGATTTAGGTTTAAAGTGAATCCTAAAGATAAAAACAATGCTTACGCCAATGTTTCTGAAGAAATTCAGTGTGGTAATTGTTTTATGGACATACCAGCAAATGTATTTATTTTTAAAAATGATAATGACATTGAGGATAATAAAAAAATTTGGGAGTCTTTTTATAAACCAGAGCACTTAAAAGATGCTGCTCAATGTTCAAAATGTAATTTATATTACTGGCAAATTGAAAAACAACTATTTGATATGAATATTATCTCTCCTGATATCTTTTACCAAACGTATGATACTAAAGGGAGTGGTGGCAAAATGGTTTGCCGCATATGTGATCCAGAAGCTTTTAAAAAAAATAAGGAGTAATTATGCCTGTTATTAGAGTAGAGATGTTTAAAAGAACCCAAGAACAAAAAAGAGATTTAGCAAGAGAACTTACAGATGCATTTATAAGAACTTGTGGAGGTAATAAGGAAGCAATCAAAATTCTTATTACTGAAGTTGATGAAAATAATTGGGCTTCAGGTGGAATTATAACTTCAGATAAGAAAAATTAATACAATAACTTATATCTACTATATTTGTTAATTAACCTTTTTTCCAAGGGCCAAAATCTTTATCATCTGTAACAAACTCGTAACCTATAACTTCTTTATCACCCACAACCCATCCATCATGACCTGGTGCTAGAAAATATGACTCACCCTCTGTAATATCCATTTCTGTTCCGTCATCATGTTTTACATGTAGTATTCCCTGAGCTATTACTCCCACATGACCTGCTTGACATGACTCAGTTTCAACAATTGGTTTAATACAAGTAGACCATTTCCAACCTGGTTGAAGTATAACTTTAGTTAACGTTACATTATTTAATGTTACTGTAGATGAATGAGCTTTTTCTGGTGTTTTTATATCTCCATCAGTAAAAGATTTTTTCATAACATTTGACATTTTTTCTCCTTCTTATTTGATAAATAAAATTATTTAAATCTTAGACTTTTAAATAAAGTCTAAGATATATTTTTTATTTATTATGATTTAAAATTACATTACCAGTTTTTCCATCAACTGATTCTATAAGATCTTTATTTAAATCCATTCTTTTTGACCTAGCAGCAGAAGCTCGTTCCA
>CABXIT010000012.1:10000-39334 GCA_902512325.1 uncultured Alphaproteobacteria bacterium | reverse complement strand
TTCATTTTTTATCACTGAAAATTTATTTATTAAAGAATTATTTTTTTTCATTTACTTTTTTAAGATTTATAAAATCTTTAATTTGTAATTGCATTTTTTCTTGCATCAAGCTTTTATTCCCATAAAAATACTCATTATACCAATCGAAAGTCAATTTTACTGTCTTATTTATATTTAATATAGGTTCCCAATTTAATATTTTTTTTGCTTTATGACAGTTCAAACTAAGTAAGGTAGATTCATGAAATTCTCTAGAAATTTTTTTATTAATATTAATTTTAATACTGTTAGAATAAATAGAAAATTTCTTAATTAATTCCTCAACTGTTATAATATTTTTATATTTAGGGCCAAAATTAAAGGCTTCACCGGAAAGGTGGTGATTATTATTAAGTTTTTGTCCTAAAATTAAGTATCCACTCAACGGTTCTAGAACATGCTGCCAAGGTCTGGTAGCATAAGGGTGACGAATGACTAGAAGTTTTTTAGTTTTTAATGACCTCATTAGGTCTGGAACTATTCTATTCTTTGACCAATCCCCACCTCCGATAACATTTCCAGCTCTAGCAATTCCAACTTTAATATTTTTTTTATTTTCTAAAAAAGATTTAATATAACTTCTAATTCCAAATTCTGTCATACTTTTTGAGGCACTGTATGGATCAAAACCTCCAAGCATATCAATTTCTTTATATCCTCTTTTTATTTCCTTGTTTTCATATACTTTATCGCTTGTAATTAGAATTAATGAGATTTTATAGTTTATATTTTTAATAATATTTAATATGTTTAAAGTTCCAATTATATTTGTATTAAAAGTTAATATTGGATTTTTATAGGATTCCATTACAATTGGTTGAGCGGCTAGATGAAAAATAAAATCAGGTTTGAAATCTAAGATTATTTTTTCTAATTTTTTATAATTTAGAATATCTACATATTTACTAGTAATAATTTTATTTAATTTTATTATATTATAACTTGATGGTACTGTTGGAACACCTAATGAAACACCCATAACCTCAGCACCTATACTGTGCAACCAGAGTGACAACCATGTACCTTTAAATCCAGTATGGCCAGTTATAAGCACTCTTTTATTTTTATAAATTTTAAAATTATAATTCATATTTTACTAATAAACTATTTCCCCAAAATCAATAAGAGAAGTAAACATATAATCATCTGAATTTTCTATTAAATTTTTTCCAATACTAATAAATTTAATATTTTTTTGTTTTGCAAATTGTAAATCATTTAATGTATCTCCAAAATATACTGTTTTATTTGGAATAATGTTAAATTTATTTAATAGTTCATTGTAGTTTTGAACTTTTTTTTTTGGAGATCCATAAAGTTTTAAAAAAAAACCATTAAGATTTTTAAACTTAACTATCTTTTCTAATTCATCAGTAGGTGTAGCTGAAATAATAAAACATTTTTTATTTTTTTTTTTTAAATTAATTAAAAAATTTTTAATACCTCTAATAAAATCAGCCACTTGAATAGAAGCAATAATTTTATTTGAAAAATTTTCTAATATTTTTTTTTTAGTATTTGGATTTAGTTTTTTCTTTAAATAATTATTATATACGAAATCAATTTTTTCATATCTAGAAATGCCTAAGTTTTGTATGTGATATTTATAGGCTAAATTTCCAATTTCAGCCCCGTATTCTAAAAAAAATTTATGAAAAAAATTATTTTTAATGTCCACAGAATCAACAATAACACCATCAAAATCAAAAATAAATATTTCAAAATTTTTTGTTAAATAGGAAAATTTCATTTATTTAGAACTGTCTAAATCAGTTACTATTTCCATTATACCTTGGCCTATATCTTTAAAATTATTTGCAGTAATTTTTGTTGCTGCAATAGGCACATACCGATAGGGAGTTGAATCATAATGATACCTATCAGGTTTATTATTAAATTTAATATTTTCTTTAATACCCATTATTTCAAAAATCATTTTCATTAGTTCTCGTGATGTTAAGTTTTGATTGCCTGAAATTATATAAGCATTATTATTTTTTTTAATTTTTAATATATCAACACTTATTCTTGCAGCATCTTTAACGTGAATGTACTCTCTTTTTTCATTGCCAGATCCGTTATATATAATTTTTTTCTTTTTATAAATTGTTGATACATAATTCATTATTCCATTCCACTCTTGTGCATTTGTGCCGTAAAGAGAGCCATATCTGAGAAAGATATAGTTTAGCTTAAATTGGTCTGCATAGGTTTGTATTAATAACTCACATGCTTGTTTTGTTGCCCGATAAAATGATCCGAAGTTGTTATAAACATATAAAGATGATGCAAAAATAAATTTATTAACTTTATTCTTAATGCATAATTCAACAATATTAATTGTATTAATAATATTTTGATTAATGGTTTTACTAGGGTTTTGAAAGGAATATTCTATACTGGCTATTCCTGCAAAATGATAAACGATAGATGAATTTTTAATTAATTTTTTTAAAATTTTTAAATCAGCAACATCACCCTGAACATATTTGAGCTTTTTATTTTTTAAAATATTTTTTTTTTTTATATCAAGTATTGTTACAAAATATCCTTGATTTATTAATTCATTAGAAATGTGGCTACCTAAAAAACCTTCTCCACCAATTAATAAAACATTATTTTTTTTAGCCATAAAATACTTTATACATATATATTAAACTAGTTACATAATCTTTTCAACAAAGGTATAAAGAGGTTGCTTTATTTTTAAAAAAAAGTAAATTTGATAATTATTTAAATTGGGGAATAAGGTTTGAATCCTTAACTGTACCCGCAACTGTATTTAAAATAACTAAGTCAGAATGCCAATTTAATTAACTATGATGCCTAGCAATTTCGTGGTTAAAATTGCAGCTTAAAGCTCAAAGCATCAAAAAAAGAAAAGAATGCGAATGAGTTTTTACATTAAAATATTTATATTTTTGTTTCTATTAATTCCCAAAATTGCGATTTCTTTAGAATTAGTATTACCAGTTTATATTCCTTTTTCAAAAAGTAACACAATTTCATTACCAGGCTCTTCATCTTCAACAATTAATAAATATGAAATTGATCAGAATAATAAAACAATAAATCATTTATTAGATCTTGAATCAAGCATTACAAACAGAAGTATTTATGGAATAAATTCATCAAGTAGTAAATCAACTATTGATATTAGGGGTATGGGAGCACAGGCAAAAAGCAATGTTTTAATATTAGTTAATGGCCAAAAATTGAACAACATTGATATGTCAGAAATTGATTTTGCAAGTATACCAATTGAAAATTTAGAAAAAATAGAAGTTATCAAAGGTAATGCAGCGTCTGTTCTTTATGGAGATGGTGCAATTGGAGGTGCAGTTAATTTTATTACAAACTCTAGCCCTAAAAACCAGAAAAAGAATATTTCATTCAAAACTGGGAGTTTTAATTCAAATGAATTTATATTAACTGAAAATAAAAAAATAAATAATTATGATTTAGAAATATTATTAAATTCAAAAAGAACTGATGGTTACAGAGATGAAAATGAACAAATGCAAAATAATGTATCTCTTGGATTATCTAATTACCTAAATAAATCTAATCAATTTTTAACTTTTAGTTTTAATGAGCAAATAATGAGTACACCCGGAGATAGAGATCAGGATCAACTATACAATGATAGAAGAGGGTCAGACACACCAAATGATTTTATTAATAGTATAGGATCTTCGTTAACTTTTGGTTCAAATTATCAAATTAACAACAACTTAAACTTTATAATTGATAGTAGTCTTAGGTTAAAAAATTCATATTCAGATCTTCAATCAACAAGCTATCCATCTTATAATGACACTGCTCTATATAATTTTCAAATCAGTCCACGAGTATCTAGTAAATATAAATTATTTAATAAGAGAAATGTAGCAACAACTGGTTTAGACTTAAAATATTCAATTTACAAATCATATAGAAAGAAAAATCAAAATGCAATTCCTCTTCATACATATAATGCTTGGTCAACAGGCTTATCACTATATCATCAAAACACAATAAGTATTAACAACAGTATAGATTTAGGATTTGGAGCAAGATTACAAAAAAATAAAATCGCTATCGGTGATTTTTTAAATTCAAATGCGCCAGACTATGCAGGTTGGCAAAAAGAACACACTAATATGGAAAATCAAAGTAGTAATTTTGCTTATTACTTTGGATTAGAAAAATTATTATCAAATAATTATTCTATATATGGGAGATATGGATCAGGTTTTAGATATCCTAATATTGATGATAGAATTGGCGGATCTGGAGATACTTCTTTAGATTTAGAAACGCAAAAATCAAATGATTATGAAATTGGATTAAAGAGGAATTCAGTTAATTATAATTTTGGTCTGTCGGGATACATAATTAATTCAAAAAATGAAATCGGATATGATTCTGATGAATTTAAAAATATAAATATAAGTGACACAAAAAGATTTGGGGTTGAATTGACATCTAAATTTTATCTTTTTGATAAATTTACAATAAAAAATAATGGATCATTTAATAAAGCAAAATATACATCAGAAAATCATGGTGATTATGCAACAAATTTCAAAGATAATGATATTCCTCTAGTTCCTCAGTATTCATTCACAAGTGTTTTAGAATATAAAATTAATCAGTCGGCAGTAATTTCACCATCTTTAATATTCCAAGATGACATGAGGATGGAGAGTGATGATGAAAATTTTCAAAATACCAAAATTCCAGCACACACTTTAATCAATTTAGATTTAAATTATGAAACTAAAAAATTAAATTATTTTATTGTTATTGAAAATTTATTTGATTCAAAATTTTACAATTATGCAGTTGCTAGTTCTAATACTCAAGGTCGATATAATACATACCCAGAACCTGGAAGACAATTTAATATTGGTGTAAAGTCTAAATTTTAGATTTAAAATTTAATACTTGATTTTTAAAATAATTAAAATTTTTAAAAAAATAAAACATAATTAAAGAGTAAAAAAATGTGCTCAAGATAGTATTTGTAAAAAATGGAAGAGCCAGTATGTAGCACTCAATTAATCCATAAAATGTTTTAGGATAAAAATCCCACATTAACCAAACAGAAAAATTAGTTATTAGAAAAAACATAAAACTTGCCAAGAATGAGACTAAGATCACAATAAAATACTTAGTTAAATTCAACGAAACAAATAAAGATATAAGTATTAAACTAAAATAAACTAGAAATTGATAAACATGAAAGCCAATAATTAAATCTGAAATAAACATTGAAATTATAACTAACCCAATTCCATTTATCCTATTTCTTAATACTACTGGCGCCATAATTGATGCAGAAAGCATTGGTGTAAAGTTTGGTGGGTGAGGCATAATTCTAAAAAGAACTAGCGTAATACAAAATAAAAAAAAATATATAAATTTGTTTCTCATTATTTTAATTGCCTATACATATATAAAAGTATTACCCAATTTCTTAATTAAGATATCCATAAATCTTCTTTAATTTTTTTTTTAAAATTATAAAATCTTGCCATCACAAAAAATAAATCTGATAATCTATTGAAATAAATTATTATATTTTTATTTATATGAAAATTATTTGTATTGGAAACTATTTTAACAAGATTTCTTTCAATTCTTCTAGTTGCTGATCTTGCTATATGCAATGCACTTGAAACCTTTGAGCCTCCTGGTAAAATGAAACTATTAAGATGCGGTAATTTCATATTAAAATATGATAATTTATGTTCTAAATCAGTAATTTCATTTTTTGTAATTTTTTTATCATATTTAGATAATTTATTAGATGTTAAAACCTCTGCCCCAATATTAAATAATTTATTTTGAATATCTTTAAGAGTTTTATTAAAATAATTTGATGATTTATCACTAAATGATAAAGCTAAACCTAAAGATGAATTAAGTTCATCAAATTCGCCTAAAATATAAAAAATTTCAGATTTTTTGCTAATCTTAGTTTTGCCAAAATATGAATTTCCACTATCTCCTTTTCTTGTTGTAATTTTAGATAATTTAACCATTTTTTTTAATTTTTATTTTCAAATTTTAATATATAGTAATTTTTATATGCAATCAAAAATTCTTAACAAAAAAGAATTTAAAGTCTTATTAGTTTATCCCAATCTACCTTTAATGCTAGTTCCACCGTTGTCTATTGCAATTTTTACAAGTGTTTTAAAAAAATCAGGATATCAAGTTGATTTATTTGATACAACATCATACGTCCCACCTGAAGTAAATTCTAGTCCTCAAAATAGAACTATTTATCTACAAGCAAGGGATTTTAATGATGAAGATGATCTGGGAGTATCTATTAAAACTGATTTAATTGGTGATTATGTAAAAAAAGTAAAACAATTTAAACCAAATCTTGTCATTTATTCTGTCGTTGAGGATCCATTTCCCAAAGCTTTAGATATGATAAGATCAGTAGAAAATTTAGATATAAAATTCACTACTCTTGTCGGAGGAGTTTTGCCTACAGCAGATCCTAGATATGTATTAAGTCATAAAGAAATTAATTTAATATCGAAAGGCGAGGGTGAAAAAACAATTTTAGAAGTTGCAGAAGCTGTTAGATTAAAAAAATCTCTCAAAAATATTAAAGGAACTTTTTACAAAGATGAGTATGGTGAAATACATCAAGCACCGCCTCAACCTCTTGTTGATATTAATGAAATTCAACCTGATTATTCTTTATTTGATGATAAAAGGTTTTATCGGCCAATGGGTGGAAGAATTTTTAAGACAATACCAGTTGAGACTTATAGAGGCTGCCCATATAAGTGCACATTTTGTAATTCGCCCATGCACAATACTCATGTAAAAGATGATGGAGTCGCAGTAAGCTTCTTAAGGAGAAAAACAATTAAAAATGTTAGAAAAGAGATTGTTGAATTAATCAGGTTATACAATCCTGAATTTTTATATTTTGTTGATGATAGTTTTTTAGCACGACCTGGCAAAGAGATACACGAATTTTGTGATATGTATGAAGAATTCAAAATTCCCTTTTGGTTTAATACACGACCGGAGAATTGCAAACCAGAATTTCTTAAAAGATTAAATGAAGTGGGTTCATATAGGATATCATTTGGTATTGAGTGTGGAAATGAAAGTTTTAGAAATAAAGTATTATTAAGGAAACCAACCAATGAAGATATAATAAGATCATTTGAAGATATTGCTGATAGTGGAATTGCATTTAGTGTTAATTTAATTATTGGTTTTCCTGGAGAAACAAGAGAGTTAGTTTTGGAAACAGCAGATCTTGTGAGAAAAATTAAGGGTTACGACACATTAACTGTTAGTATATTTACTCCATACAGAGGAACCGTTTTAAGAGAAGTTGCTATAAAGAATGGCTGGCTTGATCCTAATCACATAACTATACATACAACATCATCATCTGTTTTGAAAATGCCGAAGCCATATCTAAGCTCAAAAGACATCGATGGATTGATGAGAGTTCTGCCTCTCTATGTTTATTTCCCTAAAGATGAATGGAAAATAATACAAAGAGCAGAAATAAATGATGAAGAAGGTAACAATATTCTTGATCACTATTCAGAAATTTATAAAAATAATTTTTTAAAAGAGTACCAGGAAACAGAAAAAATATTTATTCCCTCATCTGGCACTGGATGTAAAAGTAATCCAAAAGATCAATATACTTTTTATGAAAAACCAATAAAGAATGAGAAAAGTTTTTCATCAAATAAAAAGATACTTTCAGAATTTGAAATAAAAATGTTAACTATAAATTAATATATTTTTTCTGACCAAACTTAACAATAGTTTAAAATTTTAAAAATAATTCCAAACTTAACATATATTACAAGTTAAAGAATTCTTTTGTATTCTGATTATTTGGGATAATTAATTGATTTTTTTCAATTACATTATTTATTGTGTTCATTTTTTCATTTTTTTTATTAAAAACTTTATTAATATAATTTTTTAAATCGCTATATTCGTAAAAAACAAAAGAATCAGACTCAGTAATACCTGCTAGTAATGGATTCATAGTAGTGCCTTTATTGTTAGCATATATCGCTACTGGTATATTTAAAATTGATGCCTCAATAGCTATATTGGAGTTATAAGTAATAACTAAATCAAAATTTTGAATAATTTTATTGGATGAAAGTTTACTTATTTTTACTTTTTGTTTGGAAATAGCAGATAATTGTGAATCTACTAATCTATTAATATAGTTTTGATTTCTTGGATGAAATGTAATTGTAATATCATAATCATATTTATCTTTAGACAATTCGTTTGTAATAAAAAATAAATTACGCATTTCATCTTTTAAAAGAGTAAGTGAAATTAATATTTTTTTTGATTTGATTAATGTATTTTTTATTTTTAAATTAAATAAATATGAGTATCTGTAACAAGGTGAAAGAAAAATATTTTTGAATTTATATTTATCATTATACTTTTTTATACATTTATTAGAGATACAGTATAAAATATCTGGGGCTAAATTATTTTCATATTCAAAATCAGATATAAACATAGAAGAATAAGCATTAAATAGAAAAACGCCTTGATAACTTTTTATAGAAGTATTAGGGAAAAATTTTTTAAATGAATTTATAGAAGTTTTATCAATACTTTGATTTTCGTACCAATTGATAATTGCTTTGAACCGAATTTTTTTTTTGGATAATCTTTTTATAGATTTAATTCTATAAAAATTTATCAAAATATCAATTTTGGCAGAATCTTTTAAAATAAGTTGGTTACAAAATTCTGAGATATCTAAATTTTCATATTTAGCAAAGTTATACTTTTTAAAAGCAATTAATATTGCATTAAAAAAACAGTAAATAAAATCAGAAAATTTGAGTAGGGCAATATCAATTATAAATTTTCTTTTATGATTTTTTATTTTTTTTAGTATATTAAATAATTTAAAAAAATTAATAGTATTCTTTTCAATTAATCTTGGATAAATAATTAAATTTTCTAATTGTTCATTTTTTAAATATTGTTCATATTGACCAAAATAATTATCTTCAATGGAACTATCTCTATTAGAGTTTATAGATAAGAAAGAATCCAATAGTACTGAATTGTTGGCGATTTTGTAATTAAATTTAATTAATCTAGTTGCAAAATAATCAATTAAAATTTTAAATAATAATATAATAATTTTTTTTATTATATTGTCCTCTTTTCTAGATTTTTTAATTTCAATATCACATATAATGGAATTCTCTTTTAAAATTTTAAGAAATATGTTTTTTGTATATAGGTTATCTATAATTATTTTCTTTATTTTATTGTTATTTTTTATGTTATTCTTTAAAACTTCAACTCTGCATATAAAATAATACAAATCTCCAAAGTTATTTGAATTGAAAAGAGATAATACAAAAAAGTATTTTTGTTTTTTATTTAATTCTTTTAACTTATTTAAGTAAAAGCTAAACTTATCATTAATCAAATTAGAATTTGAATTTAAATATTTTAAGTCATCAATATTTAATTTGCCGTTATCTGTAAAATCTAAAATTACTTCTTTTTTGCTGAACATGTTTTAAGAAGTTTTTTCAAGAATTTTTTCCTTCATTATATTCATTACCTATACTTGCAAATATTGTATTTTTATACAAAAGATTTTATTATTTGACTTAATTCTTTAGCTTTTTTTATGGTTTGTTTTAATGGTTCTTTTACAAAAATTGGTATAGCAATGCTTCTCTCTAAATAATAAGATGATTTCAGAAATTTAGTTTCCAATTGCTGCTTAGAGATTTTTTGCTCTTTAAAAATATGATCCCAGTATTTGGCAAAGTGCCATTCAATAGCATCAGGTACGTTTTTGGTAATAATATTTTTTTTACTCAATTCTGTAAGAATTTTTTTTATCTTTTTTAAATCATCAATAGAAAATATAATGCAATCACATAAAGGAATATTTGCTTTAGGTATTCGTCGCAATTTAATATGTTTTATTTTTAAAAGTTCTTTTTTATAGATATTATATCTTTTTTTATTTTCTTTAACTATAAAATTTAATTTTTTTAATTGCTCTATACCTATAGCAGCATTTATTTCTGTAGTTCTAAAATTAAAACCATAAATTCTATGAGTGTCTCTTCCTCTAGGGTATTTTGGATTATTTTGATGTCCGTGATCTCTGTATTCTCTAAATAACATACTTAGGTTTTTATTATTTGTTGTTATCATTCCTCCTTCTCCTGTAGTTATGGTTTTGCCATTATCAAAACTCCACGTGCATATATCTGACTGTATACCAAGTTTATCTTTGCCCCATTTTGCTCCTAAAGCTTCACAATTGTCATCCACAACTGGTATTTTAAATTTCTTAGCAATTTTATTAATCTTTGACATTTCTGCTGCAACACCTAACATGTGAACAGGTATAATTGCTTTTGTGTTTTTTGTTATATGCTTCTCTAATTCTTTGACATCCATATTTAAAGAATCATCAACATTAATTACAATAGGGGTTGCTCCAACATCAACTATCGCCTCTATAGTTGCTATAAATGTAAATGATTGAGTTATTACTTCATCTCCAGTTTTAATGCCTAAACATTTTAAAGCAATTTTGATAGCCGCTGTTCCAGAAGATACTGCTACAGCATATTTTGCGCCAATGTATCTTGCAAATTCTTTTTCAAATTTTTTTACTCTTTTCCCGTTGTAAAATAATTCTTTATTATCAAAAATTTCATTAACTGCATTTTTTTCAAAATTATTAATAAGTTCATAGCCTGGCATAACTATTTTTTAAATAAACCTTTTGTTAAAATAGTCAAATCCTTCTCTTTATACTGAATTGGATTATTTTGAAAAGCAACTTCGACTACTTTATAAAATTCATTAATTTTAATTTCGTCTTTCTTATTAAAATTTAAATTTTTTAATTCTAAAGTATTATACAACTTAAAAAGACGATTTAAACTACTTATAAATAATTTTGATTTTAATTTTTGAGACTGTTTTTGAAGTTTATTCTTTTTAATTAAATTATAAAAATCTCCATATCCAAAAAATCCTAGCCTATGATTTAAATTAATAATATTAATTCCTGATACAGAATACCCTAAACCTTGTGGGACCGAAAAATTCAATGAAAAAAAATAACTCAAAGCTCCTGCTGGTCCTGAGGTTGAATTACTCAAAGCTGCCATTGAATAATATGCTCCCCATTGTAAATTTAAAATAGAGGAAAAGTCTTTCCTGTTATTTACAACTTTTTTTAAGTTATTATAAATTAGATCAAATGCAATTTTAGAATACATTCTACTTATTGTATTAGCTTTTGGAGATACATAAGTTTCAACAGATCGGATTAAGGCTCCTAGAGCTGAATTTATTAAAACTGTTTTTGGTGAAGATGATAAAAGAATTGGGTCTAATACGGCAAGTAAAGGGTAATTGTTTTTTGTATTTATCCCAAGTTTTAAATTATTTTTTTTATCAATAAATACAGCATTATATGCAAGTTCAGTACCTGTTCCTGCAGTAGACGGTATTGCTATTACAGGTATTGATTTATTTAAGTGAGTTGGGAAACCCATATATTTCTTAGATGAAAGATGATTTTTAATTAATGTTGCAATACCTTTTGCAAGATCTATAGAGCTCCCTCCCCCTATGCCAATAATACAATCAATTAAACTAGTTTTGTTTTTTTTAAATTTAAATTTTATTTTATCTAAGTATTCATAAGTTGGCTCGTGTTTTAATTTATAATATACAAAAATTGGTTTATTAAAAGTTTCTTTGATTTTATGGATAAAAACTTTGGTTTCTTTTGAATTTTTATACAGATTGTAATCTATCACAACACCAATGCGCTTAAACTTAAAATCATTTTTAATAACTTCAATTAATTCTTTTAAAGAATTTTTGCCAAATATTACTCTGCTATTTATTTCAAATTTACTGTAGTTTTGATTCATGATTAATAGATTATTAAAATATATTTGAATTAATCTTTGAATAATATGCTAGAGATCTTGCTAGTTCAAGATCAAAATTAGTATCAATGTCAATTGAATGGCTCTGTTTAATTTTAAATAAAATCGAATTCTTATCCCATAATATTTGTTTCTTTAAAAAATAATTTGTATTAATAATATAAATAGATCCATCAATAAAATAATTTTTAGAATTTTTAAATTCTTTTGGGATATATTTGTTTAAAAATTCATATTTATTATTCTGAATTAATATTTGATCATTTATGGAATTTAATGGTGTAGATATTGAAATTAAACTTTTTTTATTTGACTCATTAAATATTTTTATTGCCTGATCAATATCTTTAGATGTTCTAAATGGTGAAGTAGGTTGCAATAAAATTAAATTTTCTGGTAAAATATTAAAATTTTTTTTTATATGCTTAAGTGAATGATTAATAACATTTATTAAAGAAGCGTTTGACGTGCATAAATATTTTGGTCGTTTTATAGTTTTAAGTATTCCATTTTGTTCTACTGCTTTAATAACTGATTCATAGTCAGTTGTGATCACTGCCTCATTTACATATTTAGATCTCATCACAGCATCAATTGTGTAATCAATTAATCTTTTACTAAATATTTTTCTTATATTTTTATTTTTAAGTCTTATAGAACCTTTTCTCAAAGGAACTATACCAAAAAATTTAGATCTTAACATTATTTAGAAAATTTAAGTCATTTAATCTGCTTAAGTCACCGATATCTAACCATTCATCTGATGAGATAGGGTAAACACCTATTTTTGATTTATTTCCAATACATAATTTGATAAATTCATTAAAATCAATTGATGTATTTTTTTTAATTAATTTAATCAACGAAGTATTAAGTAAATAAAAACCAGTATGAGCTAGTATTTTGAACTCTGGTTTTTCATGTATTTTTAACAAATTTTGATTTTCACCTAAAATACAAGAGCCATATGGAGATTTATAACTTTTGTTGCAAACTACAACAGTAAGATCATTTTTTTCATTTAAATGATACTCGCAAATTTTGTTGTAGTCATGAGTAATTATAGTGTCACAATTTGTTACTGTAATATTCTGATTTTTAGTTAAAAATTTAGATGCCTTTGATAAACTACCAATAGTTCCTAAGGGTTTAGTTTCTTTGATAAAATTTAATTTATGAAAATATTTTATATTTTTTAAATATGAAATAATCAAATTTGCTTTATGGCCTAAAGATAAAATTATTTTCTTTCCACCATTTTCTTGATACTTGTTTATAATTATTTCTAACAAAGATTTACCATTAATTGGTAACAAAGGCTTAGGCACAATATGAGAGAAAGGTTGAAACCTTTTTCCAAATCCGCCTGCAATAATTACTAATGGAAATTTAATTGTATGATTAAGTGTTGATTTAACTTTATAAATTTTATCTAGGTTCACAAAATCTACAACTTTATTTTTATCATTCAAGACAGGAATTAAATTTAAATATTTTTTGTTTTTTAGATTATTAATTTTTTTTGTAATATTTTTATCATTTTTTTTTAAAACCATAGGTTTTGAATTATAAAATTTTTCTATACTTTGATTAAGATTTGCTCCTTTTAATATAGACCTCCTTATATCCCCATCTGATATAGTTCCTATGAATTGAGAGTTTGAATTTAATATGAATAAACATCTGGTTCCAAGTTTATTGATTTTTTTCATTGATTTAGAAATTGTATAATCTTTATTAATACACAGATTTTTGATATTTTTTTTCATTTCTAAACTTTATTATTATATTTGAGCAAATGTTTATTATACATTTTTTTCAAATTAGGAAATTTATTTTCCCAATTTTTTATAATATATTGATACATATTAATATCATGTATTTTTTTTCCAATATAATATTTATGTTTCTTATTTGCCATTTTTTCTTTAAATTTATATAGGTTATCATGTTCTGAACTTGAATTTCCACCACCAAGAAAAAAATTACTCAAATTTGTAGAGCTGGAATATTGCATGGCTTTATATATTAAAGAGTTTGTTAGACCTGAAATTTGCTTATCGGCATTTGCAGACAAATGATAATAAGCACTTTTATTATCAATCAAAATTATAGATCCGCCAACTATTTTATTATCATTAAATGCCAAAATCAGAAAACCATTTTTTTTAAGAAACTCAAATAAATTTATAAAATACGTTTCAGAAAATAAGTAAAAATTATTTACACTTATTGATTGCATCTTTTGTTTATAAATTTCAATAAAATTAAAGTAATCATCTTGATTTATACTTTTTTTTATAACAATATTGTGATTTTTATAATTATTTATTTGATTCATAATTTTTGAATTAAAGGGAATTATTTTTTTTTTAAATTTAACTAAATCATTACTTAAAGTTATTCTATCAAATAATAATTCACATTTTTTTCTTAAATTAAAATTGTTTATCAATGGATTAAATCTTACAAATTCTGCAACAATATTATTTTCCAAACACCAATTATCGAAAGCAAAATTAGCATCTTCTACAAATGTTTTTTCAATATTATTTGTATAGGGGCCATAATATCCATAAGGACTTTGAAGATCAAAATATTTAATTGAACTATTGGTTAACTCGTTATCAATGGTGTTTATCTCATATGTATTTAACCAAACATTTTTACCTGATTGAAATTTTATTGTAACAATATTATTTTCGTTTAATTTCAAATATTTTTCATGATTATATACACATGCAAAATTCTTAATTTTATTTTCTAAAAAAATATTAACATAATTTGAATTCTTTTTTTTTAGATATAATGGTTCAATTTTTTCCATAAAATAATAAATTCTGAATTATAATGTTTAAATGAAATTTTTCTAATCTTTGATCTAAAGGAATATATAAAATATTTTTAAATAAAAATATTGATTTAGTCAAATTACGGTAATTTAAATCGCTTATTTTTTTCCATGAATTGGCAACAAATATTCTTTTGCTGATTAGATGATTTCGAATTTGATCCCTTTTTGTTGTTATAATTATAAAGTATAAGGGACATACATTATCTTGAATTTTTTTTGGAAATACTTCGAACTTATTTTTTAAATTTTTATTCAAATATTTCCAATTTTCTATTCTTTTTTTTCTAATTATTTTCCAATTATAGCAACTCAAAATATTATTGGAAATTTTAGGGATTGGATAATTTAAAATATTTTTATCTAATAAAATTTCATTATCTTTATTCAATTTTAAAAATTTATTTTCTAATTTCAATGAAAATTCTGATTCATTTTTAATATATGTTTTTTTTTGATTTAAATATTTGTAAATTATTTTTTCTTTTTTTAAAATTTTTTTATTATTTAAAGTATTTATATTCTCTTTGATATTTGTCCAACCTCCAAAAGGGAGACCTGTGAATTTTCTAAGTGACATAAAAACATTTCTTTTATTAAATTTAGCATTAAGATTATTCAACATACAATGAGTATAATCCTCTAATATTATTAAATTTGAATTTTTTAATTTACTAGAGATTTTATTTTCATTACCAAAATAGTGAACAACAATAACTATAGATTGCTCTTCAAATAATTTATCTATTTTTGAATTAAGAAAAATATCATAAAAATGTATTTTAAAACCTAAACTAATTAAGTTTTTAGGGATAGTCTCACAAACATAACCAGGTAAATATATTTTTTTTGATTTATTTTTATTAAATTTTTCTAATAATAAGATTAAAGCTGACCTGCCACTCATAGTTAACGTACCTGAATTTAAAAAATAAGGGCTAAAATTTACTTTTGATGAATTGAATTTATCAAAATCAACATATTGTCCTGCAATTGAAAATTTTTGATTCACTATTTATTTTATTTGATTATCTAATATTTTAATTATTTTAACTGATGCGTCTCCATTACCATAAATATATTTTTGCTTCTTAAATTTATATTTTAATGATTTTCTTATTGAGTCTTTAATTTTGTTAAGATTATAACTAGAGTCAAAGATTGATTCATGAAAAAACCTTCCTTTTTGTCTGTCTCCTATGTTAACAGTTGGTATATTATGATAAGGTGCTTCTACAATGCCTGCAGATGAATTACCGATTATTAAATCAGAATTTTTAAGTGCATTATTAAAATTAGCTATCCCTAAAGATTTAAATATAAATAAATTTTTTATATTTTTCTTTTTAAATTCATTAATTTTTTTTATAATGTTATCACTTTCAATTTCTAAACCTGGATAAGTTAAAATAACTTGTAAATTTAATTCTAATAATAACTTTAATATATCTTCAAAAAAATTACCAATATTTGAAATTTTTTTTAAATCTGCATAACAGGGGTGGAAAGAAAATATTGCAGTTTTTAAATTAATATTTAAATTCATTTTATTAAATATTGTAGCTTTAGGAGCAAATTTTAATTTTTTTATAGTATCAATTGCTAAAGAACCGACAACATAAATAGAATTTTTTTTACAGCTCATTTGAATCAGCTTTTGTTTATGATTTTTAATTAAAACAAAGTGCAAAAAAGATGCTTTTGAAATCATATCCCTGATTGTGTTATCAAATGCACCTTCAGTAGTATCACCTCCACCAATATGAATTATTTTCTTATTATATATAAGACTATTTATTAATATTGATAAAAGTTCTAATCTGTCCCCTAAAATACAAACATAATCAAATTTATATTTAATAAATAAATCATTTGTTTTATTAGTTGCTCTAGCAAAAGAATTGCTGATGTCTTGTTTAGAATATTTATCTAAATAATTAAATGTATCATTTATTTTTATTTTATCAGTCTTAATTTCTGATTTTGTAAGACCATAATGTTGATTTAGATGAGTGCCACCAACAAAAAATAATATTTTATATTTTTTGTTATTTTGTAATTTTCTAATTAAAGGTTTTATTATTCCATATTCAGATCTTGATGTTGAAAAAAAAGCAATTTTCTTCATTCCTATTTAAACATATCTAATGATAGAAGTGAGTCCTTTTTAATAAATTTGATAGTTTTTTTTCCAATAATTTTTTTAAACAGATAGGGACTTATTCCATTTCCAGGCCTCTTAAGGGTAATATTATTATTATTTAATGTTGAGCCTGATTTTATATCCTTCGATGCAACTATACTTCTTCTTGCAAAATTCCTCATTTCAATTTCTTTTTGATTAATAATTTTGTTTTTAGATCCTAGCATAATTTCTGTTTTCTTTATATTTGCTACAAATCTTTTAAATTGATTTGGATTGAGTGCCATTTTATGATCAGGACCAATATCTTTTTTATTTAATGTAAGATGTTTTTCTATAACTTTGCAGCCAAGTGAAACTGCTATTTTTGCCGCATCATATCCAACAGTGTGATCACTGAATCCCAAAATATGATTGTATTTTTTTGATAATGTTTTTAAGAAATTCAAATTTAATAATTTATCTTTTGTTGGATACAAAGATACACAATGCAAAATTGCAATTTCAATTTTTTTGTTTTTTTTTAAAATGCCAAGGGCGGTGTTTATTTCATTTAAATCACTCATACCCGTACTTAATATAACTGTATTTATTTTTTTTGATATATATTTAAGTAAATTAATATTTGTGATTTCACCTGATGCAATTTTTACATAATCAATTTGAAGTTTATCTTTGATAAAATCAACACTTTCATAATCAAAGCAGGATGCCATATAATCAATATTTAATTTGTCACATTTATCTTTAATTTTTTTATGCGCAGCCAATGGTAAGTCATAAGAAAGTGCCATTTTTTTCATAGA
Organism: uncultured Alphaproteobacteria bacterium; assembly: GCA_902512325.1. GTDB lineage: Bacteria > Pseudomonadota > Alphaproteobacteria > HIMB59 > CACPNW01. The sequence goes on along the minus strand of CABXIT010000012.1, from coordinate 21,520 downwards.
TTGCTGATTAGTATTTTTGTTTTGATATGGGGCGGTTTTAGCATCCTTAGAAACTTGTTCATTAATATTAAAAAGTTGAAATTTAATTGCATCAGCTCCTGAATTTTTAGCTTTTTCAACTAGATCTAAAGCTATTCTTAGACTGCCGTTATGATTTACACCAGCTTCGGCAATTACATATGTACTATCAATTTTGTTTTTAAAAATACTCATTATAAACTTATTTTAAAAAATAATTTCCATATTCGTTTTTATTTACTAATTTTTTATCAAAAAAACCATCTTTTAAAAAATTCAATATTTCATCGATGCCATATTCTATTGAATATTTAGTCTGGAAACTAAGTTTTTTTTCTATTTTGCTAAAATCTACTCTGTAATTTCTTTTATCATTTGAATTGCGTAAGTAATTAGCTTTTGAGTCATCTATTTTTGATTTAATTAAATCAATGATCATTCTTTTAGTTGCATTATTAATTGAATTTCCAACATTAAAAACTTCAAAAGTAGTTTTTGAAATATCAGACTCAAAAACTTTTTGTATTGCTCTTGCAAAATCTAAAACATGACAATATGGTCGCCAAGTATCTGGGTCATAAACATCAATTTTTTTATTTAAAAACATTTCTCTTGTAAATTCATTTACAGTTAAATCAAATCTCATCCTAGGTGAAATTCCAAATGCTGTTGCAAACCTTAATATTGTTGGTCTATAAAATTTGTTTGACGTAGATTTTAGGATAGTCTTTTCAGCTCTAACTTTAGATTTCGCATATAAAGACAAGGGTTTTAAATAAAAATTTTCATCTGCTATTACATCATCTGTTATTAATCCATAATTTGAACAAGTTGAAACAAATATAAAATTATCCAGTTTGATTTTTTTGACTAAATTAATTGTTTTAGAAACAAGATAATCATTAATTATCTTCGAATATTTTGGATATTTCTTTGTAATAGGATCACCTACTAAACCAGCTAACAAAACAATAACCTTAATATTATTTTCGATTATTACTTTTTTTAATAATTTCTGATTTTGCAAATCACCAAATATAAATTTGAAATTTTGGTTATATTTCTTGCTTAAAACTGAATGATTATTGTTAAAAATTAAATTATCATAACTTGTAACCTTGTATCCTTTAGATAGTAAATACAAAGCGGTTACTGAACCTATGTAACCTTCGCCACCTATAAGTAGAATATTCTTTTTCATAATACTATTTGGTAATTTTTGATAAGTGTTTTTTTATAAATTTATTACCCGGATCATAATGCATTATAGACTCATAATTTGCAATTTCATTTTTCCATTCAGAATGACTAATATTTATTAAATATTTAAATATGTTAGATATTTTTTGTTCATCTAATTCTGATGTCCAAAAATTACCATCTTTTGAATATTGTCCTGGCCAACCGAAATTATAAGATTCATCACAGTCTTTTTGCGTACTCCTTACAGTTAAAAATGCAGTTCTAAACCCTCTTGCAAATGATTCATACAAAAACGTTGAATCAATTCCAACAATTAAAGATTCTTCATTTACAGCTTTATATGAATCTACTTGTAAAAAGCATTCTCCTATTATGTCTTCATAAAATTTTACCTCATCTTTATATTTTGATTTATGAGCTAATATAATTTCTAAACTTAAATTATAATTTAAACAGATTTTTTTAATATATTTTAGCAAAATAGGTTCTAAATTATTTTTATTATTTTTACGATACTGAGAAACCCACTGCACGGATTTAATTTGCTTAAAATTGGCACAATATTTAAAATTATTATTTGTTATTGAGCCAACAGTATAAACTTGTTTGAAAAAATAATCTTTTACATAGTTTTGCCAGTTTTCATTTTGCACAAAATAATAATCAATTATTTTTTTTTTATTATCAATTAAAGCAAATGATTTATTCCACCTTTTTTGCCTATAGCCATTTTGAATAAAAATAAAAATTATTTTTTCAAAATTTTTTTTAATCTCAATTAATCTAGCTGATGTATCAATATAAGTTATAATAATTTTAGGATCACAATATTCTATATATGTATTTAAATATAAATAATTTGAATATTTATTTTTTTTAAAAAAGGAATAAAATAAAATCATTAAATTTATTTTTTCATATCTAGTATTTAAAATCAAATAATCTGATTTTATAATCTTAGAATAATTTATTTTATCACTTCCATTTTCATCAAATAACAAAATATTTTTTTTTAGAGGAAGTAAAAATTCTTTTTTACTAAAAATAATTTTCTTTATCATAAATATTGTTTTGATAAAGGCTTTCATAAATTTAAAATTTGTAGTCTACTAGATTATTATTTGAGACTTGCAAAACTCTATCACATTTTTTTAATAACTCAATTTTATGCGAAATAAATATTACTGTTTTTTCTGAGGATATTTTTTTTATTTCGTCTATAATGATTTTTTCATTTTCATTATCCAAAGAGTTAGTAGATTCATCCATAATAATAATTTCTTTGTTAAAATAAAATGCTCTTGCTAAAGCTATTCTTTGCTTTTGCCCTCCAGAAATAAATTGTCCATTTTCACCAACTATTGTATCAAGTCCCAAATCTAAATTTTTATACCATTCATATAAATTTACTTTTTTTAAAGTATCAATTACTTTATTTTTTTCTAATTCGTTTATTTTATGCTGAAAAGTTATATTAGCATATAATGTATCATCACTAATAAAAATATCTTGAGGGAGATAGCATATCTTATTTTGCCAATTTTTTAAATAATATTGACTGTGATTTTTAACCAATGTTTTATTTATATATATTTTTCCTAAACTTGGTTTTAAAATACCTAAAAGTAAATCTATGAGTGTAGTTTTCCCAATTCCTGATTTACCAACAATGCCAATAAAACTGTTTTTGTCAATTTCTAGATTGAGTTTATTAAATATTTTTTTTCCATTTTGATAAGAAAAGTTGATATCATGAAACTTAATATTGTTAAATGAATTATAATTATAATGATCTTTAAACTCTGTTTTTGAGTCAGAAATTTTAATAAGATATTCATAAAGACTCTCAATTGCATGTTGAGAAGATTTAATTGATCCAAAAAAAATATTAAATTTATGTATGTAAGGTAGCAATCTAAAACCTGATACAACAAATATAGAAATAAAAGGCAGGTAAGAGAGTATATCCTGGTTTCTCAAAATCAAAAAAATAACCCCTATTGTTATTAATGAGACATAAATAAATTCTAAAATAGGTCTACTTATAAAATTATAAATTTGAATTTTAGAGTCGCCTTTTGCTATAGAATTTGCACCTTCTATTAATTTTTTTTTAAAAAATATTTCTTTGTTTAAGATTTTTATTTCTTTAAATCCTCTGAAATATTCTTGGAGATATTGAGTGGATGTCTGAAAACCAATGTTACTAATTTGCCCAAATTCATTTAATGTTTTTAAAAAAAAATTATAGTAAAACAATATAAAACAAATATTAACTAAGATGATCAAGGTAGTAACAATTGGATTGAGATAGATTAAGAACAATATTAATGCAATTGTAACAGTCAAATCACTACTAAATTGAATTACATTTTTGAAAAAAGTTCTAAAAATACCTGGGTATCTGTTATATGAATTTACATAAAAAGAACTTTGATTATTAATATAACTTAGATATTCAATATTAGTAAAAGACTCTAATATTCTATATTTTAATTTTAACTCTTTCTTAAAAGAGTATTTGATCATTAAATTATTAATTAAAATAATTAAAATAGTTTTCAAAAGCCAAAAAGTTAATAATATTAAACAAAAAATAAGCGTAGAATTATTTTTATGAAAAAAATTTTGAAAAAAATTGAAGATAAAATAAAATTTTGAATTTTCAAGTTCTTGACCTACAAGTAATGTAACCAAAATACCTAAGATGCTAAGACTTAATATTTCAAGTAATGTCACAAATAAAATTAAACTACCGAAAAGAGGTAAGCTTTTATAATCATTATCAAGGAGGTAAAAAAATTTTCTAAAAAACATTTATTTTGTATCAATACTTTTATTTTGATTATAGATAATAAAACATACTGGAAGATAGTAAATTACATTCAGCCAATTGTTATAAAAATTTGAAGTAGGAATAAATGGAAAAAGAGATATGAACACACAAATTAGCAAACATATTTGATAATCATTTAAATTATTTTTATGGTTAAAAATTTTTCTATAAAAATGTTTAAAAAATAAATATGAAAAAAAACAAAATAAAACAACAAAAGGAATAAATCCGATAATTCCACTCTCTGCAAGTAGTTGTAAATAATTATTATGTGGGCTGGTTGAACAACCATTATTAACATGGAATTTTTTTTCCTCACATAATACTTCGAATGAATTTGGCCCCTGCCCAAATATAATATTATCCTCAAACATATTTAATGCAGTTAAAAACATTGACTTATATTTTGAGGAATAGACATTTGGTTGTATTTCTGAATTTTGTGAACTAATTCCAAGATCTTCAAATGTTTGTGTGAACATTCTATTATTCATTTGATTGTTAATATTTCCATACAAAATTATGAATAAAGCTGTAATTATAATTGAGATAAAGCGTATTATCTTAAAATTTGTTAAAAGAATAATCATTAGAAATGTGGACATTGTAATATAAAAAAAAGCAGCTCTCTCACCGGAAAAAAAAACTAAAATATCAATTAAAATAAAAAATATTAAAAAAAGTATATATACAAATAAATTTTTTGGTTTTGTATAAAGATAAATAATTAAACCTACTAATAAAGGAAATAATCTTGATAGAAAACTTCCCAGTATGAATTCATCTCCAAATAAACCACTTAATCTATCACCATGTTTCACAAAGCCTAATATATTTTTTCCATTAATTAACTGATACAATGCGTCTGAAGAAACAAATAAAATCGTTATAAAAAAAGAATAAAAAAAATAATTAATTAAATATTCATTTTTTTTTAAAATGTACACAGATCCAATTATGAAAAAAAGATACCTAAAATAAAACAATGACACACTTAAAGAATTTATAATATTTGTTGAAAAAAAAGAGCTAATTAAAATATAAAAATAAAAAAAAATAAAAAAAATTAAGAAAGGGTGTTTAAGTATTTTAAAATCTTTTTTTTTCAAAAACAAAAACAATCCAAATAATGCGATAAGAGATAAAAACAAATCTGGTAAAAAAGGGCCAGATAGCAAAGCAGGTATTAAAAGACAAAAAAATAAAGAAGGAAAAAAATACCAAAAATTCGAATTATTTATAATATTCATTAAACCACTTTACATATTTTGTTATACCGGTGCGAACATCAGTAAATTTATTTTTAGAGTATTTTTTAATACGATTATTACTTCCAAATGTTTTCTTTACATCTCCAAGAGCATTTTCAACTTTTTCTATTTTAGCTTTTTTCTTCATAATTTTTTCAAAAATATTTATTACTTTTGTAGTTTTAATTGGATTCGAAGAACATATGTTAATAATTTCAAAATTATTTAATTTACTTTTTATTTTTTTATCAAAAATTGATTTTATAGAAAAAATTACATCGTCTATATATGTATAGTCTCTAAAATTATTACCATTATTAAATAAATATATTTTTTTATTTTTTTTAATTGAGTTAGCAAAATTAAAAAAAGCCATATCTGGCCTTCCGAATTGACCATATACGGTAAAAAAACGTAAACAAGTTATATTCATGTTGTAAATTTTACTAAATGAAAAACACACTAATTCATTAGCTTTTTTTGTTGCTGCATAAAATGAGATTGGATTATCAGTTCTATCAGTCTCTTTTTGAGGGTATTTTTTTGAGTCTCCATATACCGAACTACTTGAAGCAAAAAAGAAATGTTTTACTTTATTCAATCTGCATTGATTAATTACGTTATAGAAACCTTCAAGATTGGCATTAAAAAATTCATCTGGATTGGTGATTGAATATCTAACTCCTGCTTGTGCTGCTAAATGAAAACATGCTGTAATTTTATTTGATTTGATAACTTGACCAATTTTTTTTCTATCACATATATCAGCATTTATAAATTTTATTGATTTTGATATAATTTTTAATCTATCCAATTTTAGTTTTTTATCATAGTAACTATTTAAATTATCAACACCAATAACATTGTAGTCTTCAAATTTAGAAAAATATTTGCATAAACTAAATCCAATAAAACCTGCGCAACCAGTTATGAGTATATTCATTTTTAATTTGTCGGTATGACAAATTCTGGACCACTTTTAATGCTTTTTGGCCATCTGCTTGTAACCGTTTTTAATTTAGTAAAAAAATGTATTCCTTCAGTTCCATGCATTGCATGATCCCCAAAAAGTGAAGATTTCCATCCACCAAAACTATGAAAGGCCATTGGAACTGGAATAGGAACGTTTATACCAACCATTCCAATTTCACACTTAGATGTAAAGTTTCTAGAAATTTCACCATCGGATGTATAAATTGTAGAGCCATTCCCATATTCATGTTCATTAACTAATTTTAGTGCTTGATCGTAAGTATCAACTCTTACTACTGATAAAACTGGACCAAAAATTTCATCTTTATAAATATCCATAGAGGCTGTAACTTCATCAAACAAAGTTGGTCCTACAAAATAACCCTCTTCATAACCTTGCAACTTTAAATTTCTTCCATCCAAAACTAATTTTGCTCCTTCTTTCTCCCCTCTAGAAATATAACTTTCAACTTTTTCTTTATGTTCCTTAGATATTAGTGGTCCCATATCAGACTCAGTGTTTGTCCATGGAGCAACTTTTAAGTTTTCAGCTTTTAATTTAATTTTATCAACTAAAGCATCTCCGATGTTTCCTACGGCAACAGCAACTGATATAGCCATACATCTTTCTCCTGCAGAGCCATAGCCTGCACCTATTATTCCATCTACTGCTTGATCTAAGTTAGCATCAGGCATTACAACTAAATGATTTTTAGCTCCACCCAGAGCTTGAACTCTTTTTAGATTTTTTGCGGCTTTTTCATATATATATTTTGCAACATTAGTGGATCCAACAAAACTCACTGATGATATTTCTTTGCTATTTAAAATCTCATCAACAATAAACTTATCTCCATTAATTACATTAAAAACCCCATCTGGTAAGCCAGCTTCTGAAAAAAGTTCAGCAAGCTTTATGGCGCAAGATGGATCTTTCTCTGATGGCTTAAGTATAAAAGAATTTCCACATGCTATGGCAATAGGATACATCCACATAGGTACCATTGCAGGAAAATTAAAAGGTGTAATACCTGCGCAAACACCTAAAGGAGATCTAATTGACCACGAATCAATGTTTGTGCCAACATTTTGAGAAAATTCTCCCTTTAATAAATGCGGTATTCCGCATGCAAATTCCACAACTTCCAAACCTCTAATTACTGAACCTTTAGCATCTTCTAATGTCTTGCCATGTTCTTTGGACACTATTTCAGCAAGAAGAGATATGTTATTTTCAATTAAATTTTTATAATTTGATAGTATCCTTGATCTTTTTAAAGGTGTTTCTTTAGCCCATTCTAATTGGCTTTTTTTTGAACTCTGAATACAACTTATGAAATCTTCTTTGTTAGATAAAACTACTGTTGATAATTTTTCACCAGTTGATGGGTCATGCACATCAAGTTGATTAGTTGAAATACTCTGTAATTTTCCATTGATATAATTTTGTATTTTATTCATTTTTGTTTTTTAGCTTTATTATAGATTAATGTTAAATTTCTGACGTATATAAATATTCCAAAAATTTGTCCAACTATTATTACAGGATCCTTCCTAAAGATTGCATAAGTTAATAGTCCTAATCCACCAAAAATACTTAAGTACCAAAATATTAACGGTATATGGCTTTCTCCTTTTCTTTCTGAATATATCCATTGGAATATAAATCTAGATGCAAATAAACCCTGGCCAACAAATCCTATAATTAAAAATAATATTTCTAAATTAGATAAATTATTAATATAACTCCCAATCATGATTTGTGATTCTTAATTATTTTCATTACCTTTATTATATCTCTAATACCCTTTATCATTCTATCGATTGTTCCATATTTTGAATAACCAAACTTTCTAGGAAAATGCGCAACTTCTAAATACCTTGTCTTATGCTCAAATCCAATAAATAAAGCTGGTAAAAATCGATGGATACCATCAAAAAAAGGAAAAGATAAAAAAATATTCTTATTAAATACTTTTAAAGAACAGCCAGTATCTGGGCAATCATCATTTAGTAAAAACATTCTAATTTTGTTTGCAAAAATTGATGAATAAATTTTTATCAAACTATCTTTTCTTTTTTTTCTAATACCCCCTACCAAACTAATTGTATCATTTTCAAAATAAATTTTTATTAATTTTTCAATATCTTTTGGATCATTTTGTCCATCACCATCAATAGTAACTATTGTTTCATATTTAGAATTTTTAATACCAGTCTTAATTGACTCACTTTGTCCAAGGTTAGTTCTATGATTCAATATTCGTAAATTGTTATATTTTTTAATTTTATTTAATTCAAATAATGTATTATCTGTGCTACAATCATTAACAATTATTATTTCTATTTCTAAATTTTCTAAACAATTAAAAGTATGCTGAATTAATGGAACAATATTTTTTTCTTCATTATAAACTGGAATAATAATACTAAATTTTATCATTCAAGATTATCTCTAATATACTTTTTGCCAATTCTTGATCTTACTATACAATTATCAATTCGCTTGGGAAAAATTTCTTTAAATTTATTTTGTAAGATGTCATCCTCATAACTATATTTAGATATATTATTTAGTCTATTGTGCATTTCTAGAGCCAATTCACATATTTCGTCTTCTGTATTTTCATGAACTTCAATATTATTTTTTTCAAAATCGTTATAAGTATAAAAATTTGAAAATTTATTTTTAAAAATTTCATTAATTTTAAAATATTTATTTTTCTTCCTATCCCAAAATCTTTTAAAGATTATTAAATTTATTTTATTATTAATAGGCGCATGATCAAAATTTGTAGCATTTACAATTGCGCATGGTCTATTATTCACAAAACTCACACAATTAATTCCACCATCCCTTCCCAATGCAAAGTAACACTTTGAAAATAAATATAAATCTAAAAGAGGTGTTCTTTTTCCAGATAGTGCATAATCAATTATTTTTTTAGATTTAAGATATATTTTTTCAGAAACACCAAAGCCCATTCTTAAAACAAAGTATCCTTTTTCTTCAAGTTTAGAAGCAGCTTTTAAATAGTTTTTTATACTTGAATTTCTGTGATTGTGATAACTCCAATCCTTTTTTTTGAAACTTGATAATTTTTCTTTATAAAAAGTATCTCGATTAATAATGCATACAAATTTATCACTAGGCTTTATTCCTAATTCTTTTAAGAAATTTAGACCTATATTTTCTTCAAATTTATTAAAATAAAAAGTATTTTGACTATTAAGAATGTAATCTTTAATATCACGACTAGCACCTCCTATCCTAATTTTAATTGTGTGTATTTTTGAAGAAAAAAATTTTTGATTAATTATGTCAATAAAATGAAAAATTCTATGAATAATAATTTCTCTTTTTAATATTCTTTCATAAGCAATATTTGAGCTTGTATTAGATTGTAAATAAAAAAAATCTAAGAAATATTGTTTATTATTTATTTTTTTTTTTGATAAATAGTATTGAGTATCAAAAATAAAATCGCCCACAACAACATTTGGAATCATTCCTATTCTTATAACTAAAAATGGACTTATTAGTCTAATAAGTATCAAAAAAATAAAACTTAAAGGCATTAAAATAAAAAGAACAGTTTTAAATAAAAATCTTTTTACCATCAATAAATCTATTTTAAAATATGTGAGAGGACTTTAATAATATGTTTCTTGCTAACAGATTTACTATTACCCATTTTTTCTAAAGCTTGGGACGCAGACAAAGAGCTTAAAAGCATACCTAAGTTAATTTCAATTTTATTAAAAGCACAAATCGAATACATAGCTAGTAGAGCATCTCCTGAGCCAACTGAGTCAATTATTTTTGTTGCAAAAGATGGGCAATAATTAAATTTTTTGGACATATTTAGAGAAACTAAGCCACCTTGACCTAATGTAACCACACAATCTCTAATATTTTTTTTCTTTTTTAAACTCTTTATTACATTTTCTATTTTATCAGATTTATTTCTTATTTCATGCCTAATTTCATTTTCATTTAATACTAATGAATGAATATTATTATACTTTTCAATTGAGTGATACCGAATATTATTTGAATTGATTTGTGCATTTAGAGAGAGGAAGTTTGCATTTTTGCATATTAGTTGTGCAATTTTATTTGTAATAAAGCCATGCCCATAGTCACAAACTATTATCAATTCATATTTTTTTAAGTTTAATTTTAAATAGTTATAGATTTTTTTTTCAAGATTATGATCAATTTCATCATCATTTAAAGAGTAAACTCCAAACATTTTTGAATTAGAAATACTATCAACATATCTTTTTTTTAAGATTGTTTCTGATTTTTTTTTATAAAAAAATTTTTTTTTAATTTTATTATTTAATTCTGAGTGAACAAAAGATAAGTGCTCTTTTTTTTCTCCTAAAATTGAAACTAACTCAATATTATCACTAAACTCTGACAAATGATTAGCAACAATTCCAGCACCTCCTAAATATTTTTCTTGATATAAATCTTTTACAGTCATCATTGCAGATTTACCTGATTTACCTACAACTTCAGAGAATACGTATTGATCAATAATTGTTTCACCTATAACCAAAATTTTATTTCTTTTAAATTTATCAATAATGTTTTTTATGTTATCAAAAGTAAATTTTTTTTTAATATAGTTAATTAATTTGTATTGTTTTTCATCAAATGTTAAATTTTGATCGTTTAAAAGTTTACTTGAGCTAAAACTTATTTCATCGGTTATAATTAATTTAGCTTTAACTGATTTTAATGCTTCTAATTCAAGTTTAATTTTACCTGTTAAATCTTTTTTGAAATTTTTATAGTCATATCCCTTACAATAAAAATTTGGTTTTATTTTTTTTATTAGATCAACTGCATCATAATCGTCATTAGATGCTACATAGTCTATACATTCCAAATTACTTAGTGTTTCCAATCTTTGAGCAGAATTAAAAACTGGTTGATACGGGCCTTTCTTAACAAAATCATCACTTGTAATAGTTACTATTAAAATATCACCATATTCTTTTGCTTTATTGAAATGTCTAAGATGGCCTAGATGAATTAAGTCAAAAACTCCATGACAATGAACTATTTTTTTTTTCTTTTTTTTTAAATTTAATATTTTTGATTGAAGTGTTGGAATATTTACTATTTTTAAATTTTTTTTCATCTTAAATATTTGCCATTCACTAAGATCTAAATTTCAATAAATTTTCAACAATAATAAAATCTTCATTATCATCAATTTCAAAAAT
>CABXIT010000012.1:0-5000 GCA_902512325.1 uncultured Alphaproteobacteria bacterium | reverse complement strand
GCGATTCCAACTTCATGGACTCGAGTTGCAGAGTCCAATCCGAACTGAGATGGTTTTTTGGGATTAGCTTTACTTTGCAGTATTGCTGCCCACTGTCACCACCATTGTAGCACGTGTGTAGCCCAGACCGTAAGGGCCATGAGGACTTGACGTCATCCCCGCCTTCCTCCAGCTTATCACCGGCAGTTTTTTTAGAGTGCCCAGCTTAACCTGCTGGCAACTAAAAATGAGGGTTGCGCTCGTTGCGGGACTTAACCCAACATCTCACGACACGAGCTGACGACAGCCATGCAGCACCTGTGTGTGTGCCAGCCGAACTGAAGATTTACGATTCTGTAAATCAAACACACCATGTCAAGGTCTGGTAAGGTTCTTCGCGTTGCTTCGAATTAAACCACATGCTCCACCGCTTGTGCGGGCCCCCGTCAATTTATTTGAGTTTTAATCTTGCGACCGTACTTCCCAGGCGGAGTGCTTAATGCGTTAGCTTCGACACTGAAACTATTGTCCCAGCGACTAGCACTCATCGTTTACTGCGTGGACTACCAGGGTATCTAATCCTGTTTGCTACCCACGCTTTCGTATCTTAGCGTCAAAAATGGCCCAGTTAGTCGCCTTCGCCACTGGTATTCTTTCCAATATCTACGAATTTCACCTCTACACTGGAAATTCTACTAACCCCTACCAAATTCTAGATCACTAGTTTTAAATGCAGTTCCTGGGTTGAGCCCAGGGATTTCACATCTAACTTTTTGATCCGCCTACATACGCTTTACGCCCAGTGATTCCGAACAACGCTAGCCCCCTTCGTATTACCGCGGCTGCTGGCACGAAGTTAGCCGGAGCTTCTTCTTCAACTAATGTCATTATCATCATTGATGAAAGAGTTTTACAACCCGAAGGCCTTCTTCACTCACGCGGCATTGCTGGATCAGGGTTTCCCCCATTGTCCAATATTCCCTACTGCTGCCTCCCGTAGGAGTCTGGGCCGTGTCTCAGTCCCAGTGTGGCTGATCATCCTCTCAAATCAGCTATAGATCGTAGCCTTGGTGGAGCAATTACCTCACCAACTAGCTAATCTAGTGCGGGCTCATCTGAAGGCGATAAATCTTTCTCTTTTCAGACACATCCGGTATTAGCTACAGTTTCCCGCAGTTATTCCGAACCTTCAGGTAGATTCCCACATGTTACTCACCCGTGCGCCACTAGGTCCGAAGACCTCGTTCGACTTGCATGTATGAGGCATGCCGCCAGCGTTCGTTCTGAGCCATAATCAAACTCTTAAGTTAAGTAAACTTGACCGAAGTCAAAAATTTACGGAACGTCCGTTAAAGCGGAATACTTCTTGTATAACAAAAAATATCTGTTGATACGTATTCCATTAACGTTCGTAATTTATTAATTACGAATTGTTGTCTACGTATCTCTTTATTATCTTATTAACCTGTTAAAGAGCATAACAGCCATTTCATAACAAAATAATTAAATTGTAATGGTGACTGTTTCTTTCGTTAGAAAGAAATAGAGCCTATAAATGTATACAAAACCCTTGTCAAATAATAAAAAAATTAAAAAAATCCCTATTTTTGGTCTTTTTTTTTATTAATTATTTAAATTTTAGTAAAAATAGAGAATCAGTCACAAAATGTTGAGTGTCCATTTATTTGGAACACTATTTGCATGTTTAGGTAAATGATTTGTATCAAGTCTTTCCAAAGTCATCGAATTACCCTTGTTGTTTCTTGAAATATTTACTTTAGTCGTAAAGCCAATTATGCCACCTAAATCTTTACATATGTCTATAGTAGATTGATTATATGAACCATAAGGATATGCAATACTCCAATTATTTAAAGAAAAACCATTTATATGTGAACTTAAAAAATCTAAGCTTTTTTCCATTTCTTTTCTCTGTTCTCCTTTTTTTAATTTTTCAAGCCAATTGTGATTATATGTATGATTTCCAAAGGTCATTCCATAATCAGACATTTCTTTAATTTGACTAACACTTAAATATAAATTTTTTGAGAATTCTTTTTCATTATTAGAAACATATTTTGAAAAAAGAATATTTAAGAAATATGATCTTATGTCTGGTGTTAAATAATGCTGAAATAAGCGTTTAAAAAAAATTATATCTTTTACATCATCCTCATTTGCTATTGCCAACTTATGATATATCTCATCAAAATTATCATTTATAATATTTTCTTTTTTTAGATTTTCAATAATTTTAAGTGACTCTTTTTTGATAATTTCTATGTTATTAATACTTTGTAAAATAAAATGTATTTTATGCACATCTGCTACATTGTTTTCTACTATAGTTGACGTTATTGGATAAAAGCATGCTTTTATATTTTCTTTAACCAATATAGGAAAAACATTTTTATAGTTATCGACAAAACCATCATCAAAAGTCAATAGAATAGAATTTTTATTTAATTTTCTTGATCCGTAAATACTTTCAGTTAGGTCGTTGTAGTCAATAAATTCATAATATTTTTTACAATATTGAATTTGCTTTTTAAACAGATCTAATTCGAGGCCTTTTATATTGGGATATAAAGAGTTTTTAATTATTCTTACATAGTGATACGCAAGTGTTGTAATCATTTTAAATTTTTAATTCCATTTCAAACTTCTTGCTTTTCTTAGATTATTTGGAGTGCCAATATCCAAGACGTTTTTTTTAAAAACGAATACCTTTGTTTCATTCAAAAGTGAACTAGAAAATTGATAAGAAAAATCAAGTGTTGTTTTTGTATTTAACTTTTTTGATAATAATTTCATTTTTCTTAATAAAAATTTATTGTCAAAAACTAACAATCCAGAATTTACATACTGTTCTCCAGACACATAATTAGGTTTTTCAATAAAGCTTGTAAGTTCTTTTTTCGAATTAAATTTAATAACACCAGATTGTTTTGTTGTTTTTCTTTTATCTGCAAGCATTCTTGATTCATACTTAGATTTTATCATCCAATTTATAGTTTTTTTTATAGATTTATGAAAAAGAACATCTCCATATTGCAATATAATAATATCTTTTGTCTTAATCCAATTTATATTATCATATAATGTTCCTAAACTTCCTCTAAGTTTTTTTTCTTTATATATTTTGATTTTTAAATTTAAATATTCAGATAATAATTTACTTTTATAAAAAGTATTTACTAAAAACTCTTTTTTAAAAGATTTTAAATTATCAAAATTCTCAAATGCTAAATCAATAACTTTTTTTTTATTATTAATTTCAATTAGTGCCTTAGGTACTAAATTAGTTAATGGTTTTAATCTTGTGCCTAAGCCTGCTGAAAGAATAATTATACCTATTTTTTTAAAACTAGCCATCAACTTTGGATAATTTTTGTTCCAAAATGATCAGGCTTAAATTTAATAAATTTTTTATTTGCATTTAATTCTTCAAATTTTTTTCTATTGTATTTGGGTACAAACATTAATAAAAAACCACCATTTCCAGCCCCACATATTTTTCCACCAATAGCCCCACTTTCTAGACATTTTGAATATATTTCATCAATATGCTTATTAGATACATTGCTTGCTAGTTGTTTTTTTATATTCCATGACTCGTGTAGCAAATAACCTAATTCATCTAACTTATGTTTCTCAATATAACTATGTGCTTTTTTCGTAATATTGTTAATCTCTTTAAGATTATTGATATTCTTTTTTATATTTTTATTTTGTTCAGAAAGCACAGATTCTGCTTTTCTATTTTGACCAGTTGGAATTAAATATAAATTCTTTGTCAATTCATTAGCAATTTTATTGTTGAATAAAAGGCTATTAACACTGCCATTTCTCCTAAAATAAAATCGTCTAAATGAACCATACACACTCATATGCTGATCTTGAATTCCTATCGGTTTTTTTAAAATATTATTTTCAATATCTATTGTTTCTCTAACCAAATTTTTTTTCTTAATTTTTATATTTTTATAGAATAATAATGCTTTTAATGTTGATGCTGTGAAAGCACTGGACGAGCCCAAACCAGTACCAATTTGCGAGATATCAGATAAACAAACTATATCTATTCCATTTATATTTGTTTTTTTTAAAGCCTCTTTTATAATATCATGTTTTAAATCATTAACATTGCTGACAGTCTCCCTAACTTTCCAATGCAAATAAATATCCTTACCATATCTTTCTTTAACAATTACGTAAGCATACTTATTTATTGCAAGACTAATCACTGATCCTCCATGTTTACTCCAATAATTTTTAAAATCTGTTCCACCTCCAAAAAGACTGACTCTCATAGGTGAAGCTGCAATAATTATTTTATTATTCATTTTTTTTATTTATAAATTAAGCCTAGGTCTATCTTGATCTGCATCAGCTTTAAACAATATCATTTTATTGTTTGAAGTCTCAAAAAAGATATTAACATTTTTTTCTACAAAGGGTTCAAAATAATCAGGAATTATATTTTTATCATTAGCTTTGACCAATCTAAATTTAGCAAGATTTCTTAAATGTATTGGTAATCTTGCTGCATAGAAATCAATATACTCAATTTTTTCTTTTTTAAATAAATTATTTGCAATTTCTCGAATAACTACAAAATCATTTATATCGCCTATGAAATCTACAAAGCGAATTATTTTAGTTTTTTTATATTCTATTTTTCTAATCACAAGTAATGACGATAATTTTGTATTTAAGTTCTTTATAAAAAAAAACCTATATTTGTAGATTGGGTGTTTAAAGTATCTTTTATTAATATACCAGTTACTTTTGAAAGGTAGGTTTTGAAATTTTTTAAAATTAAAATTTTTTTCTAAATAATTAAAAGATTTAATTTCTTTATATTTAAATTTCTTTAAAGATGTAGTCTTATAATTTTCATAACTAACATCAATACTTGATAAATTTGCAATCTTAAATTTTTTAATTTTTTTATTTAATAGATAATAGTGATTTAATTTTCCAGTATATCTTTTGAAATATTTTCTTACTAATGGTAA